>JAHBUY010000003.1:0-314832 GCA_019637795.1 bacterium | reverse complement strand
CGCCAGCACGGCGACCACTGGCGCGCGCTGTAGGCGTGGACCGCGCGCCGGCGCGGTCCGGGCGCTCAGTAGTCCTTCCGCATGAACTCGAGCGTCGACGGTTGGCGGGTGGCTCCGCCGTCGTTCGCCATCTGCACCGGCGGCACCGCCGGCACGGCACCCGGCTGCGGCTCGCTGCCCTCGCGGAAGCACTCCAGGTACGGCGCGCCGCCGGCACCGGCACGGGTGCCGGTCTGCGGATCGATGTTCACGCACTTCAGCCCGTTCGGCACCGGGAACTGGCCCTCTGGGACGTCCTTCAGGGCGGCCGCCATGAAGTCCTTCCAGATCGGCGCCGAGACGTGGCCGCCGGTGGACTTGGGGCCGAGCGGCCGCTTGTTGTCGAAGCCGATCCAGACCACGGCGAGCAACTGCGGCGTGTAGCCGACGAACCACGCGTCCTCGAGATCGTTGGTGGTGCCGGTCTTGCCGGCCGTCGGTTGGCTCAGCCCCTGGGCCGCGGTGCCGGTGCCGCGGCGCACCACGTCCTGCAGCATGCTGGTCATCTGGTAGGCGGTGGTCGGCGGCAGCACCTGCGTCAGGTCCGGCTCGTTGCGCGCCAACACCTGGCCCTCGGCGTCGGTGATCTCGCTGATCATGATCGGGACGGGCCGCTGCCCCTGGTTGGCGAAGGTGCTGTAGGCGACCGCCAACTGCAGCGGGGTCACCTCGAGCGTGCCGAGGGAGATCGACAAGTTGCGCGGAATCGGTCCCGGCAGGCCGAAACGCGGCAGATAGCCGGTGAGGTAGTTGAGCCCGATGCGTTCGGCGAGGCGCACGGTGACGACGTTGCGCGACTTGGTCAGCGCCTCGCGCAGCGACGTCGGCCCGTAGTACTTCCGGTCGAAGTTCTGCGGTGACCAGATCCGGCCGTTGTCCTTGTAGGAGATCGGCTCGTCGACGATCACCGACGCCGGGGTGAAGTTGCGATCGAGCGCCGCCGCGTAGACCAGCGGCTTGAACGCCGAGCCCGGCTGCCGACGCGCCTGGATGGCGCGGTTGAAGTGGCTGCGATCGAAATCGTAGCCGCCCACCAGGGCGCGCACGTACCCGGTGCCCGGCTCCATGGCGATCAACGCGCCCTCGAGCAGCGGGCTCGCATCGTACTCGAAGCGCAGCTTGCCGTCGCCGCCGTCGTCCTCCTCGATCGGCCGGGCGCGCACGAGGTCCATCAACCCCAGCTTCGCCTGCTTGCCGGTGGGCGAGGTCGGCAGCACGAGATCCCCGGCGAACGGTCCGACCTGCACCCGGGCGCTGCTGCCGCGCACGCTGGAGACCAGCGCCTCGTAGCTGAAGCCCGCCTCCGGGCGTTCCATGCCGCGGAACGCCGCCGTCTGCAGGCGCAGGTAGGTGTTGCGCTCCTCGTGCGACATCGCGCGGTAGGCGCCGTGATAGCTGTCGTGCTCGGCGGTCAGCCGCTCGATGCCGCGCCGCAGCGCGCCCTCCGCCTCGTTCTGCATGCGCAGGTCGAGCGTCGTCTTCACCCGCAGCCCGAGCTCGTAGAGCACCGTCCGCCCGTATTGCTCCTCGAGCAGGCGGCGGATGTGCTCGACGAAGTACGGCGCGGCCTGGAAGCTGCCCTTGCGACTCGACAGCGCGATCGGCTCGATGATCGCCGCGTCGCGCGTCTCGCGATCGATGTAGCCCTCCTCGTACATGCGGTTGAGCACGTAGCGCTGGCGCGCCTTGGCGTCCGGCCAGTGGCGGTACGGGGAGTAGCGGCTGGGCGCCTGCGGCAGGCCGGCGAGCAGCGCCGCCTCGGCCAGCGTGACGTCGCCGATGTCCTTGCCGAAGTACTCGTCGGCGGCGGCGGCGACGCCGTAGGCGCCGCTGCCGAGGTAGATGTGGTTCAGGTAGAGGGCGAGGATGTCGTCCTTCGACACCTCGCGCTCGAGGCGGGTCGAGAGGATCATCTCCTTCAGCTTGCGCTCGTAGCTCTTCTGCGGCGTCAGCAACACCGTCTTCACCACCTGCTGGGTGATGGTGCTGCCGCCCTGCACCTTGCCGCCGGCGACGAGGTTGTTGACGAAGGCGCGCAGGATGCCGTTGGCGTCGACGCCGCGGTGCTCGTAGAAGGAATCGTCCTCGGCCGAGATGAAGGCCTGACGGACGTAGAGCGGGATGCGGTCGAGCGGGACGAGGTAGCGCTTCTGCGAGTAGAACTCGCCGATCAGCGACCCGTCGGCGGCGAAGATCTGGGTGGTCGTCGGCGGCTGGTAGTCGACCGCCGCCTGGATCGGCGGCAGGGTCTCCATGAACTGCCGGTAGACGAACACCCCCACCGCCACCGCGACGAACCCGGCGACCGCGATCGCGCCGAGCAGGAGGCGGCGCACCGCGAGAAACCGGCGTCGCCGGGTGCGTGTCACCGCCATGGCGCCTCGACGATAGCGGGGGTCCCGATGATGTCAAGCAAGCGTCGGGCCGCGCCCTGATCGTCGCAACGGTGCGCGGCGGGCACGCTGCGCCGCCCTCTCCCAACGTGGTAGTGGCCGTCGAGATGACCCGCGCCGACAAGGCCCGACGCATCAGCGCCATCCTCGACCAGCTCTATCCGGAGGTGCCGATCCCGCTCGACCACCGGGACGCCTTCACCCTGCTGGTGGCGGTGGTGCTGTCGGCGCAGTGCACGGACGCCCGGGTCAATCTGGTCACGCCGGCGCTGTTCGCGCGGGCGCCGACGCCGCGCGCCATGGCGCGGCTGTCGGTGGACGAGATCCTCGGCCTGATCCGTTCCTGCGGCCTGGCGCCGTCGAAGGCGAAGAATCTGAAGGCCCTGGCGGAGCAACTGGTGGCGCGACACGGCGGCCGCGTGCCGCAGGATTTCGCCGCCCTCGAAGCGCTGCCGGGCGTCGGCCACAAGACCGCCAGCGTCGTGATGTCGCAGGCGTTCGGCCAGCCGGCGTTCCCGGTCGACACCCACATCCACCGCCTGGCGGCGCGCTGGGGGCTGTCGAACGGCAGCAGCGTCGAGCGCACCGAGCGCGACCTCACCCGTCTCTTCCCGCCCGCCGCGTGGAATCGCCTGCACCTGCAGATGATCTACTTCGGGCGCCAGCACTGTCCGGCGCGCGGCCACGACTTCTCCCGCTGCCCGATCTGCTCCTGGGCCGCCAGCCGGGCGCGCGCCCAGCGCGAGCGCCGGCGGCGCGCCGCCCGCGCCCCTCAGGGCTGATCGAGATGGCGCGTGCAGTTGAGCACGCGGACGGTCCACGGCGGCGCGGCGTCGACGACGGTCAACGAGGCGTTGTGCCAGGCGCCGCGCGGCGTCTCGGCGGCGAGCTGCAGGTGACGGTCGGCGAGCACGTGGCAGACGAGGCCGTGGGTGACGACCGCCAGGTTGCCGCCGGTCGCCGCGTGCGCGGCGACGATGCGCGTCCAGGCGGTCTCGACCCGGGCGCGAAACGCCGTCCACGACTCGCCGCCCGGCGGCTCGTAGGTCGAGGAGAGGATGTCCACGCCCAGCGCGCTGTAGGGCTGGCCGCGGGCGTCGCCGAAGTTCCGCTCCTGCAGGCTCGCATCGAGGGTGAGCGGCGCGCCGCAGGCCTGGCGGATCTTCTCCGCCGTCATCACCGCGCGCGGCAGATCGCTCGACAGGATGGCCGTCACGCCCTCGCCGGCCAGCCGCCGCGCCAGCGCGTCGGCCTGCGCCAGCCCGCGCGCGCTCAACGGCGTCTCCGGCGTCTGCACGACGCGCGCCGCGTTCAGCGCCGTCTCGCCGTGTCGGATGAGGAAGATCGCCATCGCCGCGCGCCGACCCTCGCAGTCGGCCGGGCGCGAGGCAAGATGCGATGGCGGCCGCGGGTGGGGCCCGGTACAGTGCGCCCATGCCCGCCGTCACCGTCAATGGAGTCGAGCTCGCCTACGAGGACCTCGGCGCCGGCGATCGCCCGCTGGTGCTCGTGCACGGTCTGACCGGATTCCGCGACGACTTCCGCGAGCGTCTGCCGGCGCTGGTCGCGCTCGGGCGCACCGTCATCTACGACCATCGCGGCCACGGCGATTCGACCAACACCGGCGATCCGGGGGGCTACTCGTTCGCGCAGCTCGTCGACGACCTCGCCGGCCTGCTCGCGGCGCGCGGCATCGGCCGCTGCGATCTGCTCGGACACTCGATGGGCGGCATGATCGCCCTGCGCTTCGCGCTCGCCCATCCGCAGCGGGTCGCCTCGCTGGTGCTGATGGATACCGCGGCGCGCGCCCCCGACCGCATGCCGCGGGCCGCGTTCGCCGCCGCCGGCGCGATCGCGCGTTCGGACGGCATGGCGACCCTGGCGGCCCTGCTGCGCGCCCGCGCCGGCGACGAGCCCGACCGCCCAGCCGCCGAGCGCCGGCTCGCAGCCGAGTGGGGCGAGGCCTACTGGGAGCGCCGCCACCGCCGCTTCACGGCGATGGATCCCGAGGCGTTCGCGGTGCTCACCCTGGAACTGCTGGATCAGCAGCCCCTCACCGATCGCCTCGGCGAGATCGACTGCCCGACGACGGTCCTCGTCGGCGAGCAGGACGCCGGGTTCCTGGCGCCGGCGCACGAGCTGGCGGCCGGCATCCCCGGCGCCCGCCTGGTGCGCATCCCCGACGCGGCGCACAGCCCGCAGATCGAGAACCCCGCCGCCTGGCTGCAGGCGATCACGGAGCACCTGCGGCGCGTCCGCTGACGCGACGGCGGGGCTACGCGACGACCCGCGGCACCAGCGGGAAGCGCCAGCCGCGCGGCGGTACGAAGGGGCGCCAGGACCCTTCCGGCTGCGCCAGCCGGTCGGCGATGGTCAGCAGCACCACCGGGTGGTGGCCGATGCCGAGATGGCTGCTCTCGACCTCGAGGTTCTCGGTGCGCGGCGCGGCGTCGGCGCGACAGCTCTCGCCGGCGGTGATGCCGTCGCTGTGGCTGAAGATCGCCGTCGTCGGCACCGGCAGCGGCGCCCGCAGGCGGGCGCGCACCAGGGCATCGTCGCCCACCGGGTTGCGGCGGCGCGCCCGGCCCTGGAGAAAGCGCGGCACGTTCACCGCGTCGAGGTCGCGGAAGGGGCTGGCGAGGGTGATCACCTGCCGCACCAGGTCCGGCATGGCGCGCGCCAGCTCGCGGGCGTAGATGCCGCCCAGGCTCCAGCCGATGAGACTGACGCGGCGGCCGCTGCGGCGGTGGACGTCCGTCAGCCGCTGGACCATGGCCGCGATCAGCGCCTCTGATGGCCCCAGGTTGCGGCCCTGCTTCCAGCCGTGCGCCTGGTACCCCTTGTCGCGCAGGAAGCGGCGCAACGCGCGGGTGGAGAAGTCGCTCGCCATCAGGCCGGGCAGGACGAGCACCGCATGGCCGTCGCCGGCCGGGGCGCGGCGCAGCACCGGGTAGGCCGGCAGCAGCGCCGCCAGCTCGAGCAGCGCTCGCCCCTCGAGCAGCAACAGCCGGCGCGAGGGAGCGGGAATCGATGTGACGTCCGTCATGTCGAGGGCCACGCCCGTAGAGTAGCCTTCAATGTTTCGCTGCGGTAGGGCTCGGACGATGCGAGAGGGAGGCCGCGCGCGGAACGTCGGCACGCGGATCGCCAGGTGGAGGGCGCGGGCGGCGTGAACAGTCATCTGGAGCCCACGCCGGGCGCCTCGGGTCGCGCGTTCGTCGGCCGTGAGCGGGAGTTGGCGGAATTGCAGGCCGGTCTGCGCGACGCGATCGAGGGGCGGGGCCGCCTGTTCCTCATCGTCGGCGAGGCCGGCATCGGCAAGACGCGCCTGGCGACCGAGTTGCAGATCGGCACCGATCCCGGCGCGGCGCGCGTTTCCTGGGCGCGCTGCTGGGAGGGGGAGGGCGCGCCGGCGTTCTGGCCCTGGACCGTGCTGCTGCGCCACGTCACCCGCGGCCTCGACGACGCGCGCCTGCGCGCTGCGCTCGGCGCCCGCGCCGATCTGATCGCGCATCTGCTGCCGGAGCTGCGCGAGCGCCTGCCCGAGGTGCCGTGCCCGGCGGCGGCCCCGGGGCTCGACAGCGAGCACGCGCGCTTTCCGCTCTTCGACGCCATCGCCCGCTTCCTCCGCCAGGTGGCGGAGACGATGCCGCTGGTCCTGCTGCTCGACGACCTGCAGGCGGCGGACGACGCGTCGCTGCGGCTGCTCAGCTTCGTCGCTCGCGATCTGGACGGCGCGCGCCTGCTCGTCATCGGCACCTGCCGCGAGGGCGGCGGCGCGCCGGAGTCCGACCACAGCCGGCTGCTGGGCGGCATCGGCCGCGCCGGCGTGCGCCTGCCCCTCGCCGGTTGGGCTCGCGACGAGACGGCGCGCTTCGTGCGCGCCGCCGCCGGCGTCGAGCCGGCGCCCGGCCTGGTCGAGCACCTGCACGCGCTGACCGACGGCAATCCGTTCTTCGTCGACGAGATCGTCCGCCTGTTGCTGGCGGAGGGCGGCGGCCGCCTGCCGGCGACGCTGACCCTGCGCCTGCCGGGCAGCATCCGCGCCACCATCCACGAACGCCTGCGGCCGTTGCCGCCGGCCTGCGTCCGCGTCCTGGAAGCGGCGGCGGTGATCGGCCGCGAGTTCGATCTCGCCACCCTGCGGGCGACGCTCGAGGACGAGGGCGGCGCCGTCGTCGAGGCGCTCGCCGCCGCCGAGGCCGCCGCGGTGATCGTCCGCCGGCGCGGCGCCGTGCCGCGCTACGGCTTCGCCCACGCGCTCACCCGCGAAGCGCTCTACGAGGCGATGTCGAGCGACGCCCGCATGACCTGGCACCAACGGGTCGGCGAGGCGCTGGAACGGCTGCACGCCGCCGACCTGGGTCCGCACCTCGACGAGCTCGCCCATCACTTCGCCCACGCCGCCTCCAGCGAGGCGGCGGCGAAGGCGATCGCCTACGACGTGCGCGCCGCCGCGCGCGCCGGCGACATGCTCGCCTACGAGGCCGCGGTGCGCCATCTCGAGCGGGCGCTGCAGGCGCACGCCCTGCTCGCCGCGCCCGATGCCGGGGCGGCGCTCGAGCTGCGACTGCAGCTCGGGGAAATGCAGGCCGCGGCGTGGGCCAACGACAGCGCCAGGGCGACGTTCCACGCCGCCGCCGAGCAGGCGCGCCGGCTCGGCCGCGCGCAGGAGGTGGCGCGCGCCGCCCTCGGCGTCGCCGGGCTCGGTTTCGGGCTGCCGCGCGGCGTCGTCGACGCGGAGAACGTCGCTCTGCTCGAGGAGGCGCTGCGCGGACTGCCGGAGTCCGATCCACTGTGGCCGCGCGTCGCCGTCCGCCTGGCGGTCGAACTGCACTTCTCCGCCGATGCCGAACGCCGCGAGACGCTCAGCCAGGCGGCGGTCGCGGCGGCCCGCCGGCTCCCCGACCTGGCGACGCTGGCGTACGTTCTCAACGCCCGCCACTTCGCCGCCTGGGACTCCGCCGAAGTGGAGGAACGGCTGGCCCTGGCCGACGAGGCGGTGCGGCTCGCCGATCGGATCGGCGAGCCCGAGACGGCCTTGCAGGGCCGCACGTGGCGGCTGATGGATCTGTGGGAGGTCGGCGACGTCACCGGCTTCGACCGCGAGTACGAGACCTACGCGCGCCTCGCCGAGGCGCGCCAAGCGCCCAAGTTCCTCGGTTTCGCCAGCGCCCTGCGCGGCCTGCGCCTGCTCTGGGCCGGCAAGTTCGAGGAGGTGGTGAGCCACAGCGAACGGGTGCTCGCGTTCGGGCAGCGCATCGGCGATCGCGCCGCGTTCATGAGCGCCGGCATCCAGGTGTTCGTCGCCCGCCGCGCCCAGGGCCGCCTGGCGGAGATCGAGCCGACGGCGCGCCTGTGGGCCGAGCAGGCGCCGACGATCCCGGCGGCGCGCTGCCTGCTGGCGGTGCTCTACGCCGATCTGGGGCGCGCGGCCGACGCGCGCCGCGAGTACGAGCTGCTGGCGGCGGACGATTTCGTCGCCCTGCAGCGGCGCAACGTCTGGCACCCGCTGTTGCCCTACCTCGCCGAGCTGGCGCTGGCGCTCGCCGACGGCCGCCGCGCCGCCATCCTCTACCGCGGGTTGCTGCCGTTCGCCGGCCGCAACATGGGCCTCGGGCCGCACGTCATCTTCGGTCCCGCCTCCCACCCGCTCGGCACCCTCGCCGCCCACCTCGGTCAGTGGGACGACGCCGAGCGCCACTTCCGCCACGCCATCGAGGAGGCGACGCGGGCCCAGGGGCCGGCCTGGCTGGCGGCCATCGAGTGCGACTACGGCGCCGCCCTGTGGGCGCGCGGCGAGACGGCGCGTGCCGACCCGCTGCTGCGCCGCGCCCGCGCCGCCGCCGAGCGCCTGGGCATGGAGCTGATCAGCCGCCGCCTGACGGCGCTCGAACGCCTGGAGGTGCCGCAGCGCGAGGCGCTCAGCGGCGCCGTTGCCGCCGCGGCCGAGAGCGGCCGCGGCGGGCCGGCGTCCGGGCGTGATGGGTCCAACGGCCGCGTGCTCCGCTTCCCGGTCAAGGCCGGGGCGCGCCCCGCCGCCCGCCCGCCGGGGCCGCAGGACGGCCAGTTCCGCCGCGAGGGCGAGTACTGGACCGTCGGCATCGGCGGCGACGTCGTCCGCCTGCGCGACACCAGCGGCCTGCGCTACCTCGCCGCGCTCCTCCAACAGCCGAGCGCCGAAGTGCACGCCCTGCTCCTCGCCGGCGCCGAGCAGGGCGTGGCGGTCGAAACCGGCGGCACGGAGGAGGCCGCGGCGCGGCAGGCGGGGCTCGCCGTCGACGAGGCGGCCGGCGCGCACGCGCTGCTCGACGAGCAGGCGCGCGCCGCCTATCGCAGCCAACTCGGCGACCTGCGCGAGCAGCTCGCCGAGGCGGAGCGCTTCAACGATCCGGCGCGCGCCGAGGCGGTGCGGCGCGAGATCGACTTCCTGTCGCGCGAGCTGGCGCGCGCCGTCGGGCTGCACGGCCGGGCGCGGCCGGGATCGACCCGCGCCGAGCGCGCCCGTCTCAACGTGACGCGGGCGATCCGCTCCGCCATCCGCCGCATCGCCGCCGCCAATCGCGACCTCGGCCTCTATTTCGATACCACCATCCGCACCGGCGCCTTCTGCGCCTACCACCCGGATCCCCGGGTGCCGGTGCGCTGGACGTTCTGAGGCCCGCGCGTCGCGCCCGGCTGGACTGGCCTAGGCTTCGAAGATGCGCGCCACCGCGGCGAGGCGGTGCGGGGCGCAGAGGACGAAGGCATGGTCGCCGACGTTCAGGCGGGTGGTGCCGCGCGGCGCGATCAGCTCGCTGCCGCGGACGATCAGCATGACGGTGACGTCCTGCGGCAGCGGCAGCTCGCTCAGGGTGCGATCGGCCGCCGGCGACGACGGCGCGATGAAGAACGTCCGCTGCGCCTCGCGCATCGGGGCGCTGGTGGTGATGTCGATCGACGCCGCCGGCTCGGGCGCGACCGGCTCCTCGAGGCGCAACAGACGCGGCAACCAGCGCACCGTCATGCCGGGAATGAACGAGCCGATGACGACGACGAAGAACACCAGGTCGAACTCGTCCAGCAGGTCGCGCTCCGGGGCGTGCGGCGTGCCGAGCATCAGCACCGGCACCGTGGCGAGGATGATGGGCACCGCGCCGCGCAGTCCCAACCAGGCGATGCAGAGGATCTCGCGCCACTGGAAGCGAAATGGCAGCAGGCAGACGGCGACGACGACCGGCCGGGCGACGATCGCCAGGAAGAGGGCCAGCAGCAGCCCGAGGCCGGCGACCGTTGGCAGCTCGGAAGGAAACACCAGCAGACCGAGCATGAGGAACATCGCCACCTGGGCGAGCCAGGCGAAGGACTCGTGGAAGCGCTGCAGCGTCACCTGGTGCGGCAGGTCCCCATTGCCGATCGCGATGCCGGCGACGTAGACGGCGAGGAAGCCGCTGCCCCCGAGCTCGGTGGCGACCCCGTAGGCGATCATCGCCACCGCCACGGTCACCGTCGGCAGCAGCGCCGGCGTGGACAGGCGGACGTGGCGCAACAACCAGCGGCCGAGCGCGCCGACCGACACGCCGAGCGCGAGACCGAGGATGAGCTGCAGCACGATGCCGGTGGCGAGCGTCCACGCCGCCGGCGCTTCGCCGGCGAGGTTCAGGGTCGCCGCGGTGGTGAGGATCACCGCCACCGGATCGTTGAGGCCGCTCTCCAACTCGATGGTGCGGGCGACCCGCCGCCGCAGCGGCACCCCCTCGAGCACCGCGAACACCGCGGCCGCGTCGGTCGAGGAGACGATGGCGCCGATCAACAGCGCCTCCGGCCAGGTGAGCCCGAGCCAGTGGGCGCCGGCCGCGGTCAGCGCCGCGATGCCGACGACGCCGACCGTGGCGAGGACCGCCGCCGGCGCGACGGCCAGCCGCACGTCGCGGACGCGGGTGTTGAGACCGCCGGCGAACAGGATCATCACCAGGGCCGCGGTGCCGCAGGCATAGGCGATGTCGAAGCGGTCGAACCAGATGCCGCCCGGCCCGTCGGAGCCGGCCACCATGCCGATGGCGAGAAACAGCAGGCTGACGGGCAATCCGATCCGGTTGCCGATCCGGCTCAGCAGCGAGCTGACGAGCAGCAGCACGCCGCCCATCGCCAGCGCGATGCCGATGAAGTCGATGACCCGCATGCGATCAGGGCCGCAGCGCCGCGTAGACCAACTGATCGAGGATCCGCCCGTCCTTGACCACGGCGCGCCGCAGCCGCCCCTCGAACTGGTAGCCGGCGTTGGTCAGGACGCGCGCCGAGGCCGGGTTGGTGGCGAAGACGCAGGCGAACACCCGCTCGAGCGCGCTGGTGGCGAACGCCCACTCGGTGACGGCGCGCACCGCCCGGGTCGCGATGCCGCGGCCCCAGTACGGCTCGCCGAGCCAGTAGCCGATCTCGGCGCTCAGGCGGTGGACGTCGCTCTGCCGCTGCAGGCCGATGCCGCCGATCGCCTCCCGTTGGCTGGCGATGGCGAAGTCGGCCGCCGGTTGCTGGGCGGTGGCGGCGGCGAGAAACGCCGCCGCGTCGGCCAGCGTGTAGGGGTGCGGAAAGCGATCGCGCAGGGTGATCCACACGGCCCGATTGTTGGCGTAGCGGGCGATCGCCGCCGCGTCGTCGGCGGTGAACGGGCGCACGCAGTAGTCGCCGAGGTCGAGACGCACCCCGGCTCCTCACAACCCGACGGCGGGGGCGGGCCGCCGCGGCGCGCGCGCGTTCATGGCCGCGCACTACGGCCGCGCGGCGAGCGGGTCAAGGCCGCGCCGCCGGCCTACTGTCGCTGACACTTTGAAAAGTCCGGGTCATTAGCTTTGAAGAATGTCCGCTGTTCGTGGATGCCATTCAGGCCCGCGGAAGGGACGCGGGGCGGCCTGGGGCGGTGGGGGTGCGCCGGGGTGGGCGGTGCGGGCCGGAACCGAGCCGGGCACCGCGGCGGGGGGTGGCGGCGCGCGGCGGCGGGGTGGCGAGCGCGGTGCCGTCGGGTTCGTAGCGCGCGAGGAGCCGGCCTTGGTAACTCACCCCGAAGCGCCCATCGGGAAACTCGTGCACCAGCACCGGGCAGCGGACGTAGTGCGCTCGGTCGCCGGTGCGCGGGAGTTGGAGGGCGAGGCGCCGGAACGACACGGTGCTGTCGTTTTGCACCGTGCGCGCATGCTGTACGGACAGCAGCAACTCGAGATCGACTCCGACCACCGGAATGAAGGCACTGCCGGTCTGCGCCGGGGCGACGGTGAAGCGGGCGTTGAAGTCGGGGACGAACACCTCGGCCAGATAGCGATTGGCCGCCGCATAGCTGGTGATGCCGGCGTGGCGGAGCTCGGCCGGCAAGCGGCCCTGCACCGTCCCGAAGGCGCGCTCACTGCGGCCGCGCGCTTGCGGGGAGTAGGCGAGAATCTGCCGAATGCCGAGCACCTTCAGGGCCCGGCTCACCTCGCCCTGATGCTCCGTGGTGGCGCCGCCCCCGGCCGTGGGCGTATGGCAGAAGTGGCTGCCGCGGTCGGTGTAGAGCTCGGCGAAGCGGCCATAGGTGCGCAGGATGTGCGCCACGGCCGCGAAGGTGGATGCGGTCCCCTCTTCGGGCACGAACGCGGCGTAGAGCATCCGGCTGTCGGCATCGTCGAGCGCCACCACCAGATCCTGCGGCGGCAGCCCGGGCAGCCAGTCGTGCCGCGACGCATCCAAGTGCACCATCTGCCCGCGCAGCGCCCGCCGCTCACGGCGCCGCCGATACCTCCCCCGCGCCCCCCCTGTCGGGGCCAACCCGGCGGCCTGCAACGTCAGCTTCGTCCACGTGTACGACACCGCCACGCCGTGCCTCGCGCTCAGCTGCTCCCAGAAGTGCTGGACGCTGTAGTCCGGGTATTCCTCGCGCTTGAGCCGACAGATCTCCTCCAGCGTGGCCACTGCAATGCGCTGCCGCCGCGGCGTGCGCCCGCGCTGGTCGAGCACCGCATCGAATCCCCGGCGCTCCACCTCGCGCTTGAGCCGCCGCATCTGGCGCGCGCTCATGCCGCAGATATCGGCTGCTTGCACCCACGTGAGCTCCCGCGCGATCGCTCGCAGGATCACTTCGCGTCTGGTCATCGCCTTCACCTCTCTCGCCACCGCTCGCTCCAGGGACACCATCCCCGAGCCGGTAGCCGGTTAAGGCGGACATTCTTGAGTGCTTATACCCCCGGACATCTTGAGTGCTGCCTACACGCGCCGCCGGCCTACTTGTGAGCCGGACGGCGACGTGGCAGCGTCGCGCCATGGAGCGCGAGATCGTGGTCGCCAGCCCGCGCGGCTTCTGCGCCGGCGTCTCGCACGCCATCGAGATCGTCGACCTGGTGCTCGACCAGCAGGCGCCGCCGATCTACGTGCGGCACGAGATCGTGCACAACCGGCACGTCGTCGAGCGCCTGCGCGGGCGCGGCGCGGTGTTCGTCGACGATCTCGCCGAGGTCCCGGAGGGCAGCGTGCTGATCTTCAGCGCCCACGGGGTGTCGCCGGCAGTGCGCGCCGAGGCGGCGGCGCGGCGGTTGCGGGTCATCGACGCGACCTGTCCGTTGGTGACCAAGGTGCACGTCGAGGCCCTGCGCTACGCGCGCGAGGGATACGACATCCTCGTCGTCGGGCATCGCGGACACGTCGAGGTGATCGGCACCCTCGGCCACGCGCCGCAGCGCATGCACCTGGTCGAGACCGCCGCCGACGTCGCGACCGTCGCGGTGACGGACCCGCGGCGGGTCGCCGTGGTCACCCAGACCACGCTGTCGGTGGACGACACGCGCGACATCGTCGAGGCCATCCGCGCCCGCTTCCCGGCGGTGTGCCTGCCGGCCAAGGACGACATCTGCTACGCGACGCAGAACCGGCAGACGGCGGTGAAGGAGTTGGCGCGCCAGACCGATCTGGTGTTGGTCATCGGCTCGCCGACCTCGAGCAACGCCAACCGCCTGGTCGAGGTGGCGCGCAACGCCGGCACGACGGCGCACCTGATCGAGGATCCCGCCGCGATCGATCCCGCCTGGTTGGCGCCGGCCCGCGCCGTCGGGCTGACGGCCGGCGCGTCGACGCCTGAGGAGCTGGTGTCGGCGGCGATCGACCACCTGCGCGGCCTCGGCTTCGGGCGCCTGCGCGACGTCACCACCGCCGTCGAGCACGTCGTGTTTCCGCTGCCGCGCGGGCTGCGCGAGGGCATCCTGCCCACCGCCTCGCGCCCGCCCGCCTGAGCCCTCAATCGGCCTGGGCGCGCTGGTACCCCGGCCGTTGCACGAGGCGCTCGACGTACGCGCCGAGCGCCGGCTGCTCGTCCAGCAATCCCATCAACGACGCCCAGGCGAGCGTCGAGCCGATCATCACGTCGGCGGCGGTGAAGTGCTCGCCAAGCAGGTAGGGGCCGCCGGCCAGGGCATCGGCGATCACCTGGCCGACCTCGGCGAAGCGGGCCCGGCCGGCCGCGGCCTGCGCCGCCGACCGCTCCGCCTCCGGAAGCTGAAGCGTGTGCATGAAGACCTGCAGCACCGGCGGCTCGAGCGTGGCGATCGCGTACACCACCCACTGGTAGTAGCGCGCGCGCTCCGCCGTCCCGACCGGCGGCGCCAGGTTGGCGGCGGGGAACTTGTCGGCGAGATGGAGGCAGATCGCCGCCGATTCGATCAACGCCAGGTCGCCGTCGACCAGCGCCGGCACCTGGCCGTGCGGGTGCGCGCGCCGGTGCGCCTCCGAGCGCGTTCCGCCGAGGTCGACGGTGACCAACTCGTAGTCGGCGCCGATTTCCTCGAGCAGCCAGCGCGGCCGCACCGAGCGCGAGCGCGGCGAGTGGTAGAGCGTGATCATCGGCGATCCTCCCTGGCGCGAGGCGTTAGCACCGGCGGCGGCGCGGCGGAAGTGCCGCGCGTCATCGCGGTTCGTGCCGCCACCGCCGTCTGCTATGCGCGGCACCGGGAGGGGCGTCCATGATGGACCGACGTGACATGCTGAAGATCGCGGCCGGCGCCGTCGCCTGGCTGCTGTGGCCGCGCGCGGGCCGCGGCGCGGCGTTGCCGCCGGCGACCGAGGCGGCGCTGCGGGCGTCGGATCTGATCTACGTCGCGACCCGCCGGCGCGACGGCTCGCTCAGCGCGGTGGCGCCGATCTGGTTCTACTATCGCGGCGACGGCACGCTGTTCTTCACCACCTCGCCCACCGCCTGGAAGGCGAAGCGCATCGCCGCCGGCAGCCCGCTCTACATCTGGGTGGGGGCCGAGGACGGGCCTTTCGTCCAGGGCCGGGCGCAGCCGACGACCGACGCCGCGCTCATCGACCAGATGGGCGCGGCCTATGCCGAGAAGTACTGGATCGCCTGGGCGGGCTTCTTCAAGCCGCGCAGCAGCCGCGTCGCCGAGGGCAAGACGAAGGCCTACGTGGTGACCCTCGAGGCGGCCGCGCCGCCCGAGAGGACGCCGGCGTGAGTCGGCGCCGCGCCCGCCCACGGGCCGGGTGGCAGGCCGCACGGACCGGCGGGCGCGCGCCTCACTTCAGCTCCTTGCGCGAGTAGCCGAGCAGGGTGCGGGCGATGATCAGGCGCTGGATCTCGCCCGTGCCCTCGTAGATGTCGGTGATGCGCACGTCGCGGAACCACTTCTCCAGCAGGTGGTCGCGGGAGACGCCCATCGGGCCGAGGATCTCGATGCAGCCCTGGGTGATCTCGCGCACCGCGCCGCCCGCCTTGGCCTTGGCGATCGACGCCTCCATGTTGTTCGGCTGGCCCTGGTCGGCGAGCCAGGCGGCGCGGATGGTCGCCAGTTGCGCCGCTTCGAGCAGCGCCTCGAGGCGCATCAGCCGCTCCACCGGCGCCGGCTGTGCCGCCAGGGTCGGGCCATAGGTGATGGCGAAGCCCGCCTCGCGCAGCGCGTCGCGGGTGAAGTCGATCGCCGCCTCGGCCATGCCGAGGCCGATCGCGGCCACCGCCGGGCGCGTCATGTTGAAGGTCTTCATCACGCCCTTGAAACCGCCCGAGCTCTCGCGGTGCACCTGCTCGTCGCCGCCCAGCAACTGGTCGCGCGGGATGCGGCAGTCCTGGAAGACGTAGGCGGCGGTGTCGTCGGCGCGGATGCCGAGCTTCTTCTCCTTGTGGGCGACGATGAAGCCGGGCGTGCCCTTGAGGACGAGGAAGGATTTGATGCCGCCGCGGCCGGCCGCCTTGTCGACGGTCGCCCAGACGACGACGCCCTCGGCGCGGCAGCCGGTGGTGACGAAGATCTTCTCGCCGTTCAGCACCCAGTGATCGCCGTCGAGGCGCGCGCTGGTGCGCACCAGCGAGGGATCGGAGCCGCAGCCCGGCTCGGTGATCGCCATCGCCAGCGTGAGGTGGCCCCATTTCGCCTTCTGCTCGTCGGTCCCGGCGGCCTGCAGCGCCGAGTTGCCGAGGCCGCGCTCCTGACGGCGCAGGCGCACCGAGTAGTCGCCCCAGGTCTGGCCCATGGCGATCAGCATCGACAACACCGCCATGCCGGCGTCGCCGTCGCCGCGGTGGCCCATGCGGGTCATGAAGCTCGGGTGATCCTTCGCCTCCGGCAACTGATCGGGCGGAAACTCGTGCTCGTTCTCGTCGTAGTAGCGGGCGTAGCGGCGGGCGATCAGGGCCTCCTCGCGCACCGCGCGCAGCACCTGTTCGTCGTTGGGGGAGAGGGTGAGATCGATCATCTGGATCCTCCGATCATGTGCAGAGCCACCGATGAACACGAACCCCACACCCCGCCCCCCGATGACCACGAACCCAGCCCCGCCACTGCCCCGAGAAGAAAATGGCTGGGGTGGGGTTCAGTGTTCATCGGGGGGCGGCGAGTGGGGTCCGTGTCCATCGGTGTTCTCTGATTCAGCGAGCGCCAACGGTGAACACGAACCCCGCCTGCCGCTCCGCGAAGAGATAGGGGTGGGGTGGGGATCGGTGTTCATCAGGGGGCGTCCGCGTTCATCTGTGCTCCGGTTTCACACCGCCGCGAGCCCCTCCAGCACGCCGAGGGTGCGGGCGTTGCGGTACCACATCTCGACCGGGTGCTCGCGGATGAATCCGTGGCCGCCGAGCACCTGGATGCCGTTGTCGGAGATCCACATCGCCTTCTCCGCCGCGTAGGCGCGGGCGAGGTGGGCGCTGCGGGTGGCGTCGAGTCCGCGCTCGAGCTGGCTCGCCGCCTTCCAGATCAGCCAGCGCATCGACTCGACCTCCATCTGCATCTCGGCGAGGCGGAAGGCGATCGACTGCTTGCGCGCGATCGGCTCGTCGAAGGCGACGCGCTCCTTGGCGTAGGGCACGCAGTAGTCGAGGACGGCGCGCGAGAGGCCGTTGAGGATCGCCGCCACCGCCACCCGCGACTGATTGAGCAGCCGCGTCACGTCGCAGCCGTCCTGTTCGCCGAGGCGGTCCTCCTGCGGCACGCGCACGCCGTCGAGCTCGAGGCTCACGGTCGGCAGCGCCTTGAGGCCGAGGTTCTTCTCGATGTCGCCGATCGCCAGCCCGGCGGCGTCGCGCGGCACGATGAAGGCGTCGAGCGCGTCGCCGGCGCGCGCCACGACCAGGAAGTGGCTGGCGCGGTCGCCGAGCGGCACGAAGCACTTGCGGCCGCGCAGCACCCAGCCGGCGCCGTCGCGCTCGGCGCGGGTGCGCGGCTGCCAGGCGGTCGACGCCGGGTGCGGCTCGTTCACCGCCAGCGAGGCCGCCTGGTAGCGCGTGCCGCAGAACGCCGGCAGGTAGCGCTGGCGCTGCGCCGCGCTGCCCTGGTCGGCGATGGCATAGGCGAACAGGGACGGCGCCACCGCCGCGAGGGCGAGCGTCGCGTCGCCGTAGGCGAGCTCCTCGAGCACGATGGCGTTGCTCACCGGCGAGCGCGGCGCGCCGTAGCCACCGGCGGCTTCCGGCAACTGCGTCGCGGTGAGCCCGAGCTCCCAGGCCTGGGCGTAGAACGCCTCGGGAATGGCCGACGCCTCGTCGCAGGCGCGCGCGTGGGGGCGCAGCGCCGCGGCGGCGAAGCCGCGCATGCTGTCGCGCGCTGCCTCCTGTTCATCGCTCATGGCGAACGAGATCATGCAGGGACTCCTCGTCGCGGCGCGGCCGCGCCACGGGCGCGGGACTGGCGCTGCGCTGCTGGGGATGACGCCGCGCCGTCGCGGCGGCGGTTGATCTGATGGAAGTAGAAGTCGAGCGCCTCGCGGCCGCCGTCCTTGCTCATCAGGCCGTCGCGGTGCACGGCCTTGGCGTCGCTGAGGCCGAGGGCGACGCCGCACCAGACGCGCGCCTCGGCGGTGTAGCGGACGTCGGCCCGCTCGGCGAAGCCCTCGCGCACCGTGCAGGCGCCGTCGTGGATGCGCACCGTCCAGACGCCGCCGCCGAGCCCGGTGAGGCGGATCTCGAAGGTGAGGTCGACGCCGGCGGCGCGCTCCTCGCGCAGCAGGAACGGCAGCGATTCCAACACCGAGCGCGCCGAGGTGCCACTGAAGCGGTTGGCATCGACCTGCAGCTCGTCGAGGCCGTCGCGCAGGTACCAGCGCGCCATCGCCGTGATCACCGGCTCGAGGGTGCGGCCGCGTTCGGTGAGGACGTAGGGCGCCCGGGCGCCATCGGCGCGGCTGACGAAGCCGCGCTTGGCCAGGGCCCGCAGCCGCATCGCCAGGACCCGCGGCGCGATGCCGGTGCGCGCCCGCAGCTCCTGGAAGCCGAGCGGCCCGCCGAGCAGATGGCGGATCAGCCCCAGCGTCCAGCGGTCGCCGATCACGTCCAGCGCCCGCCCGACCGGGCAGAAGATCTGGCCCGGGGCCAGGATCGACCCCCGCGTCGCGACTTCCCGCTTGGGCATGGCACGAATACCTATCGCAGCACTCGATCAGTATTCAAGTGATATCTCGGGGCTGCGTGCCTGTCTGCTGCCCGGTCCCGGCGCCCAGTGGGTGCCGCGCCCCGGGGTGGTCTTTGCGCCATCGGCTGTGCTTTCACCTCGGGGCATGCCGAGGACCAGCCGCGCCGTCGTGCAGACCGGGCCGCGCCAGCTCGAGATGCGGGAGCTGCCGCTGCCCGAGCTCACCGACGATACGGCGCTGCTGCGCGTCGAGGCGTGCGGCATCTGCGGCAGCGATGCCGAGCAGTACGCCGGCGTGCTGCCGGTGCGGCTGCCGGTGATTCCCGGCCACGAGCCGCTGGGGATCATCGAGCGCATCGGCGATCGCGCCGCGCGGCGGTGGCAGGTGGACGTCGGCGATCGGGTGGCGGTCGAGTCGCTGATCCCGTGCGGCGCCTGCCGCGACTGCCGCGCCGGCGCCTATCAGTTGTGCCGCGGGCGCGGCGGCCTGTTCGGGCACGGTTACGTGCCGCTCGCCACGCCGCCCGGCCTGTGGGGCGGCTACGCCGACTACATGCACCTCGACGCCGGCTCGATCGTGCACCCGGTCCGGCGCGACGTCCCGGCGAGCATCGCGGTGATGTACAACCCGCTCGGCGCCGGCTTCCGCTGGGCGGTGGAGATCCCGAACACCCGGCCGGGCGACTCGCTGCTGATCCTCGGTCCCGGCCAGCGCGGCCTGACCAGCGTCATCGCCGCGCGCGCCGCCGGCGCCGGCACGATCCTGGTGACGGGCCTGACGCGCGACGCGCCGAAGCTGGCGCTGGCGCGCGAGCTCGGCGCCGACCACGTGATCGACGTCGAGCAGGAGGACGTCGGCGCCCGGGTGCGCGAGGCGACCGGCGGGCGCGGCGTCGACATCGTCGTCGAGGTGTCGGCGAACGCCACCGAGCCGGTCGCCGAGGCGCTGCGCTACGTCAGGCCCGGCGGCACCGTCGTGCTGGCGGGCGTGAAGGGCTTCAAGCCGGTGCCCGACTTCGTCAGCGACTTCATCGTGGTGAAGGAGATCACCATCACAGGCGCGTTCGGCGTCACCGCGCGCGCCTACGAGCAGGCGATCGCGCTGATCGAATCGGGGCGCGTGCCGCTGGCGAGGATGCACACCCACGACTTCCCGCTGGCGCAGGCCGAGCTGGCGATCCGCACCCTCGCGGGCGAGGTCGAAGGACCGGCGAGCATCCACTCCTGCCTGCTCCCCTGACGCGGCGACGGCCGCGCGGGAGCGCGGCCCTCCATGCCGAAATGAAGCTTTCCTGCGTCAGTCGGCGTCGGCCGGCTCGCCGTCCTCGTTGCGGGCGGCGAAGTAGTCGGCGACGTAGGCGCGCATCTCCGCGTTGGTCGTCGTCCAGCGCCAGGCGCCCTGCGGGTCGACGGCGATGTCGGCGAAGGGATCGAAGCCGAAGCGACTGAACTCCTCGTGGCGGCGGCGGTAGCGGCGCGCCTTCAGGTCGCCGTGCCAGAGATGGACGAGGGTGGCGTCGGCGCAGCCGATGTCGCCGCCGACGTCGGCGAAGAACGGATCGGCCCAGGCGCGGAAGTGCATCGTCTGGCGCGCATTCATCGCCAGCCGGTCGAGGAGGTCGAAGCGGCCGAGGGCGGCGATCGCCATCGCCTTGTCGCCGCTGCCGAGGATGCAGCCGTCGTACAGTCCGTGCCGGTCGAGCAGGGCGCGGCGCGCCGCCCAGGCGAATCCCACCGCGTGGCCGCGCGCCAGGCGATGGCCGACGCCGCGCCGGAACAGCTCGTCGACCGGCGCGCCGGCGGCGAGCCGTCGTCCGAGCGCCTCGCCGCCAGGCCAGCCCGCGCTCGCCCCGCCGTCCCACGCCGCGGCGTCTGGCGGCGCTTCGCGGAAGCGGGCGAAGGGCTGGATGAGCGTGTGGCGGGTCAGCGCCTCGGCGACCCGGCGCGGCCAGTCGGGGGCGTCGAGCACGACGTCGCAGTCGAGCCAGACGACGGCGTCGCACTCCGCCGGCAGCGCCCGCAGCGCCACGTTGAGCAGGCGCTCTTTCTGCCACAGCCGATCCTCGCCGGTGCGCTGGAGCAGGCGGTCGGCGTCGCCCGGTCCGAGCTGGAATCGCGCCGGGTCGCGCGCCAGCTCGACGGTCAGCAGCGGCAGCGGCAGGTGGCGGCGGAAGTGACGATAGTTGGCGAGGCGGCGGGTCCAGCCCAGGGGATTGAAGTAGCTGCTGATCGCCCACAGGCGTTGCGGGGCGTTTCCCCGTGCCGCGCCGTTCATCGCCGCTCAACCCGCCTCGCTCTACGCGCCGCCGCGGGCGCGGTAAAGCCGTCGATCGGTCGCGGTGCTCCTTGCTCGGCCTGGTGACAGCGGATATGAGGCCGACGGGTTGCCGGGGATGCCTGCCGTCGAGGAGCCGAGCGCCGAGACGCTCGAACGGGTGATGCGGGCGCTGGCCGGCGTTCCCGGCGCTGCCTACTGCGTCCCGCACGAGTATCCCGGCGCGGCGCCGGCGTTCAGGCCGGAGCCGATGGCGGAGCGGCCGCCGCTCGACGGCGACCGCTTGCGCCTCTACGCCCACGTTCCGTTCTGCCGCTACCACTGCACCTTCTGCTGCTTCGCGGTGCGCACTGGCGTCGCGGACGGCACCATGGCGCGCTACGTGCGCGCCCTGCAGCGCGAGCTGGAGTGGATCGAGCCGGGGACGCCGCTGGCGCAACTGTTCATCGGCGGCGGCACGCCGACGGCGCTGCCGCCGCCGTTGCTCGACGAGCTGCTGGGCGCGATCTTCGCGCGCACGACGCGCTTCGGCGATGGCGTCCACACCGTCGAGGCCTCGCCCGAGACCCTCACCGCGGCACACATCGACGTCCTGCGCCGGCACGGCATCGGGCGCGTCAGCATGGGGATCCAGAGCCTCGACGACGCCGTGCTCGAGGGCGTCCACCGCCGCCACGGCGCGGCCGACGCCCTCGCCGCCTGCGAACGCCTGGTCGACGCCGGGCTGATCACCAACACCGACCTCATCTACGGCCTGCCCCGGCAGACCGAGGCGAGCTTCCTCGCCGACATGGAGACGGTGGCGGCCACCGGCGTGCACTCGCTGACGATCTACAGTCTCCATCTCAACGACCGGACGCCGGTCGCCAAGGCCCTGCACGAGACGGAACGCCTCGCCCTGGCGCGGCTGATCCGCTGGCGCGGCGCGGTGAAGCGCAAGGCTCGCGAGCTCGGCTTCGCGCAGACGCGCATGCACACCTTCAAGCGCCTCGACTCGATCGGCGCGCGGCACGAGCGCCTGGAGCACTTCCAGCCCAACGGTTGGGGGTACCAACTCGGCGTCGGCATGAGCGCCCGCTCGCATCTCGGCGGCACGGCGTATCGCAACGCCTCGCGGCTCGAGACATACCTCGAGCGCGTCGAGAGCGGCCGCAGCCCGGTCGAGGGGGCCCTGCCGCTGGCGGACGAGGACCGCAAGACGCAGTTCATCGGCCGCAGCCTCGGCGACGGCAAGCCGCTCAGCCGCGCCCTCTACGCGCGCGCCTTCGGACAGCCGATCGAGGACGATTTCGCCCCGGTGCTGGCTCGGCTCAGGGACGCGGATCTGATCGTCGACGACGGCGAGCACCTGACGATGAGCGAGCTCGGCACGTTGGTCTACGATCTGGTGGCGCTCTGCTTCTATCCGCCGCGGGCGCAGGACTGGCTGCGGGCGCGGCAGTCCGCGCTCGTGCGACCGCCGATCGAGCCGAGCGCAGCGGCGAGCTGATGGCCGCCGCGCTCCCCGATCGGTCGGCGGCGGAGCAGGGCCTGACCGCCAGGGACGCGGACCGCCGGCCGCGGCTCTCCATCATCATCGAGTGGGCGAACACGCGCCTGAACGGCGTGCCGCGCGCCTGGCGCCTGCTCGACGTCGTGCGCGTCCAATGGCGGCAGATCGTCGATCGACGCTTCCCGGCCTCGCTGCCGGCGGACGCCGCCGGCTTCCTCGCCGGGCTCGCGCCGCGCGCCGAGGTGCTGGTCGTCTCGGGCGAGGTGCTCGGCGCCGCGCTGGAGGCGGAGATCCGCGCCCGTCTCGGCGACGGCGTCGACGTCGCGGTCCACGTCGCCGAGGGGCTGGAGTACTACCCGCTCAAGAACCTGGGCGCGCGCCGCGCCGGCGGCGACCTGCTGCTGTTCCTGGACAGCGACGTGTGGCCCGACGACGACTGGCTGCCGCACCTGGTCGGCGCCTTCGCGCGCCGCGAGGTCGACGTCGCCTGCGCCCAGACCTACATCGCGCCGACCGGCGTCTTCGCCCGCGCCTTCGCGCTCGGCTGGCGTTATCCGCCGCGCGACGACGCGGACGCGCTGCGCACGGTGCGGACGTTCTACTTCAACTCGATCGCCTTCCGCGCCGCCGCCTTTCCGGCGGCGGGGTTCGCCTCGTTGGGGCGGCGCAGCCGCGGCGCGGGAACCATCATGAGGCGGACGTTGGCGCAGCACGGCACCTGCGTCTGGCAGAATCCCCGCGCCTCCGTCGCGCATCCTCCGCCGGCGAATCTCCGCCACTTCGTCATCCGCGCCCTCGCCGAGGGGCGCGATACCTACCTGGCGCGCGCCGACGATGACGCGCGAACCCTCGCCGGCCTCGCGCACAGCCAGGCGGAGGCGCTGCGGCGCCTGGGGCGGGTCGTCCACCGCGCGGCGCGCCACGGGCGGCGCGTCGGTCTCCGGGCGTGGGAGCTGCCGGTCATGCTGGCGATCTGCGGCGGCTACTACGGCCTCTCGGCGCTGGGCGGCGTGCTGACGCACCTGAGCCCCGAGGCGATGGGGCGCCGCTTCCGGGTCTGAGCCGGCGATGCCGGAATGCTATCTCGCCGCCTGCGCCATCTTCCGCAACGAGGCGCCCTACCTGGCGGAGTGGATCGACTTCCATCGCCTGGTCGGCGTCGAGCGCTTCTTCCTCTACGACAACGGCAGTGACGACGCGTCGCTGGCCGTGCTCGCTCCCTACATCGCCGCCGGCTGCGTCAGCGTGCAGCCGTGGCCGATGCCCTTCCGCCTGCCCGCCGCGCGCCTGGCCTATGCCGACTGCCTGACCCGGGTGCGCGGCCGCACCCGCTGGCTGACCTGCATCGACATCGACGAGTTCCTCTTCGCGCCCCAGGAGCCGACGCTGCCGCCGGTGCTGCGGCGCTTCGAGCGGGCGCCGGGCGTCGTCGTCCGCTGGCAGGTCTACGGTTCCAGCGGCCATCAGCACGCCAGCGACGAGCCGGTCATCGCCCGCTTCGACCGGCGCGCTCCGACGCAGTGGATCCGCAACCGCCGCGTCAAGTCGATCGTCGACCCGGCGCGGACGCTGGAGCCGGTGAATCCGCACTGCTTCCGCTACGCCGGCGGCGGCCTGGCGGTCGACGAGACCGGTGCGTCCGTCGATCTGGTGGCGCGCGCCCGGTTCAAGAAGCGGCTGCGGCGCTTCTACCGCCTGCTCGGCCCGGCGCTGCGCTACGTCGATCCGTGGGCGGCGACGGACATCACCAGCCGGCACGTGTCGGTCGATCACCTGCGGATCAACCACTACCCCGTCAAATCGCGCCAAGAGTTCGAACGCAAGGCGCGCAAGATGGAGGGGAAGGGGCGCTACGACGGCGTCGACTACTTCGCCTACCACGATCGCAACGAGGTCTTCGATCCGATCCTGTCGCGCTATCTCCCGCACCTGGGACGAGGACCGGCGGCCGATCCTTCCGTGGCGTCCGCGGGGGCGAGCCCGCCGCATCCCTCCGGTCCGCTTTCGTGATCCGGAGCGGCGCCCGCGTCTGGCATCCCTTCGGGATGCGGTGGATGCGGGCTGCTTCTCGAAGGGCTCGCCGGATTCGACCCGAGCGGCGCGCGGGCACGGGGCCGCCGTGCCGGGAGGGCCGGCGGCGTGTTCAGCGCCAAGCGGCGATCGCCGTCTCGGTGTGGGCGACGCCGTCGAGATCGAAGGCGTGCCGCGGCGGCGGCGCGGCGAGCGCGGCGCGCATCGCCGCGGCCAATGCGTCCACCGCGGGCGGGTCGCCTTCGACCACCTGGGCGAGCCCGAGCTGGGCGAAGCGCCGCGCCCGGTAGGTCTGGTCGGACATGGCCGGATCCGGCACCAGCACGGCGCGCGTGCGGGCGCGCAGCAGCGCGGCGCAGGTGTTGTAGCCGGCGCGGCTGATCGACAGGGGGCTGCCGGCGAGGGCGGCGGCGAATTCCGGTCCGAAGCCGCGCAGGCGGATCGGCTCGCGCTCCACGGCCGCGAGTCGGGCGAGATCGGCGGGCGTGGCGAAGCCGCCGGCGAAGACGAGCAGCGGCATCGCCGCGGTCGTGCCGTCGGCGGCGAGGCGCGCGAACGCCGCGCTGGCCGCGAGCAGGAAGGGCAGGGCGCCGGCGCCGCCGCCGCAGCTCAGCACCGCCGCCGGCGGCGAGGGCGGCGCCGCGAGGGGCGGCGGGGGCGGGGTGACGAAGCCGGTGTACGCGACGCGCACCGGCAGCGCGGCGGCGGGCGCGAAGTGCTCCTCCAGGCGGGTGAAGGCGGGATCGGCGTGCACCAGGACGCCGTCGAAGCCGGCGCGCAGCTCGTCGCGCACGCGCGCCGCGTAGGCCGCGGCGTCGGCCGGCTCGTGGCGCGTCCGCGGCGCGACGTCGCGCAGCGAGCAGAAGATCCGCGCCGCCGGATTGCCGCGCCGCGCCGCGGCGATCGCGGCGGCGATCTCCGCCGCCAGCTCCCACTTGCTGAACGGAAAGTGGTCGATGAGGACCGCGTCGGGCGGCCGCGCCGCGATGGCGCGCGCCAGGATGTCGGCGCGCTCCGCCAGCATGGCGGCGACCGGCGCGCCGCCGTCGAGCGCGACCAGTCGGCCTCCCGCCCGCGCCAGCCGTGGCAGCGACAGCAGCCGCAGCGCGGGCGGATCGGGGGCGCGCGGCACCGGGCGGCCGCCGTCGACCAGCTCGACCTCGTGCTCCCGGCTCAGGCCGCAGGCGAGGGCGTGCATGCGGACGAAATGCCCGACGCCCGACAGGTGCTGCGCGTAGCAGAGGATGCGCAGACCGTCAGCCCTCCGCCGCGAGGCCGAGCAGCGCCAGGATCTCGCGCCGCAGCGGGCTGTAGCGGACGTGGCTCATGGCGATCGATTCGGCGAGGAAGGTGTCGCCGGCGCCGTACTTGTCGCGCTCCTGCGGCAGCTCGATGATGTGGTTCTCCGCCGGCGCGCGCACCGTGCCGAGCGGATCCTCGCCGGCGCGCACGCGCTCGATCTGCTCGAACAGCAGGCGGCGGAGGAGGACGATGCCGCTGTCGGTGTCGACCAGCATCTCGCGCGTGCGGTCGGCGATCGCGCCCTGGGTCAGCCAGGTCATGATGTCGCCGCCGTCGACGAAGTCGAGCAGGAAGGCGCCGCGCTGGTCGCGGAACGGGACCTCGTAGACCGGCACCGCCTCCTGCGGCGGCGCCGTCGCGCCATCGCGCGGCCGGTAGCAGGAGTACCAGAAGTGCAGCGTGTGGGTGTCGTCCACCGGCACGCGGATCTGGAAGCGATGCTGGCGCTGCGCGCCGACCCGCACCATGCAGGGGAAGACCAGCGGATGACCGACGCGCCAGTCGTCGTCGTCGCGGCTGCCGCCGGCGAGCCGGCGCCGCTTGATGATGCCGTGCGCGAACAGGTCGAAGCCGATCTCCTCGTGGCGCCGGCCGTAGCGGCTCGGCGCCGGCAGCCCGGCGGCGGCGCGGGCGGCGCCGAGGTGATGCCCGTGCAACCACTCGAGGTGCGTCGGGTCGACGCTGTTCTCCATGATCTGCAGCCAGTTGCACGGCAGCAGCGCGCGTCCGATGTCGCGCAGCACGCCCTCCCACACGAAGAGGTCGTAGCGCGGCAGCAGCGGCGCGGGGTGCGGGCCGAGGTAGGCGAAGATCAGCCCGCCCAGCTCCTGCGTCGGGTAGGCGCGGGTGCGGGCGCGCTCGCGCAGGCCCGCCGCGTCGCCGCGCAGCGTCGGCACCTCGAGGCAGGCGCCGGCGGCGTCGAAGCGCCAGCCGTGGTAGGCGCAGCGCAGCGAACAGTCGTCGACGACGCCGTGGGCGAGCGAGGCGCCGCGGTGCGGACAGCGCGCGTCGAGCAGGCCGAGCGCGCCGTCGCCGGCGCGGAAGAGCGCCAGATCCTCGCCGAGGAGGCGCACCGGCAGGGCGGTTCCGGCGCGCAGCTCGACGCTCGCCGCCACCGGATGCCAGTAGCGCCGCAGCAGCTCGCCGGCCGGCGTCCCGGCGCCGACGCGGGTGAGGGTCTCCTGCTGCTCGCGGGTCAGCACGGATCGTCCCCGTACACCGCCTGCGCGCGCGAGTAGAAGGCCGCGTCCCAGATGCCGTGCTCGGGCGGGCCGATGCCGGACGCCTTCCAGCCCGAGAACGGCGCCCGCGGATGCACGGCGAGCGGGCCGCCGCCCAACTGCAGGATGCCGGCCTCGGCGGCGTCGCGGACGCGCGCCCGCCGGCGCGGGTCGCGCGTGTGCACGCTCATCACCAGGCCGTGCGGCACCCCGTTGGCGATCGCCAAGGCGGCTTCGAGATCGGCGGCGGGCAGGATGAGCGCCAGCGGGGCGAAGGTCTCCTCCTGGGCGATGCGATCGCGCGGGTCGACGCCCGCGAGCAGCGCCGGCGCCAGCCAGGCGCCGTGCGCCAGGGCGGGCGGCACGTCGCCGCCGATCAGCCGCCGCGCGCCGCGCGCCATCGCCTGCTCGATCGCCGCCATCACCGCCGCCCGCTTCTCGACCGAGATGAGCGGTCCGACCTCGGTCGCCGGGTCGTCCGGCTCGCCGTTCACCAGCCCCGCCACGGCGTCGCGCAGCAGCTCGGTGAAGCGCGTCGAGACCGATGCCTCGACGACGATGCGGCGGATCGCGGTGCAGCGCTGTCCGGCGAAGGCGAAGGCGGCGCGCGCCAGATCGTGGGCGGCGCGTTCGAGGTCGGCATCGGCGAGGACGATCGCCGCGTTGTTGCCGCCCAGCTCCGCCTGCAGCGGCTTCATGCCGAGGGCGCAGAGGCCGGCGACGACGCGGCCGGTGGCGATCGAGCCGGTGACCGAGACCGCGGCGATGCGCGACTCGCCGCACAGGGCGCGCGCCGTCGCGCCGTTGCCGAGCACGACGTTCACCAGCCCGGCCGCCAGGCCGACCCGGTGCAGGCTCTCGAGCAGGGCCAGGGCGGTCGCCGACGCCTGGGGCGCGGGCTTGAGCACGACGGCGTTGCCGAGCCCGAGGGCCGGCGCGAGCTTGCCGACCGGAATCGCCAGCGGGTTGTTCCACGGCGTGATGACGCCGACCACGCCGAGCGGCCGCTGGCGCGCCGCGACGCCGGCGGCGAGGCGGGACGCATCCGCGGTGGCGCGCGTCACCTCGGCGGCGACGCGCGCGTGCGCCACCGCGCGTTCCACCTCCTCCGCGGCGGCGCGCCGCGGCTTGCCGACCTCGCGCACGACGAGCGCTGTGAGCCGCTCGCGCTGCGCCGCGAGGTCGTCCGCCCAGCGCTCGAGGAGATCGGCGCGGACGGCGGGGGCGACGTGCGCCCAGTCCGCCTGCGCCGCGGCGCACGACGCGGCGGCGGCCGCGATCTCCGGCGCTCCGGCCAGCGGCACCTCGGCCAGGACCTCGGCGGTGCGGCAGGGATTGCGGTGGCGGACGCTGGCGTGCGCCGGGCCGGCGGGGCGCGGCCGGGCGTCGATCACCGCGGCCGGCAGACGCGTCGCCGCGGCGTCCGGCGCGGCGGCGGGCGCGAGCTCGGCGAGCAGGGCGTCGGTGCGCGCGAAGGTGGCGGCGCGTTCGCCGAGCCAGGCGCGGGTCAACTCCGCGTGCAGCGGTTCGGTGCTGCCGACCGCATCGTCGGCGACCGCCACCGCGTAGCCGCGCTCGTAAGCGTCGAGCGCCGTCGAGCGCACGCAGCCGTGCAGATAGACGCCGGCGACGAGCAGGCGCTGGACCCGGTGCTGGCGCAGCCAGGGCTCGAGCCGCGGATCGGCGAAGGCGCTGAAGAAGCGCTTGCGCAGTACCAGCTCGCCGTCGGCCGGCGCGAGCGACGGCGGCGCCAGGGCGCCGCGTGTTCCCTCGACGCAGGCGAGACGGCCCAGCCGCCGCCAGTGCGGCATGGCGTCGGCGCCGTCGGCGCCGATCAGCGTGTGCGCGTGCGCGACCGGGATCGATTGCCGCCGCGCCGCGGCGAGCAGGGCGGCGGCGCGCGCGCACAGCGCGTCGGCGGATGGGACCAGCCCGGGGCGTTCGAGGAAGTCGTGCTGCAGGTCGACCAGCAGGAGGGCGGTGCGCGGGCCCGGCGCGCTCACGCGATCTTCCTGGTGCCGCTCGCCAGATCCTCGGCTGCGCGCGCGATGCGCTCGGCGAGCTCGCGCGTGCCGACGACGCGGCTCGCCGGGCCGGCGATGTCCGGGGTACGCCAGCCGGCGGCGAGCACGGTCTCGACGGCGTCCGTGATGCAGCACGCGGCGTCTTCCAGGCCGAAGGTCTCGTGCAGCATCAGGGCGGCGGACCGGATCTGGGCCACCGGGTTGGCGCGGTCGAGGGATGCCAGATCGTGGGCCGCGCCATGGCCTGTCTGGTACGCGGCGCGGCCGTCCGGCCCGTAGTTGGCGGAGTACGACATGCCGCGCGAGCCGAGCAGCACGGTCGCCGAGTCGGCGAGGATGTCGCCGAGGAAGTTCGGCGCCAGGATGACGTCGAAGCGTCGCGGATCGGCGATGAGCTGGTAGCTGGCGTTGTCGATCTCCAGGAACTCGGCCGCCAGGCCGTGCTCGGACGCCACCGCCTCCGCCGTCTCGCGCCACAGCGCGCTCACCTCGGGGACGCCGCCCGCCTTGCCGGCGACCGTCAACCGCCCGCGGCGCGCCACCGCGAGCCGCGCCGCGACCTGCACGATCCGTTCGATCTGGTCGCTGTGGTAGGCGAAGGTCTGGTAGGCGACGCGCCCGCCATCGCGACGGCCGAACTCGCCCGCGTACACGCCGCCGAGGTTCTCGCGCACGATCAACACGTCGACGTCCGTCAGCCGTTCGGGGCGGACGATCGCCGCGTCGGCCAGCACCGCCGTCGGACGCAGCGGCACCAGCTTGCAGTAGAGATCGAAACGGGCGCGCAGCTCGTAGACGGCGCGGCCGCCCAGCGGGCCGCAGAACAGCGCACCGGCGCCGGCGAACACGCGCTCGCAGAAGTCGAAGCCCTCGCCCCTGAGCCAGCTCCGTTGGCGGCCGCCGGCCGGCGCCGCGGCGCGCAGGATGGTGATCGGCAGCCGCCTCGCCTGGGTCACCGCATCGAGGACGAGCAGCGCGGCCTCGACGACCTCGGGGCCGATGCCCTCGCCGGGGAGCACCCCGACGATGCAGGGATCGTGCGGCGAGCGGGGCTGCCACCCGGGCAGGCTCTGCGTCAGGCACCGCGTTGCGCCACGCGGCGAGGCGACACGATCAGCCACGGCGATTCCTGCGGCGCCTTATGCCAGGCTGGTCGACGGGGTCAACATCGCGGGTGGCGCCTGCGCCGGCGCTCGTCGATCGCGGTCATCGTCCGGAAAATCGCGGGGCGCGCTTCTCGCGGAAGGCGGCGACGGCCTCGGCGTGGTCGGCGGTGCGATAGAGGTGGTCGAGGACGTAGCCCTCGAAGCGGACCTGGGACTCGAAGCTGTTCTCCAGCCCCTGATAGATCGCCTGGCGGGTCATCGCGATCGACAGCGGCGCGCACTGGCCGACCTCGCGGGCGATGGCGCGCGCGGCGTCGAGCAGCTCGGCGCGCGGCACGACGTGATTGACCAGGCCCATGCGCTCGCACTCGGCGGCGCTGAAGCGACGGCCGGTCAGCATCAGCTCGCAGGCGCGGGCGGTGCCGACGATGCGCGGCAGCAGGTAGGTCGAGCCGAGCTCGGCCATGACGCCCATGCGCGAGAAGAGAAAACCGATCTGCGCCTCGGGACAGGCCAGACGCAGGTCGCAGAGCAGCGGCATGGTGGCGCCGATGCCGAGCGCGTAGCCGTTGAGGACGGCGATGGTCGGCTTCGCCAGCTTGCGCATGAGCTGCGGGAAGTCCTCGACCCGCGACGGCCCGCCGCCGCTGCCGCCGCTCGACCCGGTGCCGCCGCCGGCGGCGATCTGTTCGGCGAAGAAGCCCATGTCGGCGCCGGCGCAGAAGGCGCGCTCGCCGCTGCCGGTGAACAGCACGGCGCGCACGCCGGGGTCGCGGTCGGCAGCGCGGAAGGCGTCGACCAGCTCGCCGCCCATGATCGGCGTCCAGGCGTTGAGCTTGTCGGGGCGGTTGAGGGTGACGGTGGCGATGCCCTCGGACACCTCGTAGGTGATCTGCTGGTAGGTCACGACGTCCTCCGTCCGCGGCGCGATTGAGATAACCCGATGCGTATGCAACGCATCGCGGCGATGGTCGAGACCCCGCGCGTGGCCTGCGATTCGCTCGTCGCCCTCGGCGCCGCCACGGCGGACGGCGCGGTGCTGTTCGCCAAGAACAGCGACCGGCCGGCCGCCGAGCCGCAGCCGCTGCTGCAGCGGCCGGCGCGCCGGCACCCGCCCGGGGCGCGGCTGCGCTGCACCTACATCGAGATTCCGCAGGTGGCGGCGACCGCCCGGCTCATCGGCTCGCGGCCGTACTGGTGCTGGGGGTTCGAGCACGGGCTGAACGAGCACGGGGTGGCGATCGGCAACCATACCGTCTTCACCCGCGATCCCCTGGGCGCGCCGGGCCTGATCGGCATGGACCTGGTGCGCCTCGGCCTCGAGCGGGCGGCGAGCGCGGCACGGGCGGTGGAGGTGATCACCGACCTGGCGGCGGCGTACGGGCAGGGCGGGTCCGGCTACGCCGACAAGGACTGGCCGTACCACAACTCGTTCCTCGTCGCCGATCGCCGCGAGGCCTACCTGGTGGAGACCTCCGACCGCCGCTGGGCGGTGCGGCGGGCGCGCGAGGTCGACAGCGCCAGCAACCACCTCGCGATCGGCGCCGACTGGGACGGGCTCGCCGACGACACCATCGAGCACGCGATCGCCAACGGCTGGTGGCCGGAGGACGCTGGCGGCCGCTTCGACTTCGCCGCCGCCTACCGCGACACCGCGACCGCGCCCGCGGTGGTCTCGAACGGCCGTCATCGCCGCACCTGCGAGCTGCTCGCCGCCGGCCGCGGCCGGCTGACGCCGGCGGCGCTGCGCGCCGCGCTGCGCGACCACTACGGCGCCACCGCGCACCGCGCGGCGGACGCCCCGGACGACGAGCGCTACTTCGGCGTCTGCATGCACGCCGATCCGGTCGGCACCACCACCGCCAGCATGATCGCCCGCCTGCCCGAAGACCGCGACGACCTGCTGCGCTACTGGGGCAGCCTCGGCTCGCCGTGCGCCGGCGTCTTCCTGCCCTACTACGTCGACGGCGAGCTGCCGGCGGCGCTGGCGCGCGGCGGCGCCGAGCCGACCCCGGACGCGCCGTGGTGGCGGTTCAAGCATCTCCTGACGTTGGTCGAGCAGGACGTCCCGCGCCGCGCCCCGCACGCGCGCGCCTTCTGGGACGAGTTCGAGCGGATGCTCGACGGCGAGGCGGCGGAGGTGGAGCACAAGGCGGTGCGCCTGCGCCGGGCCGGACAGGTCGACAGCGCGGCGCGCCTGCTGACCCGCTTCATGGACGCCAACGTCGCGCTGGCGCTCGAACGCCTCGAGCGGCTGATCGGGGAGTTGGCGAGCTGAACGACCGCGGCGGCCACGGAGGGGCAGCGAGGCCCTCAGCGCGCCGCCGTGACCTCCGTGGTGATCGATGTGGATTGAGAAGCTGCGTTTCGGGGACCTGATCGACCGCGCCGCCGAGCGCTGGCCACAGCGCGAGGCGCTGTGGTTCGAGGGGCGGGGCTGGACGTTCGCCGCGCAGCGCGACGAGGTCGATCGCGCGGCGAAGGCCCTGATCGCGGCCGGCGTCGAACACGGCGATCACGTCTGCCTGTGGCTCGGCAACCGGCCGGAGTTCGTCTTCCTCTTCTTCGCCATCGCCAGGATCGGCGCCGTGTTGGTGCCGATCAACACCCGCTTCCGCACCCGCGACATGGCCTACGTGGTCACCCAATCCGACGCGACGACGCTGATCACCGCCGACCGCGCGCACGGCGTCGACTACCTCGGCATGGTCGAGGAGCTGCTGCCCGGCCTGCGCGACCAGCGCCCCGGCGCGCTGACGGTGGATGCCGCACCGGCGCTGCGCCGGGTCATCGTGCTCGGCGAGGCGATCGCCGGCACGACCGGCTGGGACGCGCTGCTGCGCGCCGGCGCGGCGGTGAGCGATGGCGAGCTGGCGCGGCGCCACGCCGCCGTCGATCCTGATGGCACCGCCTACATCATGTACACCTCCGGCACCACGGGATTTCCCAAGGGCGTGATGCAGGGGCACAACGTCGTCCGCAACATCCTCGACAACGCCAACCGCCTCGGCGTCACCTGCGCCGACGTCATCCTCGACTACCTGCCGCTGTTCCACGCCTTCGCGGTGTACAAGGCGCTGCTGATGTCGCCCGCCACCGGCGCCCGCCACGTGCTGATGGCGAGCTTCGACGCCGGCGAGGCGCTGCGCCTGATCGAGGAGCAGCGGGCGACGATGATCAACGGCTTCGACACCCACTACAAGGATCTGCTCGAACACCCGTCGCGGCCGTCGCGCGACACCTCCAGCCTGCGCACCGGCGTCTGCGCCGCCGGCATGCTGTCGAGCGAGCCGATCGCCCGCCGCGCCCAGGCGCTGATGCGCACCATGACCGGCTACGGCATGACCGAGATCGGCGTCGGCGTCACCGGCTCGTTTCTCGATACCGACGAGGAGACGCGGGTGACGATGAGCGGCTGGCCGCTCCCCGGCTACGAGATCAAGATCATCGACCCGGCGAGCGGCGCGACGCTGCCGGCCGGGCAGGTGGGCGAGATCTGCGTCCGCGGCTACCAGGTGATGCAGGGCTATTACAAAAAACCGCAGGAGACGGCGCAGACGATCGACGCCGACGGCTGGCTGCATACCGGCGACTCGGGCCTGCTGCGCGCGGACGGCTGCATGCGCTTCCTCGGCCGCTACAAGGACCTGCTCAAGGTGGGGGGCGAGAACGTCGACCCCACCGAGGTCGAGAGCCTGCTCCTCGCCGATCCGCGCATCAATCACGTCGCCGTGGTCGGCGTCCCCGACCCGCGCCTGTCGGAGATTCCGGTGGCATTCGTCATCCGCGAGCCCGGCGCGCAACTCAGCGAGGAGGACGTCATCGCCCTCTGCCGCGGCACCATCGCCGGCTTCAAATGCCCGCGGCGGGTGTTCTTCGTCGACTCCTTCCCGATGACCGGCAGCGGCAAGATCCAGAAGTACCTGTTGCGCGAACAGGCGCAGAGGTAGGGCCCGCCCCCGGGATCCGCCGACATCGGATCGCAGCAAACGGCCAAAAATGTCATTCCCGCGACGCCGCGGCTGGGTCATTTTTTGACACAGCGCAAGGCGCACGATGCGCGAGGCGTTCCAGCAGCGGCGGCAGCATGTTGGCATGCATGCTGCTCCAGCGTTTGGCCGTCGATGATGAGATCACGGCAAGCTGCTGGAGCGGCGGATAGAGGACGAGGCGCGGGGCTGAGGTCGGCCGCTTCGGAGGGGTTGCGCGCGCGTCTGGGGTTCGCGCGACCCATTACCGGACAGGGGGTATGCTCATGGGCAAGACGAGACAAGTGACGCTGCTGGAGTTGATCGCGGCCGTGCAGGACACCGCGCGTTCCGACGAGGAGGCGGTGGCAGTGCTCACGCACCTTCTGCGCACCGTTCGCCTCCATCGGTCGCTCCAGCTTCCCGAAGCTGCGTAAGGCGTTTCCCTCCCCGCTTCTCGGTTCCGCGTAGTTTCCCCCCTCTTTCCCCCACCGGGAGCCGGCGGTCCGCGTCAGCGGCGCCGTCGGCTCCCTTCCCCCCCACGCACCCCCGGGGGGCCGGCGGCGAGGCGCCGCCGATCGCCAAACGGCTGTTTGACCGCGGCCTGCGGCCCGGCTAGGAGAGTCGCGCTCTCCGCACCGATCCGAGTCCCGACATGCGCGCGCGTCTCCTGTTCGTCTTCGCCCTGTTGCTATGGGGGCGACCCGTCTGCGCCGACCCGACGCCGGGAGCGGAGGGCATCCCACCGCTGCCGTCGGTGGTGCAGTGGCACGCGACGCCGTCCGGGCTGCAGTACGCCGACACGGCGCTCGGCAACGGGCCGACGCCCAATGACGGGCAGATCGTCGTCGTCCACTTCGTCGGCTGGCTCGACGACGGCACCAAGTTCGACAGCACCCGCGACCGCGGCAAGCCGTTCGGCTTTCCGCTCGGCTCCGGACAGGTGATCCGCGGCTGGGACGAGGGTGTGCGCGGCATGCGCGTCGGCGGCAAGCGCCGCCTGGTGGTGCCGCCGGCGCTCGGCTACGGCGAGAAGGGCGTGCCGCCGATCGTGCCGCCCAACGCCCGCCTGATCTTCGACGTCGAGCTCGTCAGGGTGCTCGACAAGCCGCCCGAGCGCCGTCAATGAGCCGTCCCGCCCGCCCATTCGCGGCGCCGCCGCCGCGGCGCTGACATCACCAGCGAGGTATCCATGCCCGAGACGCCACGGCCCCGGCAGCCGATCAAGCCGGGGTTCTTCACCGTTCCCGACGATCCGGCGCAGCCGCCGAAGCTCCTCGGCACCCGCTGCGAGGACTGCGGCGAGTTCTTCTACCCGCGCCGCGCGCTGTGCGGAAAGTGCATGTCGCGTCGAACCGTCGAGGTGGAGCTCGACGCCCGCGGCACGCTCTACAGCTACACCTTCGTGCACCTGCCGCTGTTCGGTTCGACCAACATGGAGCACGCCGACGGCTATGGCGTCGGCCAGATCGATCTGCCGGAGGGGCCGCGGGTGCAGGCGCCGCTGGCCGGCAAGCAGCCTGAATTCCAGGTGGGCCAGACGGTGCAGGGCGAGCTCGACGTGCTGCGCGACGACGGCGGCACCGACATCATGATCATCCGATTCCGTCCGCTGGGGGAGGCTCGTCCATGAGAGAGGTCGCGATCCTCGGGGTGGGGATGCACCCCTTCGGGGCCTACTACAGCGGCAAGACCAACGCCGAGATGTCGTTGGTCGCCGGGCTCGCCGCGCTCGACGACGCCGGGCTCACGTTCGCCGACGTCAACGCCGCCTACATGGGCCACATCTTCGCCCAGGTGATGAGCGGCACCCGCATCCTCAAGGAGTTCGGCCTCACCGGCATCCCGGTGCAGCGCATCGAGAACGCCTCGGCGACCGGGTCGGCGGCGTTGCGCGAGGCGTACCTGTCGGTCTCCGCCGGCCACTACGACGTCGCCATGGTGCTCGGCTTCGACAAGATGACGAGCATGATCCAGAGCGGCACCGCCGGCACCGCGCCGGAGAACCTGGAGGACGCGATCCTCCCGGCCGCCTTCTTCGCCATGTGGGCGACCCGCCGCATGCACGAGCGGGGCACCAAGCCCGAGCACCTGGCGCGCATCGCCGCCAAGAACTTCAACAACGGGGCGCTGAACCCGATGGCGCAGCGGCAGGCGAAGGAGCGCATCACGGCGGAGAAGGTGTTGAGCTCCGGCATGGTGGCGTGGCCGTTGACCAAGATGATGTCGTGCCCGATCGGCGACGGCGCCGCCTGCGCCATCGTCGGCACGGTCGAGATGGCGAAGAAGCTGCGCCCCGGTCGGCCGGTGGTGAAGATCGCCGCCTCCACCCTGCAGAGCGAGCGCTACGAGCGCGGGCACATCTTCCAGGGCCCGGTGGTCGGCCCGGCGCGCATGAGCATCGACAGCTCCAACGCCGTCTACGAGCAGGCGGGCGTCGGTCCACGGGATCTCGACCTGCTGCAGGTGCACGACGCCTTCGCCATCGAGGAGCTCGAGTACTACGAGCTCGTCGGCCTGTGCCGGCCGGGCGAGGCGGAGAAGCACATCGAGGAGGGGGCGTTCGAGATCGGCGGCTCGCTGTGCGCGGTGTCCACCGACGGCGGGCTCATCGCCCGCGGGCACCCGGGCGGTCCGACCGGGCTGGCGCAGATCTGGGAGACGACGCTGCAGCTCCGCGGCGAAGCCGACCGGCGCCAGGTGCGGCGCAAGAGCGGCGACCTGCCGCGCCTCGGCATGTGCCACATGATGGGCGGCGGCAGCGTCTGCGTGATCCACATCCTGCAGCGCGTGTGAGCGGCCTCACGACGGCTGCGACGGCGGGATCGGCGTCGGCCGCGCGGTCGGCGCCGCCGTCGGCGGCGGTCCGCGCTGGATCAGCGCCGTCTTCTTGAGCTCGAGCAGGTAGGCGCGCTGCGCCTGGGCGCGCAGATCGTCGAGCAGCGAGCGTTCGATCGCCGGCTTGAGGGTCGCGAACGGCTTGCCGCCCAGCTCGGCGCGGTGCTGATCGTAGTACTGCTGCGCCGCGTCGGGCGGCAGGCGCACGTCCTTCCACACCACCTGGGTGAGGAAGGCGTCGACCATCAGCGTCTTGCGGGTGTCGGCGCGCAGCTCGGCCATGGTCAGGCCGCTGCGCGCCAGGGCGGCGTCGTAGTCCGAGGGCTTGGCGAACCGCTTGCGGCTGCGCGCCACCTCGGCGTCGATCTGCGCCTCGCTGATGGTGATGCCCTGCTTCTGCGCCGCGCCGTAGAGCAGCTCCAGGTCGATCAGCGACGCGAGCGCGGCATCGCTCAGCTTCGCGATCTCCTCGCTCGACGGCTCGTGGGCGCGGCCGCTGATCGCGTTCTTGACCACCGCGTTCACCATGTCCTCGGTGATCGGCACGCCGTTGACCCGCGCCACCACGGTGTCGTCGGCCGCCGTGGCGGCGACCAGCAGGGCGACCAGGATCGCCGGCAGCATCACCGCGCGCGCCTCGGCCGGAACTTCGGCAGGGAGATGGCGTCGTCGAGCGGTTCGAACACCACCTCGACCGCCGCGCCGATGCGCAGGTCCTCGGCGCTGCCGCCGACCAGGTTGCTGACCATGAAGGGTCCTTCCTCCAGCCGCACCACGATCACGTTGTACGGCAGCCGATCCTCGAACGCCGGCAGGGTCGGCCGGTGGACGATGGTGAAGGTGTGCACCACGCCGCGCCCGCTCGCCAGCGCCCACTCGCAGGCGAAGCTCTGGCAGCGCGGGCAGATCGGCCGCGGATGATGCCGCCACGCGCCGCAGCCGAGACAGCGCTGCAGCCGCAGCTCGCCGCGCCGGCAGCCATCCCAGAATCCCTGGTTGTCGGCGTCGGGAACAGGAACGGGAACGGGGATCTCAGCCATCGGTCACTCACCACGGAGGCGCGCAGCGGTGCGCGGTGATCCTCGGTGTGCCGCTCGGCGCTCCTGTGGTCGTCATCGTCGCAGCAGCACGGCGCCGGTCGGGTCGGTGTTCGAGCTGGTCACCAGCACCAGCTCGCAGTCCGGCACCTGGCAATGGGAGGTGCCGCGGATCTGCCGCACGCCTTCGAGGATGTGGTTGTAGCCGTGGATGTACGCCTCGGACAGGCTGCCGCCGTGCGTGTTCACCGGGATCGAGCCGTGCGGCCAGGCGTGCTCGCCGGCGGCGACGAACGGGCCGCCCTCGCCGCGGGCGCAGAAGCCGTAGTCCTCGAGGCTGAGGATCACCGCCGGGCTGAAGTGATCGAAGAACATCGCCGCGTCGACGTCGCGCGCCGTCACGCCCGCCATGCCGTAGAGCTGCTCGGCGACGGCGGCGCCGGCGGTCTTCTCCTGCCAGTGCGCCAGGTAGTCCGCCATCTGGATGTGAATCGGCCCCTCGGCCTGGGCGCCGGCGAGGAGGTAGGCGGGCGGCTGGCGGCAGTCGCGGGCCCGCTCCGCCGAGGTCATCACCACCGCGCAGGCACCGTCGGTCTCGAGGCAGCAGTCGAGCAGGCGCAGCGGCTCGGCGATCCAGCGCGACGCCTGGTGGTCGGCGAGCGTGATCGGCTCGCGCATCACCGCCTCGGGGTTGCGCGCCGCGTGCGCCCGCTGCGCCACCGCGACGGCGCCGAAGTGCTCCGTGGTGGTGCCGAATTCGTGCATGTGCCGGCGGTAGATCAGCGCCATCTCCTGCGCCGGAGTGATGAGCCCGAAGGGCACGTGGTACTGGTAGAAGTCGGTGAGCGCCGCCGCGTGCTTCGCCCAGGGCCGGCCGCCCTGCAGCGGCTTGGCGCCGTGCGACGACTGCCTGCCGCGGTTGCGCGCCCGGTAGCAGACGACGACGCTGGCCTGTCCGGTGGCGATGGCCATCGCCGCCAGCACCAGCGTCCCGGCGACCGCGCCGCCGCCGGAGGGGACGCCGGCGAAGAAGCGCAGGTGCGGGATGCCCATGCCGTACACGAGCTGCAGCTCGTTGACGTTCTCGATGTCGAAGCGGGCGATGCCGTCGACCTCGGCGATCGACAGCCCGGCGTCGTCCAGTGCCGCCAGGATGGCCGCCGCCGCCTGGTGCTGCTCGGTGACCCCGCTGCGCTTGCTGTACGGGGTGCGACCGATGCCGACGATGGCGGCGCGATCGCGAATCGAGAGAGGCGCGGGCGACATGCGGTGGGCTCGGCTATCGCCACCGCGGGCCGCTGTCAACGCGCCCGGCGGGGGATGCCGGCGGCGGCGATACGCCGCCGGCTCTCCGCTCGAACCGTGCCCGATCCCCTACGCCAACTCCGCCCGATGCGATCCGGTGATCCACCGCCCATCACGATCCACCACCCGGACCCAACCACCGCGCCACACCTCCCGTCGCATCATCACCACGGGCGATTCCTGTCAAAGCACTGGGCGTGCCAGCCGGGGCGGATGGGAAAGGCCGTCATACAACTGCCGATGCCCCATCATCGGGTGCGTCACCTGATCGATCATCGTCAGCAAAGTGGCACCAAGCGGTCTGCAGTCGTCGCGGTGACGACTCCCGCTCGCGGCATCGCGCATGGCATGACGCAGATTGCGACGCGGGCGCGCTCCGGACTACAGGTGACCGGACGGGGAGCGGGCATGGCACGACGACAGGGGGCGGAGCGGGCGCGTTGGGCGGCGGCACAGCCCGACCGGCCGGGCGAGGACTGCAAGGCGGCGCCGGGAACCTGGCGGCCGCAGGTCGACCACGCCCGCTGCGAAGGCAAGCGCGACTGCCTCGAGGTCTGCCCCTACGACGTGTTCGAGGTGCGGGTCATCGACGACGCCGACTACCGCCAGCTCTCCTGGCTCGCCCGCCTCAAGTCGACGGCGCATCGCTGGCAGACCGCCTACACGCCGCGCGCCGACCGCTGCCAGGCGTGCGGCCTCTGCGTCGTCGCATGCCCCGAGGACGCCATCCGCCTCGAACGCGCGTGAGCCGTCGACGGGCGCGAACGGAACAGCCCCGTGCCGCGGCGGCGATGTCCGCCGCGCGGCCGGATCAGAGCGCCACCCGGCGCAGACGCAGGGCGTTGGTGATCACCGAGACCGATGAGAAGGTCATCGCCGCGGCGGCGATCATCGGGCTCAACAGCAGGCCGAACAGCGGATACAGCGCGCCGGCCGCGATCGGCACCCCGAGGGTGTTGTAGGCGAAGGCGAAGAAGAGGTTCTGGCGGATGTTGCTCATGGTCGCGCGGCTGAGGCGGCGCGCCTTGGCGATGCCGCGCAGGTCGCCCTGCACCAACGTCACGCCGGCGCTCTCGATCGCCACGTCGGAGCCGGTGCCCATGGCGATGCCGACGTCGGCGGCGGCCAGCGCCGGGGCGTCGTTGACGCCGTCGCCCGCCATGGCGACGCGGCGGCCCTCGGCGCGCAGGCGGGCGACGATCGCCGCCTTGTCCTGCGGCAGCACCTCGGCGTCCACCGCATCGAGCCCGAGCTCGCGGGCGGCCTGCCCGGCGACGGCCTTGCGATCGCCGCTCACCATGTGCAGGCGCACCCCCTCGGCGTGCAACGCGCGGACCGCATCCGGGGTCGATGCCTTGATGGGATCCTGGATCGCCAGCACCGCTGCGGCGTCGCCGTCCACGGCGACCAGCGCCGTCGTCACCCCTCGATTGTCGAGATTGGACTGCATGACCCGCAGCGGCGCGTCGTCGATGCCGAGCCGGGCGAACAGGCGCGTCGTGCCGACGGCGACCCGCCGGCCGTCGACCAGGCCGCGGATGCCCTCGCCCGGCGTGGTCTCGACCTCCGTCGCCCGGCCGCGGACGTCGATGCCCTGCTGCCGCGCGTAGGCGACGATCGCCGCCGCCAGGGGGTGCTCGCTCGCCAACTCGAGCGCGGCGACCAGGGCGATGACCTCGCCCTCGCGCGCGCCCGGAGCCGGCATCACCCGCACCACGCGCGGCTTCCCCTCGGTCAGGGTGCCGGTCTTGTCCAGCACCAGCGTGTCGACGCGCTCCAGCACCTCGAGCGCTTCGGCGTTGCGGATGAGCACCCCGGCCTGGGCGCCGCGCCCGGTGCCGACCATGATCGACATGGGGGTCGCCAGACCGAGGGCGCACGGGCAGGCGATGATCAGCACGGCGACGGCGTTGACCAGCGCGTGCGCCAGGCGCGGCTCCGGCCCGAGCCAGGCCCAGACGACGAAGGTGACCAGCGATGTCAGCAGCACCGCCGGCACGAACCAGCCGGCGACGACGTCCGCCAGGCGCTGGATCGGCGCCCGGCTGCGCTGCGCTTCGCCGACCATCTGCACGATGCGCGACAGCAGCGTGTCGGCGCCGACCCGCTCGGCGCGCATGACCAGGCTGCCGGTGCCGTTGACCGTGCCGCCGGTGATCCGATCGCCGGCCTGCTTCTCCACCGGGATCGGCTCGCCGGTGAGCATCGACTCGTCGAGGCTGCTGCGGCCGTCGAGCACGACGCCGTCCACCGGCACCTTCTCGCCCGGGCGGACGCGCAGGCGATCGCCGACCGCCACCTGATCGAGCGGCACGTCGGCCTCGCCGCCGTCCTCGGCGAGCCGCCGCGCCGTCACCGGCGCCAGCCCGAGCAGGGCGCGGAGGGCGCTGCTGGTCTGGCTGCGGGCCCGCAGCTCCAGCACCTGGCCGAGCTGCACGAGGACGACGATGACCGCCGCCGCCTCGAAGTAGACCGCGACGCCGCCGTGAGCGTGGAAGGCGGGCGGAAACAGCGCCGGCGCCAGGGTGGCCACGACGCTGTAGAGCCAGGCGACGCCGGTGCCGATGGCGATCAGGGTGAACATGTTGAAGTGGCGCGAGCGCAGCGACGCGGCGCCGCGTTGGAAGAACGGCCAGCCGCCCCACAGCACCACCGGCGTGGCGATCAGCATCTGCAGCCAGCTCGTGGCGCTTCCGAGCGCGTGCTGCAGCGGCCGGCCGGGCAGCATCTCCGACATGGACAGCGCGAACACCGCCAGCGCCGGCGGCACGCACCAGCGGAAGCGGCGCCGCATGTCGTCGAGCTCCGGGTTCGCCTCCGCGAGCGCGCCGACGGTGCGCGGCTCGAGCGCCATGCCGCAGATCGGGCAGCTCCCGGGCGCGTCGCGGACGATCTCCGGATGCATCGGGCACGTCCACTCGCCGCGGACCGTCGGCGCCGCGGGCCGCAGCGGTTCGAGCGCCATGCCGCACCGCGGGCAGGGCCCGGGGTGATCGGCGACCACCTCGGGATCCATCGGGCAGGTGTAGCGGGACGCGGCAGCCGGCGCGCGCGCCCCCGCCGGTGCCTCGGGCGGCCGCAGGTAGCGCGCGGCATCGACGGCGAATTTCTCGCGGCAGCGCGGGTTGCAGAAGCCGTAGGTGACGCCGGCGTGGGTGAACGTCCCGCCCCTGGGCGCGGCGGGGTCGACGCGCATGCCGCAGACGGGATCGCGATCGGTGCTCATCGGGGGCGCCAGGATACGGCAGGGCTGGCGCGGCGCAAGGCGGACCGAACCGCAGGGGCCACGGCGCCCCACGGTGATCAGGCGCGGGCCGGTCGGGCTGGGGCGTCGTCCTGACCGCGGTCGTGGATGGGTCGCCCGCCCCGGTGAGTCGGGCCGAGACCGGGGGAGTGGTCTCGCCGTCGCGTGAGGGGGGCACGGACGGAGCTCACCAGGGCGGGCGATGGGGCCGGTTCAGATCGTCGGAGACTCCGGGTCGTCGAGCGCGGCCCGGCGCAGGGCGCGCATCGCCCGTCGCTGCAGGCGCAGCGCCGCGGCCGGGCGCAGGCCGAGGCGGCGCGCCGCGGCGGCGAGCGAGCAGGGCGGGCCATCGAGACCGAAGGTGAGGCGCAGGACGGCGGCTTCCGCGCCGTCGAGCGCCAGCGACAGGTAGCGCGCGACGGCGGCATCCAGCTCCGCGCGCACGAGGGTCGGGGATGGCGCCATGGCGTTCATCGGAATCTCCTGCTGGCGGAGGTGGCCGCGATGCCGTGCCGTCGCGGCGACACGGCATCGGCGGCCGGCGGGTCAGCGCACACCAGATCATCCACTGCGTCGCTGCCCGCATAGCGGTAGGGGGCGAAGAGCTCGGTGGCGAGGTAGCGCTCGCCGAAGCTGGGAATGATGACGACGATCAGCTTGCGGGCGTTCTCCGGCCGGCCGGCGTAGCGCACGGCGGCGGCGACCGCCGCTCCCGAGGAGATCCCGACCAGCAGGCCTTCCTCGCGCGCCAGGCGTCGGGCCATGACGAAGGCGTCCTCGTCGTCGACGGGGATGATGTCGTCGATCAGTTGCGGGTCGAGAATGTCGGGGATGAATCCGGCGCCGAGGCCCTGGATGCGGTGTCTGCCCGGCAGGCCGCCGGAGAGCACCGGGCTGCCGGCGGGCTCGACGGCGACGGCGCGGAACGAGCGCCGGCGCGCGCGCAACGCCTGGGCGATGCCGGTCAAGGTGCCGCCGGTGCCGACGCCGGCGACCACGGCGTCGACGCGGCCGCCGGTGTCGCGCCAGATCTCCTCCGCCGTCGTGGCGCGGTGCGCGGCTGGATTGGCGGCGTTGTCGAACTGGCCGAGGACGACGGCATGGGGAATCTCGCTCGCCAGCGCCGCGGCGCGGGCGACGGCGCCGCGCATGCCGTCGGCGCCGGGCGTGAGCACGACGCGGGCGCCGAAGGCGCGCAGGGTGACGCGGCGTTCCTCGCTCATCGTGTCGGGCATCACCAGGACGCAGGCATAGCCCTTGACGGCGGCGACGAAGGCGAGGGCGATGCCGGTGTTGCCGCTGGTCGGTTCGACCAGCACGTTGCGGCCGGGCGCCAGCCGGCCGTCACGCTCCGCCGCCTCGATCATCGCCAGGCCGATCCGGTCCTTCACGCTGGCCGCGGGATTCCGGCTCTCGAGCTTGGCGACGATCTCGGCGGGGAGATCGCCCGTCACCCGGTTCAATCGGACCAGGGGGGTGTGGCCGATCAGGTGGGTGATGTCGGGGGCGATGTTCATCTCGATCCGTGTCCGCGACGTGCGGTTCGCATGTGAGCCAGGCTGGCCGCTGGTGGGCGATCGGTGGCCCGGGAGGGGGGAGGGTGCCGAGCAGCCCGACCGCCCACCGGCGTCACAGCCTGTTCAGAACACGAACTGCACTCGGCTCATGATCACGTCCTCATCCGGCCGGTCGCCGCCGTTCTTGGCGCCGCCGGTGAACGTGCTCTGGTCGTAGTCGAGCATCAGGCGCACCATCGGATTGAGCGACCAGTTGAGGGCCAGGGCCCACGAGTCCGCCTCGCGCGCCGCCTTGTTCCGGTCGGCGAACCCGAGCGTGTAGACCTTGTTCTCGACGCTCAGCGCGGCATAGCGGAAGGCGATCTGGAGCGCGCCCCAGTTGCCGTCGAGGAACGTCCACGGATCGAAGTTGTGGGCGGGGACGATCGGTTTGTAGCTGTTGTCCTCGCCGGTCAGCACCCACGAGATCTGGGTCTGCCAGGAATTGGCGCGGATGTTCGCGGTGTTGTTGTTGAGGGTGATGTCGTTGTTCGACTGCACCCACTCGCCGAGGAAGCCGAAGGGTCCCCAGTAGTAGGTCGCCTGCGGCGAGATGCGCCACTGGTAGCCATTGGCGTATGCCGTGCCGGCGGCGGTCGGCGGGCTGTTGGTCACGTAGGTGAAGAAGTTCTGCTGGCCGTCGGTTTTGTACTGCGGCAGGCCGGGGGTGGAGAGCGATCCCTTGCGGATGCCGATGGTGCCGGCGATGCCGGCGCCCAGGCCGCGCGCCCACTCCCACTGCCCGTCCTTGAGCGGCTGGAAGAAGAGGCGGCCGGCGAACGTCTTGTCGTCGCCGAAGCCGACGTCGCCGTTGTTGCTGCCGCCGTCGGCGGTGCCGTTGAGGAGCGCCAGCTCGTACTCCATGGCGCCGTAGAACGGCACGCCCCAGAGCATGAAGCCGAGGTCGCGGTTGGGGACCAGGTTGTTGGGCAATCCGCGCTCGATGAAGACGAGGGCGTTGGCGGACTGCAGGCGCTCGATGCCGAACGGCGTCTTGTACTTGCCGGCCTGGATCCGGGCGTAGGGCACGTAGTTGACGTTCAGGTACGCGTCCTGGATCACCACCTGCCCGCCGGCGAAGTCGGGCATGAAACGGAACTCGTAGTACTTGAGGAACTTGCCCCGCAGGTCGAGACGGGCGCGGCGGAGGAGGAACTGCGAGACGCCGGAGTTGCTGCCGTTGATGAAGTACCGCCCGTCGAAGTGCACGTAGCCGCCGACGGTCATCTTGTTGGCGCCGTCAGGCGACTGGAGGAAGAATCCCTTGTCCCAGCCGGCGATCGGCTTGAGCTTGGCCGCCTCCTCGTTGGCGACCTCGAGCTTGCGGGTGTCGGTCCGGAGCTGCTTGTTGGTGGCGTCGAGCTTCTGGGTGTCGGTCTTGAGCTCCTTCAGCTCGCGTTCGAGGCGGTCGATGCGCTGTTGGGTCGTCTCCTCCGCCGCCGGACCGGCGGCGCCAGCCGCGCCGGCGAGGGCCAGGGCGGCCAGGATGACGAGATACCGGGTGAGTCGCATGGTGTTCTCCTGGTCGTCATGCGCGCACCTCCGGTGATCCGGTCAGTGGCGAGGGGTGGCATGGGGCCTCCCGTCGTCGGGTTGGCGAAACGAAACACGTCGCGTCAGGGGCGCGCGAGGCGGACCTTCTCGGTGCGCTCGACCTGCACCACGACGCCGTCCTGGACGACGACGGTGACGGTGCCGTAGCGCAACTCGGCGAGCGCGTCCCGCACCCTGTCGAGCGCCTGCGCGGCGCGTGGATCCTCCTGTGGCGTTCGGACCGCGTTGGTCATCTCTCCTCCTCCTCAGATCGAATAGTCCTGGACGAAGACGCGCACCCGCTTGGGGAACACGTACACGGATTCGCCGGTGCTCAGCCGCAGCTCGCTGTGGCGATCCGGGGTGAGCACGACGTTGATCGGCACGCCGAAGTCGCGCACCAGCAGCTCGACCTTGACGCCGATGCCGGCGGGATTGATGCGCAGCACCTCGGCGCGCAGGCTCGACGGCCCGTTGGCATAGCGGTCGATCTCGAGCTCGTTCGGCCGCACGTAGACCGTGGCGGGCTTGGCTTCGCCGTGCGGGTACTCGGGGAAGGCGAGCTCGAGCCCGCCGGCGACCGCGCGGCCGCCCTCGACGCGGCCGTGGAACACGTTGACGTTGCCGAGGAAGTCCATGACGAAGGCGTTGGCCGGCCGCTCGAAGACCTCCTCCGGCGTGCCGACCTGCTCGATGCGGCCGCGGTTCATCACCACGACGCGGTCGGCGACCTCGAAGGCCTCCTCCTGGTCGTGGGTGACGAAGACGCTGGTGACGTGGATCTCGTCGTGCAGTCGGCGCAGCCACTGCCGCAGCTCGGTGCGGACCTTGGCGTCGAGGGCGCCGAAGGGCTCGTCGAGCAGCAGCACGCGCGGCGAGGCGGCGAGGGCGCGGGCCAGCGCGACGCGCTGCCGCTGGCCGCCGGAGAGCTGCGACGGCACCTGCTGGCCGATGCCGTCGAGCTGGATCAGGCGCAGCAGCTCGTGCACGCGCGCCTCGACCTTCTCCCGCGGCCACTTCCGCACCCGCAGCCCGAAGGCGATGTTCTCGAACACCGTCATGTGGCGGAACAGCGCGTAGTGCTGGAAGACGAAGCCGACGTTGCGATCGCGTGGCGAACGGTTGGTCGCGTCGCCGTCCTCGTAGTGGATCTCTCCCCCGTCGGGGCTCTCGAGACCGGCGATGATCCGCAGCAGCGTCGTCTTGCCCGAGCCCGACGGCCCGAGCAGGGCCACCAGCGAGCCGTGCGGAATGTCGAGACTGACGTCGTCGACGGCGACGAAGTCGCCGAACCTCTTCGTGATGTTGCGAACCGAGATGCCCACGCCGGCTCCCTCCTCTCGGCGCGGTGCGCCGGTGGCGTCGCTCGCGTTGTCGCGTTGCACGAGCCGTAGTTGTCGTGACTGACCGGGCGTCGCCAGCTCGCCGGCGCCGTCGTCGGTGGCCTCGCGCACCCGCGCCGCGAGATCGCGCCGGGTCTTCCACTCGAGGCCGGTCTTCACCGCCAGCGTCACCAGGGCGAGCGACGACAGCAGCGAGGCGGCGGCGAAGGCGCCCGGCATGTTGTACTCCTGGAACAGTTTCTCGACCCGCAGCGGCAGGGTGTCGGTCTGGCCGGTGATGCGGCCGGAGACCACGTAGACGGCGCCGAACTCGCCCATGGCGCGTGCGTTGCAGAGGATGACGCCGTAGAGCAGGCCGTACTTGATGTTCGGGAGCGTGATGCGGCGGAAGATCTGCCAGCCGCGCGCCCCGAGGCTCACGCCGGCGATCTCCTCCTCGGCGCCGATCGCTTCCATCACCGGCACCAGCTCGCGGGCGACGAACGGAAAGGTGACGAATGCGGTGGCGAGGATGAGGCCGGGGGTCGCGAAGACGACCTTGAGGTCGTTCGCGCGCAGCCACTCGCCGAGCAGGCCCTGGAGGCCGAAGATCAGCATCAGCGCCAGGCCGGCGACCACCGGCGACACCGCGAACGGCAGGTCGATGCAGGCGGTGAACAGGGTCCGACCGCGGAAGCGGAAGCGCGAGATCGCCCACGCCGCCGCGACGCCGAAGACGACGTTGAGGACCACCGCCGTCGGGGCGACGATCAGCGTCAGGCGGATCGCCGCCAGCGTATCGGCGTCGTTGACCAGCGCGTTCCAGTAGGCGGTGAGGCCCTTGCCGAGGGCTTCGTAGAAGACGTTGACGATCGGCGCCACGATCAGGACGCCGACGACCGCGACGGAGAGGGCGATCAGCACTCCCTGGACGAACTGCGGATCCTCCTGAGCGCGGCGGACGGCCGTGGAATCAGGCGTAGCCATGGCGCTTGGTCCACCTTTCGAGGATGTTGATGGCGAACAGCAGCGAGAACGACATCGCCAGCATGACGACGGCGATGGCGGCGGCGTCGGCGTAGTGGAACGATTCCAACGAAGCCACCACCAGCACGGGCGCGATCTCGGTCTTGAAGGGCATGTTGCCGGAGACGAAGACGACCGAGCCGTACTCGCCGATGCCCCGCGCGAAGGCGAGCGCGAAGCCGGTCACGGTGGCGGGCAGCAGGATCGGCAGCAGGACGCGCCAGAACGTCTGCAGCCGGGTCGCGCCGAGGCAGGCCGCCGCCTCCTCCACCTCGGCCTCCAGGTCGGCGAGGACGGGCTGGACGGCGCGGACGATGAAGGGCAGGCCGATGAAGGTCAGCACCAGGACGATCGCCAGGCGCGAGTACGCGCCCTGGATGCCGAGCGGCACGAGGAAGCGGCCGAACCAGCCCTTCGCCACGTACAGGCTCGAATAGACCAGGCCGGCGACGGCGGTCGGCAGCGCGAAGGGGAGGTCGATGATGGCGTCGAGCACCCGCCGGCCGGGGAACTCGTAGCGCACCAGCACCCACGCGATGAGGATGCCGAAGGGGATGTTGACCAACGCGGCGACGAAGGAGGCGCCGAGGGTGAGCGCGTAGGCGGCCTGCGCCCGCGACGACCACGCCGCGCTGACGAACTCCTCCCAGCCGAGGCTCGAGGACTTCACCAGCACCGCGGCGATGGGGAGCATGATGAGCAGGCCCATGTACGTGGAGGCGTAGCCGAGACTGAGGCCGAACCCCGGCAGCACGCGGCGGTTGACGTCCGACATGGCCACGCTCAGCGCAGGACGCCCAGCACCAACCAGGCGATGCCACTCCACAGGACCAGCGCCAGGGTCAGCCCGGAGAGGAGCCCGAGCAGCGGCATCTGCGGCGCGCGATCGGGACGGTCGCGGTCGGCGATGAACATGGTCAGCTCCTCGTACGTCGGCCGCATGACGTCACTTCTGCTGGTAGATGGCGTCGAAGACTTGTCCGTCGCCAAAGAACTTTGCGTAGGCATCGTTCCAACCCTTTGCGACCGCATCGACCGTGAAGAACCTGATGGCGGGGAAGGTGGACTGGTACTTCGCCGCCACCGTCTGATCGATCGGCCGATAGAAGTTCTGCGCGATCAGCTCCTGGCCTTCCGGGGTGTAGAGGAAGTTGAGGTAGGCAGTGGCCGCGTCGGTGGTGCCGTGCCGCCGCGCGTTGACGTCGACGACCGCCACGGGCGGCTCGGCCAGGAAGCTGACCGACGGGTAGATGATCTCGAACTCGCCCGGCGTCTCCTTGAGCTGCAGGTGGGCTTCGTTCTCCCACGTGAGCTGCACGTCGCCGATGCCCTTCTGCGCGAAGGTGACGCTGGCGCCGCGCGCCGCGGCGTCGAGCACCGGGGCCTGCTGGTAGAGCTTGGTCACGAACTCCTTCGCGTCGGCCTCGCTGCCGCCGCCGGCCAGCACCGCGCCCCAGGCGGCCAGAAAGCTCAGTTTGCCGTTGCCCGATGTCTTCGGGTTCGGGGTGACGATCTCGACACCCGGCTTGACGATGTCCTTCCAGTCCTTGATCCCCTTTGGATTTCCCTTGCGCACCAGGAAGACGATCGTGCTGGTGTAGGGCGTCGAGTTGTTCGGGAACCGGCTCTCCCAACCGTCGCTGATCAGGCCGACCTTGCGGATGGCCTCGGTGTCCGGCCACATCGCCAGGGTCACGACGTCGGCCTCTAGGCCGTCGACGACGGCGCGCGCCTGCGAGCCGGAGCCGCCGTGCGACTGCTTGATTTCGAACGTCTGACCCGTCTGCTGCTGCCAGGCGGGGATGAATCTGGCGTTCACCGCCTTCCACAGCTCGCGCGTCGGGTCGTACGAGACGTTGAGGAGCTGATCGCCGGCGAAGGCGGGCGCGGCGAACAACAGCAGGGCAGCGAGAAAGGTCTTCATGGGTGTTCTCCTCCGAATGGGTTGGTGGTTGCCGGACGCGGGGGGCGGCGAGTGCCGCTCCAGCCGCGCCGGGGGCGCGAAAAGAAAAGGCCCGGGAGGATTCGTCCTCCCGGGCCTTTGGTCAGTTCAGCGTTGTAGCGCCGTCGTCAGCGACAGACGGCAGCAGGCGCAGCGTAACCACCGGCGCGAGAGGCCTCCCAGGCCTGCGGACAACAACACATCGCGATGTGGCGGAACGACTGCATTGCCGGTGGAGTTACCGGCGCGGTTGGTGAGAGTCAATGGTATTCGTCGAGCACATGGGATTTCGTCGAACACGGTCGCGGCAGGGGCGCGGGATGGCGGCCCGCGCGCCTGGCGCGCGGCGGAGGCGCTACCAGCTCACCGCGACGTACTTCGTCTCCGTGTACTCGAGGATCCCTTCCGGGCCGCCCTCGCGCCCGAGTCCGCTCTGCTTGATGCCGCCGAAGGGCGCCGCGGGGTCGGAGACGATGCCGCGGTTGAGCGCCACCATCCCCGCCTCGAGCGCCTCGGCGACGCGCAGCGCGCGCCCGAGGTCGCGGGTGTAGACGTACGACACCAGTCCGTACTCGGTGGCGTTGGCGAGGCGGATCGCTTCCTCCTCGGCGTCGAAGGCGACCACCGGCGCCACCGGGCCGAAGATCTCCTCGGCGAGGATCGGCGAGTCGGGCGCCACCCGATCCAGCACCGTCGGCGGATAGAAGAAGCCCGGGCCGCTCGGCGCCGTGCCGCCGACGCGCACGCGCGCCCCGGCGCCGCGCGCCGCGTCGACCAGGCGCGCCACCTTGGCGCGCGTTTCGGCGTTGACCAGCGGGCCGACGCGCACCGCCGGGTCGAGGCCGTTGCCCATCGCGAGCCCGCCCATGGCGCGCGCCAGCCGGTCGCTGAATTCGTCGGCGACGGCGCGTTCGACGTAGAAGCGGTTCGCCGCCGTGCAGGCCTCGCCGTTGTGGCGCATCTTGGCGATCATGGCGCCGGCGATCGCGGCGTCGAGGTCGGCGTCGGCGAAGACGATGAACGGCGCGTTGCCGCCGAGCTCCATCGAGCACTTCACCACCCGCTGCGCCGCCTGGGCGAGCAGGAGCCGGCCGACCTCCGTCGAACCGGTGAACGACAGCTTGCGCACCCGCGGGTCGGCGAGCATGGCGGCGGCCACCGCGGCGTTGCGCGTCGTCGGCACGACGTTGACCACGCCCGGCGGCGCTCCGGCCTCGGCGAGGATGGCGGCGACGGCGAGCGCGGTGAGCGGCGTCTCGGTCGCCGGCTTCAGGACGACCGTGCAGCCGGCGGCGAGCGCCGGGCCGATCTTGCGCGTCGCCATCGCGGCCGGGAAGTTCCACGGCGTGATCAGCAACGCGACGCCGATCGGCTGCCGCAGGACGAGCATGCGGTTGCCGCCGCCCGGCGCCGTGGCGAATCGACCGTCGAGGCGCACCGCCTCTTCCGAGAACCAGCGGAAGAATTCGGCGGCGTAGGCGACCTCGCCGCGCGCTTCGGCGATCGGCTTGCCGTTCTCGCGCACGATCAGCTCGGCGAGCCGATCGGCGCGCGTTAGCATGAGCTCGAAGGCGCGGCGCAGCACGTCGCTGCGCTGCCGCGGCGGTGCCGTCGCCCAGCCCGGACCGGCGGCGTGCGCCGCGGCGACCGCGGCGAGCGCATCGTCGACGGTCGCGTCGGCGACGCTGGCCAGCTCGGCGCCGGTCGCCGGCTCGCGCACGGCGAAACGCGCGCCATCCGCGGCGGCGCGCCACGCCCCGGCGATGGCGAGCTCGGTGTACGGGTCGGTCATGGCCCGGGAATACACCAATTCGCCGCCGGGCGCCGCTTCGAACCGCGCCCGGAGCGCGACGCTGGCGCGCGCATCGCGCCGTCGCCCGCTCGCCGTGGGGCCGCCGTGCTGGCGGGCTTGCCCGGTCGCCGGGCGGCTGCTCTAGTCGCCCGGTGCATCGCTGGCGCGTCCTCATGGTCCTGCTCGCCGTCGCCTGGTGCGGCAGCGGTGCCTGGTGGCCGAGCCGCGCGATCGGCGCGGCGGGCGCGGTGCTGGCGGCGAGCGAGCAGCCGGCGGATACGCTGGCGCTGCGTTCGCCCGTCGCGGGCGAGCAGGTGGCGCAGCTCTCCCGACCGCAGCCGACCGGCGACGCGGTGCCGCGCGATGCGGCGGTGCGAGCCGGTCGCGTCCTGGCGGCGATCGGCGCCAGCGCCGCCCCGCCGATCCCGTTCCGGCGCCGCCGGCGTGTGCCGGCGCGCCGCCTGAGCCGCGCGCCCGACGAATCCTCCTGACCGTCCGCTCCTCGACGTCCTGGGGCAGCGGCGCGATCGCCTCGCGCCGTCCGATCCACATCTTCAGGAGGTTGCGATGAGCGACGAACAGCAGGCCGACAGCGAGCCCGCCGCGGCTGGGACGCGCGCGGGTCTGGTGATACTGGTCCGCATCGCCATCATGTTCGTGGCCATACCGGTCGCGATCATGGTGGTGGCACACTATCTCTTCTGACGTGACCAGGTTCGCCGCCGGGCGCCGCGCGCGGCGCGGCGCCCGGCGAGCGGAGCCGACGAGGCGGGAGGGCGCATGGCGGAGGCAAGCAAGCGACGGGTGGAGGCGTGGTCGACGAAGGTGGGGGTGATCCTCGCCGTCGCCGGCTCCGCGGTGGGCCTCGGCAACTTCCTCCGCTTCCCCGGCCGCGCCGCGCTGTACGGCGGCGGCGCCTTCCTGATCCCCTACTTCATCTCGCTGCTGGTGATCGGCATTCCCATCTGTTGGGTGGAGTGGACCATCGGCCGTCACGGCGGGCGGCACGGCTTCAACTCGGCGCCGGGGATCTTCCGCGTCATCTGGCGGTCGCGGTCGTCGAGCGGCTTCGGCGCGCTCGCCGTGTTCGTGCCGGTGGGGATCTACATGTACTACGTCTTCATCGAGGCGTGGTGTCTGGCCTACGCCTGGTTCTATCTCACCGGCGCCATCGCCCCGGGCGGCGATCCGGCGGCCTACCAGGCCTACTTCTCCTCCTTCTTCAACGACTTCATCGGCGTCGCCGCCGACGGCGCGCTGTTCCGCGGCGCCAGCCCGGCGCTGCTGGCGCTGGTCGCCTGCGTCGCGTTCAACTTCTTCCTGATCTATCGCGGCCTCGCCGGCGGCATCGAGAAGTTCTGCCAGTGGGCCATGCCCGCCCTGGTGATCGCGGCGCTGATCGTGCTGGCGCGGGTGCTGACGCTCGGCACGCCGAATCCGGCGCTGCCGGAGCAGAACGTCATCAACGGCCTCGGCTTCATGTGGAACCCGAAGCCGATCGCGCCCGGCGCCGGCATGTTCTCCGCCCTCGCCGACTCGCGCGTCTGGCTCGAGGCGGCGGGGCAGATCTTCTTCACCCTGTCGGTGGGCTTCGGGATCATCATCACCTACGCCAGCTACCTGAAGCCGACCGACGACGTGGCGCTGTCGGCGCTCACCGCGTCGTCGGCCAACGAGTTCTGCGAGGTCTGCCTCGGCGGTCTGATCACCATTCCGGCGGCGTTCATCTTTCTCGGCGCCGCGCCGCTGGCGGCGGTGGCGGGCTCGACCTTCGGGCTCGGCTTCCACGCCGTGCCGGTGACCTTCCAGTATCTGCCGCTCGGCGCCTTCTTCGGCTTCCTGTGGTTCGGGCTGCTCTTCCTCGCCGCCGTCACCAGCTCGATCTCGATGCTGCAACCGGCGATCGCCTTCCTCGAGGAGGGGTTCGGCTTCGGCCGCCGCCCGGCGATGACGGCGCTGGCGCTGATCACCCTGCCCGGCACGCTGCTGGTGGCGTGGTTCACGCGCGACGGCGTGGCGCTCGACGTCATGGATTTCTGGATCGGCAGCCTGGCGATGGTGGTGCTGGCGTTCTTCGAGGTGCTGCTGTTCGGCTGGGCGATGGGCGCCGAGCGCGGGTTGCGCGAGGCCAACCGCGGCAGCGACCTGCGCATTCCCGGGATCTTCGCGCCGATCATCCGCTACGTCTGCCCGGTCTACCTGGCGCTGATCCTCGGCAGCTTCGCCTACCAGAACCTCGGCGCGCAGGCCCGTTCGATCCTCGAGCGCCCGGAGGCGATGCTCACCGCCGTCTACATGCTCGCCGTGCTGGCGCTGCTGCTGGTCCTGGTGCGGCTGGCGGAGCGGCGCTGGGACCGCGAGGGCCGCGCCGGCGCGCCGCGCTGAGCGGGCGGGAAGGGAGCGCATGCGATGACCGCCATGGGCTGGTTCCTCATGATCGTCTCAGTGGGGTCGGTGGTGACGCTGACCGTCTACTGCTTCTGGCGCGTGCTGACGACGCCGACCACCAAGGGCCATCTGCACGCCCCGCTCGAGATCGAGACCGATGAGCGGCTCGAATAGGCGCGATCAGCGCCCGTTCCGGCCGCCGCCGCCCTGACCGTCGCGATCCGTCGGCGCGGCGGCGCGGCGCGATTGACCGGCGCCCGACCGTGCGCCATGCTGCCGCTGCTTCACGCCGCCACCAGCCCCCAGATGAGCTCTGCCGAGGCGACCGCCTCTCCACTTCCCGGCGCGCCCGGCGCGCCCATCGACGCGGCGCCGTCACAGGCGCCGGCGCATCACGAGTCGCAGCCGAAGCTGCTGTCGCCGCTGCTCGTGTGGGCGGTGGTGTTCTGCGACATCGGCACCTCCGTCTATTACGTCCCCGGCATCCTCTACAGCCAGGTCGGCCCGCTGGCGCCGCTGTTCGTGCTCGGCACCACCGCCGGGTTCCTGCTGCTGGCGGCGAAGTACGTCGAGATCTGCTGGCGCAACCCGGAGGGCGGTGGCGTGGTCACCGTCGCCACCAAGGCCTTCAACCCGCGCTGGGGGTGCTTCGGCGGTATGCTGATCACCGTCGACTACTTCCTCACCTCGGCGATCTCGTCGGTGTCGGGGATGAACTACCTGGCGAGCCTGTTCGCGAGCCTCGACCCGCACATCATCGGGCTGAGCGTCGGCGCGCTCCTCTTCCTCGCCGCCATCAACCTGATCGGCATCCGCGAGAGCGCGATCATCTCGCTGGTGATGGCGGTGGCGGCGCTGACCGTGGACCTGGTGGTGGTCGGCGTCACCTGGTGGCACATCGGCCCGCCGCACTGGGAGCTCATCTGGCATCACCTGACGCTCGGCTCGACGCTGACCCCGACCACCTTCCTGGTCGGGTTCGCCGGCGCCTGGCTCGCCTTCTCGGGCCTGGAGAGCATCAGCCAGTTGAGCCCGGCGATGCGCGAGCCGCTGCGCGGCACCGCCAGCCGCGGCATGTACCTGGTCATCGCCTCGATCCTGGTCACCTCGCCGCTGCTCACCCTGTTCTCGGTCGCGCTCCTGCCCGAGGCGCTGAAGGCGCACGAGACCGAACGCTTCATCTCCGAGCTCGGCGCGATGTGGGGCGGGCTGCCGGTGAAGATCGCGGTGGTGACGACCGCGTCGGTGCTGCTGCTGTTCGCCGCCAACACGGCGATCATCGGCGGCTACCACGTGTTCCTGGCGCTGGCGCGCCAGGGTTTCTTCCCCGGCTTCATCACCGCCCGCAACCGTCGCTTCGGCACGCCGCACTGGGCGATCGCCATCGCCACCGTCGTGCCGGTGCTGGTGGTGCTCGGCACCGCCGGCAATCTCACCATCCTCGGCGAGATGTACGCCTTCGGCCTCCTCGGCGCCTTCGTCCTCAGCTCGCTCGGGCTCGACGTCCTGCGCTGGCGCGACGGGCAGCGCAGCGCCTACTTCTGGGTCGGCGTGTTCACCACCGCCATGGTGCTGGTGTCGTGGTGCGTGAACCTGGTGACCAAGCCGCTCGCCACCTTCTTCGGCGGCGGCCTGACCGCGGTGGGCATGGCGGTCGCCATCGGCGCGCAGCAGAAGCGCTTCCACGACGTCCTCTACCGCCTGCCGTTCGTCCGCCGTCGCACCGCCGAGCGCATCATCCGGGCGCACGGCGTCACCGAGGAGGTGCCGGAGCTGATCAGCCTGAGCGACGCGCAGGACCTGCGCCAGCTCTACCCGTCGACCACGCTGGTGGCGCTGCGCGGCCCGAACGCCCTGCTGGTGAGCGAAGCGGTGCGCCGCGAGCGCGGCCGCGGCGGCACCACCATCTACGCGCTCTACGTCGAGGAGCGGCCCGGTCTGTTCGTCGGCAGCGCCGCCAGCGAGCCGGACCCCGAGGGGCGCGATACGCTGCTCTTCGCCGCCCGCGTGGCACAGAGCGAGGGCGCGAATCTCCTGCCGGTCTGGACCATCTCCTACAGCGCCGCCGAGGGCATCGCGCGCGCCGCCCGCGAGCTGGGGGTGGACACGGTGATGATGGGCGTCAGCCGGCGCGGCGCCATCTACCACCTCCTGCGCGGCCACGTGATCAACGGCTTGGTCCGGCAGTTGCCGCCGAGCTGCCATCTGCTGCTGCATAGCTGACGGCGGCCGGCGCGGGTTCGCCGTGCCGGATCCGGGCTAGTAACACTCCGCGACGGCGAGCTCGTTGCCCGCTTTGACCTTGCGGTACTTGTCCCAGAAGCCGTCGTCGATGTCGCGCAGGCTGCGTTTGACCTTGTCGGCGCGGTAGCGGCGCACCTGGCCGGGGCCGCCGTTGTACATCGCGTAGGTGGAACGAGCGAGGTTGTCGATGCTGCCGGTGGCGGTGTGCTCGCCCTTGGCGACGGCGTAATCGCGCAGGTAGTGGAGGAGGATCTCGGCGCCGGCGCGAGCGTTGTAGGCGATGTCCTGCTGCAGGCCGCCGACCTCGTAGAAGCCGCGCCAGACGCGGGGCAGCACCTGCATGATGCCGACGGCGCCGGCTCCCGAGAGCATCGGCCGGATGCGGCCGTTGACGCGGACGAACTGGCGCCAGCAGCTCTCCTTCCAGGCGGTGGCGAGCACCAGCCAGCGGTAGAGCTGGTGGAATTCGCTCTTCAGCTCCTTGCTGTCCAGCGTCGCGTCGGCGGTCTGGCCGAGCAGCTCGCGCACCAGCGGCAGGTACTGGTCGAGGTCGTCCCGCGACGGCACCCAGTGGTTGAGCCGCGCCGCCGGCTCGGCGGCCCAGGCGGCGGCGGGCCACAGCCAGCTCAGGTCGACGTCGGGATTCGGCGCCGGCGCGGGCGGCGGCGGGCCGAACCCGAAGCGCTCCCGCAGCAGCGGATCGACGGCCTCGTCGTAGGTCAGCGGATCCCCGGGCGCGCTCGGCGCGATCATGCGCGCCAGGCGGCGCAGGCCGTCGGCGGAGATGTCGAGGCCGCTCGACGGCCCGAGCGCATCGATGGCGCGCAGCGCGTCGGCGGCGGTGATGAAGGTGAGGTAACGCAGCGCGCCCTCGCCGGGCAGGCCGAGGCTAATGTCGCGCAGCACCGGCGCCAGGCGCCCCCAGGTCTTGACGAAGAGGGGGCGCACCGGATCCGGGGCCCCGGGATGGGCCGGCGCGAGCGCGTCGAGCAGGTCGTAGCGGGCTTCGATCAGCACGTCGAAGAGCGCCTGCCGCTGCGCCGCGAGGGCGTCGCCGGCGGCGTTCTTGGCGACGAAGGTGACGAAGGCGTCCCACTGCTCCCAGGCGGCGTTCCAGGCCGCGATCTCCTGCGCGCTGAGCGTCGGCTCGGGGCCGGGCGCCAGCGGCTCCTCGACCAGCGTCGCCTCCTCGACCTCGAAGCGGACGTCGAGGCGCAGGCCGGCGTCGGTCACCGCCGCCCCGACCAGGCGCAGCGAGTCGATCAGACGCTGCGCCCGCTCGCCGCCATCGGGCAGCACGCTGGGCAGGAAGTCGCGCAGCTCGGCGAGCGGCTGCGCCAGGTCGATGGTCACCGCCTCGAAGCGCGGGTGGACGTACTGCTTCACCCAGTCCCAGACGGTGCCGGTGATCCGCTTCTTGCCGTCCGTGCCGTAGAGATTGGTGTCGACGACGCGGAAGCGCACCACCGGCGCGTTCGCATCGAGGGTCGGCTCCTCCAGCACCTCGACGGTGCCGGTCCAGTCGAGCGCGGTGAGACAACTGTTGCCCACCGCCGTGCCGACCCTCGCCAGGCCGTCGCTGACCACCCGCAGCCGCCCGCCAACCGAGTCGACGCGCGGGTTGGAGAGGATCATGACGTTGCAGCCGGATCCGTCGTCCCAGACCCGCACGGTGTTGTCGCGCAACGTGTACACCTGCTCGACCAGCATCTTGCGGACGAACGCGTGATCGAGCGACAGGGGGACGTCGACGTCACGGGTCGCGGCGACCGCCGGCAGCGCCAGCAGCGCGACGGCGAGTGCGATCAGGCGGCGGCTCACGGTCGCCGCAGCATAGCGCTCGCCGCGGCGGCGCGCACCCGCTCGACGCCGGGCAGCGGCCGGACGCGGCGCCTACGCGCCGCACTCCACATGGCCGGGGATGCCGTCGATCACCTCGCCGATCACCGCGCCCGCCGGGGCGCCGCGCGCCTGCAGGTCGGCGGCGAGCGCCGCGGCGCGCTCGGCCGCCACGGCGATCAGCAGGCCGCCGGAGGTCTGGGCGTCGGCGAGCATTAGGCGATCCACCTCATCGACGTCCGCCGCCCACTCGCAGTGCGCCGTCGCGGCGGCGAGGTTGGTGCGCGTGCCGCCCGGCACGACCCCGGCGCGCGCCAGGTCGCGGGCGAAGGGCAGCAGGGGGACCTGCGAGGCACGCAGCCGGGCCGCGACGCCGGAGCCGAGCAGCAGGTTGCGCAGGTGGCCGAGGAGGCCGAAGCCGGTGACGTCGGTGGCGGCGCGGGCGCCGGCGGCCAGCGCGGCGTCCTTGGCGGTCTTGTTGAGCGTCGTCATCAGGCGGGTGACCTCGGCCAGGTCCGCCGCCGCCAGCATCTGCTTCTTGATCGCCTGGGTGGCGATGCCGAAGCCGAGCGGCTTGGTGAGCACCAGGGCGTCGCCGGGGCGCGCCCGGGTCTGCGTCATCACCCGGGCGGGGTCGACGCTGCCGACGACGCACAGGCCGTACGTGAGCTCCGGGCCCCTGATGGTATGGCCGCCGGCGATCGCGCAGCCGGCCTCGGCGGCCTTGTCGCGGCCGCCGCGGAAGATCCGTTCGAGCACCGACAGCGGCAGCCGGTCGTCGGGGAAGGCGCACACCGCGAGCGCCGCCTGCGGCTCGCCGCCCATCGCGTACACGTCGCTGATCGCGTTGGCGGCGGCGACGGCGCCGAAGGTCTCGGGGTCGTCGACGAGCGGGGTGATGAAGTCGACGGTGAAGACGAGCGCCCCGCTCCCCGGCGGCGTCAGCAGCGCCGCGTCCTCCATCGCGCCGACATCGGGCGCGACCCACGGGTGCGCGGCGGACGGAAGCTGCCTCAGGACCTGGACCAGGTCCCCGGCGGCGAGCTTGCGGGCGCACCCGCCGGCCTGGCTGAGCGCGGTGAGACGGACGTCGTCGGTCATGCGTCAGCGGTTAGCGGGACGGCCGTCCGCGGACAACCGCGGCGCGGTCGCGCCGCGGAGAACGAACGCGGCCGGGCCGCCGCGCCCAGGCCCCGCGAGGTGGCGATGGCGGCGCGGCGGATCGCCGCGCCGCCATCGGTGTCAGTCGTTCTTGATCCGCATGCCGTAGAAGGAGCGGTACACGAACACCACCGAGATGCCGAAGCAGGCGACGGCCAGCAGCGTGTTGGCGGTGGGCGCGTGCTGGCCGAGGCTGACGGCGAGCTCGACGGCGAGCAGGCCGAACAGGGTGGTGAACTTGATGATCGGGTTCATGGCCACCGACGAGGTGTCCTTGAACGGATCGCCGACCGTGTCGCCGACCACCGTCGCCTCGTGCAGCGGCGTGTTCTTCGCCCGCAGCTCGGTCTCGACCACCTTCTTGGCGTTGTCCCAGGCGCCGCCGGCATTGGCCATGAACACCGCCTGGAAGAGGCCGAAGATGGCGATCGAGATCAGGTAGCCGATGAAGAAGAAGGGCTCGACGAAGGCGAAGGCGAGGGTGGAGAAGAAGATGACGAGGAAGATGTTGAACATGCCACGCTGCGCGTACTGGGTGCAGATCTCGACCACCTTCTTCGAGTCGGTGATCGACGCCTTCTCGACGCCCTCGAGCTTGATGTTGCGCTTGATGAACTCGACGGCGCGATAGGCGCCGGTGGACACCGCCTGGGTCGAGGCGCCGGTGAACCAGTAGATCACCGAGCCGCCGAGGATGAGGCCGAACAGGAACGGCGGGTGGAGAATCGACAGCAGGCTCATGTTCTCGGTCAGGCCATGGGTGAGGGCCATGACGATGGAGAAGATCATGGTCGTCGCGCCGACCACCGCGGTGCCGATGAGCACCGGCTTGGCGGTCGCCTTGAAGGTATTGCCGGCGCCGTCGTTCTCCTCGAGGAACGCCTTGGCGCGCTCGAAGTCGACGTCGAAGTCGAACTGCTTCTTGATCTCCTGCTTGACGTTGGGGACGTTCTCGATCAGCGACAGCTCGTACACCGACTGCGCGTTGTCGGTCACCGGGCCGTAGGAGTCGACCGCGATGGTCACCGGGCCCATGCCGAGGAAGCCGAAGGCGACCAGGCCGAAGGAGAACACCGCCGGCGCCAGCATCAGCGGCTTGCCGTCGGCCAGGGTCGCGCCGAGGCCCGCGTGGCTGACGAAGTAGGCGATGCCCATGAGGCCGACGATCACCAGGCCCATCCAGTAGGCGGAGAAGTTGCCGGCGGTGAGACCGGCGAGCACGTTGAGCGACGCGCCGCCCTCCTTGGAGGCCTCGACGCACTCGCGGACGTGGCCGGAGTTGGTCGAGGTGAAGACCTTGATCACCTCGGGAATGATGGCGCCGGCCAGCGTGCCGCAGGTGATGATCGTCGACAGCTTCCACCACAGCGTGCCGTCGCCGCCCAGGTTGGGGATCAGCAGGTAGGAGGCGACGTAGGTGATCACCACCGAGACGATCGAGGTCAGCCACACCAGGAAGGTGAGCGGGTGCTCGAAGTTCATGTTGGTGGCCGACGCGTACTTGCCCGACTGGATGCCTTCGTTGATCGCGTACGAGAGGATGCTGGCGACGATCATCATGACGCGCATCGCGAACAGCCAGACGATCAACTGCCCCTGCACCTCCGCATGCGGCACGGCGAGCAGGATGAAGGAGATCAGCGCCACGCCGGTGACGCCGTAGGTCTCGAAGCCGTCGGCGGTCGGGCCGACCGAGTCGCCGGCGTTGTCACCGGTGCAGTCGGCGATCACGCCCGGGTTGCGGGCATCGTCTTCCTTGATGTTGAAGACGATCTTCATCAGATCGGAGCCGATGTCGGCGATCTTGGTGAAGATGCCGCCGGCGATGCGCAACGCCGAGGCGCCGAGCGATTCGCCGATGGCGAAGCCGATGAAGCAGGCGTACGCCATGTCCCGCGGCACGAACAGCAGCACCAGCAGCATCAGCAGCAGCTCGATCGAGATGAGCAGCGTGCCGATGCTCATGCCGGCCTTCAACGGGATGGCGTAGCAGGGGAAGGGCCGTCCCTCGAGCGCCGCGAAGGCGGTGCGCGAGTTGGCGAAGGTGTTCACGCGGATGCCGAACCAGGCCACCGTGTAGCTCCCGCCGATGCCGATCAGGCTGAACAGGATGATGATCGCCACCCGGTACAGCGCCATGTCGCGCAGCAGCCAGAAGTAGACGACCATGATCGAGCCGATGAACAGCTCGAGGATCAGGATGAACCGGCCCTGGGTGATCAGGTAGGTCTTGCAGGTCTCGTAGATCAGCTCGCTGATCTCGAGCATCGACTTGTGGACCGGCATGTTCTTGAGCTGGGTGTAGATCCACAGGCCGAAGCCGAGGCCGGCCAGGCAGACGAGCAGGCCGCCGAACAACAGGCTCCGGCCGCTGGTGCCCATCATCATGACCTGGCTCAGGTCGGGCAGGACGAGGTCGAGCTCGCTGTGGCTCGCCGCCTCCTGGGCCAGCACCGGGCTGACGCCAAGGACGCCGAGCAGGGTCGGGATCAGGGTCATCATCGGCCGCATCGTCATAAATCTCCTCTTCTGGAAGCCCCCAAACCCGCAAGCCGTACACGATTCCCGCCGCGCAAGTAAAGGTGGGGCGGCGGCGGGAGCCGTCGTTGGGCCCCCAGCCCGGGCACGTCGGGGGCCGCGCCGCCGCGACGCGGGCCACGGCGGTGCGGGGCTCACGCCTCCAGCGACTGCTCGATGCGGCGCAGCTCGGCCTCGCTGCTGCGCTGCGGACCGGTGAAGCGATGGCGGGCGTCGACCGCCCAGTAGAGCGCCATGAAGAGGCAGAGGGCGACGATCGACCAGCCGGCGAGCTCGTTGGGCGGGATGGAGAAGAGGAGGGTGATGCAGGCCACCCAGGCGAGGGCGATGGCGTTGAGCGGCACCCCCCAGCGACCGAGGCTCCACGGCGCCAGCCGGGGCGTGGTGAACTCGCCGCGGCGGCGCAGCTTGTTGCGCAGGTTGAGCCAGATGGGAATCGCGTAGGCGAGGTAGAGCGCCGTCGTGCTGATTGCCACCACCACCGAGTAGAGGGCCGCATAGACGGTGAGCAGGACGGCCAGCGCCGAGGTGATGACGATCGACCAGATCGGCGTCCGCCAGCGCGGGTGGATGCGGCGGACCAACGTGTAGCCGGGCATGCCGCCGTCGCGCGCGAAGGCGAACCACATGCGGCTCATGCTGGTGATCGAGGACAGCCCGCACAGCCACATGGCGACGACGATGATCACCGCCACCAGGTGGGCGGCCGCGGCTGGCAGGTTGGCGTAGACGAGATAGAGCACCGCCGGCGCGTTGGCGGGGTCGACGGTGGCGGCGAGATCCGGCACGTGCAGCGTCAGGATCAGCAGCATCGCGTAGCCGACCACCGCCGAGACGGCGACGGACAGGAACACGCCCCAGGCGCTGTTGAGGCGCGCCATCACCGTCTCCTCGGCGACGTGCGCCGAGGCGTCGTAGCCGGTGTAGGTCCACTGCGCCTGCAACAGCCCGAGCACGAACGCCAGGCCGAGGCCGCCGCTCGCGTACACCGCCCCGAGGCCGGGCAGACGCAACATCAGCGAATCGAAGGCGAACGGGCCGACGGTGAAGGTGGCGCCGAGCGCGGCCGGGTCGACGGACCGCTGCGCGGTGAACAGGAAGCCGAGCGGCTGGGCGTGCGAGCCGAGCGCGATCAGCAGCCCGGCGATGACCAGCACGCCGCCGATGTGCCACCAGACGCTGAAGTCGTTCAGCGCCGAGGTCAGGCGGATGCCGAAGCAGTTGATGAGGATCTGCGGGATCATGATCAGCACCATCGCGATCACCGTGGCGGTGGTGTCGGTCGGCAGCGCCGTGCCGGCGATGCGGTTGATCGCGCCGAGCAGCGTGGTGGCCGCCGCGTAGTCGATGCCGGCGGTGATGGTGACCTGGCCGATCATGTTGAACCAGGCGGTGATCCACGCCCAGCGATGGCCGCCCAGCCGATGCGCCCAGAAGTACAGGCCGCCGGCGGTCGGGTACGCCGACGCCAGCTCCGCCATCGAGGCGGCGATGCAGAGCACGAACAGGCTCACCAGCGGCCAGCCGTAGGTGTTGATCGCCGGACCGGCGAACTGCAGGCCGTAGCCGAACAGTTGGATGGCGCCGGTGAGGATCGAGATGATCGAGAACGAGATGGCGAAGTTCGAGAACCCGCCCATCTCGCGGTAGAGCTGCTGCGCGTATCCCAGGGCGTGCAGATCGCGCACGTCCTGGCGGATCAGCTCGTCGCGGCGTTCGGCTCGCATCGCGGCCCTCCCGGAGGCCGGCCATGGCACGCCGGCGGCCCGGGCCGCAAATCGCCTCCGGCGCGGCGGGACCGCGCCGCCGCCGGTCACGGGGCGGTGGCGCGGTTGCGGTGGGCGGTGGCGAGGATCTCGAGGTGCTTGCGGGTCTGGCGGGCGGCCTTCAGCAGGTCGCGCGCCTGCTCGCGCAGCGGGTCGTAGGCCTTGCCCTCGAGCGCGTTGTAGGCGCGGAAGAGCTGCTCGTAGAAGTCGATCCGCGGCCCCTCGGCGGCCGCCTTGGCGGCGTAGTAGTCGGCGAGCGCGAGCTGCTCGGCCGGGGAGCGGAGGAGGCGGACGCGCTCGAGGACGTTGGCGTCGGTGACCGCCGGTCCGGGCGTGACGCGGGCCGTGGCCGCGGCGGCGCCGAGCAGCAGGGCGAGCGGGATGGCGAGGCGGCGGCGCATGTCACTGCCCCGGCGGCAGGTAGGTCATGGTGATCTGCAGCTTGTCGTCGACGAACTGCGACTTGGCGAGCATGATCGTCAGGCGTTTCGCCGGCACGGCGAAACGATTGATCTCGTACTCGCCGCTGCCGGAGGTCTCCGGCGCGACGCCGAGCGTCTTGGCGAAGTGTTCCGCGGCGGCGTGGAGCTGAGCGAGCGGCATCATGTACACCGCCATCTCCGCCGGCGGATCCTGCTTGCTGAGATAATCCACCGTCAGCTTGCGATTCAGCGTCGCCCCCTCCGGCGGCGTCACCCCGATCTTCGCCGGGTCGAGGATCCGCTTGATCCAATCGGCCGGGCTCTGGGCGTGGACGGCGCTGAGCAGGAGCAGGGAGAGCACGGAGGCGCACAGGGGCAGCTTGCGGATCATGGACGAACCTTTCGATGGCCACGCGTCGGTGACGAAGGTGAAATCAATCGGCACGCCGCTTCGTTCGCGGCACGCCGACGATACGACAGCCGGCGCGCGCGGTGAACCGGCCTTCGTGGTTCTCGGCGTCAATGTCCCCCTGACGAGCGAAAGGCGGGCATGACCTCGCGGGCGAAGAGCTCGGTGGCCCCGAGGCGGTCGACGCGGCCGAACATGCCGATGAAGTGGGTGACGCCGAGGGCGACGTACTCGCGCAGGCGGGCGATGATCTGCTCCGGCGTGCCGACCATGGCGTCGAGGCCGTAGGCGTCGCCGTGGCCGCGGGCGCGGCGCTTGGCGAGGCGGGCGTCGAGCGCCGCCTGCGTCGGCTCGATGATGACGTTGCCGAACCAACTCCGCTCGATCGCCGCCGGATCGCGGCCGACGGCGGCGCAGTGGCGCTCGAGGATCGGGATCTTGTGCCGGAACGCCGCCACGCTGCCGCCGAAGTTCCAGCGATCGGCGTAGCGGGCGACCAGGCGCAGCAGCACCCGCTCGCCGCCGCCGCCGATCATGATCGGCGGCCACGGCCGCTGCAGCGGCTTCGGATTGCACCACGCGTCGGTCACCCGGTAGTAGCGCCCGGCGACCGTCGCCCGTTCGTCGCGCCACATCGCCTGGCAGATCCGCAGGGCCTCCTCGAGGCGCGCCAGGCGCTCGCCGATCGGCGGGAAGTCGAAGCCGTAGGCGCGGTACTCGTCCTCGTACCAGCCGGCGCCGAGCCCGAATTCGAGGCGGCCGCCGGAGACGTGGTCGAGCGTCGCCGCCATCTTCGCCAGCAGCGGCGGGTGGCGGTAGCCGTTGCACACCACCAGGGTGCCGAAGCGCAGGCGCGAGGTCTCGCGCGCCAGCGCCGACATCAGCGTCCAGCACTCCAGCGAGTCGTCCGACCGCGGGGTGGCGACGCCGTAGAAGTGGTCGTCGAGCCAGGCGGCGTCGTAGCCGAGCTCCTCGGCCCGCTGCCAGTGGCGGGCGAGCGCGGCGAAGGTCGTGCCCTCGATCGGCGTCTGGACGGAGAAGCGGAGCGGCGTCATGCATCGCCTGGTAGCGCAGCCGCCGGCGAAAGGGCAGGGCGCGCGGCCGCTGCGCGCGGCGATCAGTCGCCGTCGGGAACCGCGGCGACGGCGTCGGCGCACGGGACCTGGAAGACGCGGCGGTCCTCGAGCCGCACTGCCGTCAGGGCGTTGCCCCAGACGCAGCCGGTGTCGATGCCGATGACGGCGGGCTCGAGGTGCAGGCCGAGGCGCGCCCAGTGGCCGAAGATCACGGTGGCGCTGGCGGTGCGGCGGCCCGGCGCGGCGAACCACGGCAGGTTGCCGCGCGGCGCCTCGGCCGGGGGGCCCTTGAACGTCCAGTCGGGCGTGCCGTCGGCGCGCAGGGTGCGCAGGCTGGTCAGCGCCGCGAGCACCGCGGCCGGGTCGGCGGAGCCGGCGGCGGCGGGCAGCGCCGGCGGCGGCCGGGACGCGGCGGCGGCGACGCGGGCGCCGTCCGGACCGCGCAACGCCGCGGCGGCGGCCGCCGCCCGGCGCTGCGCCGCGGCGGCGGTCCACCCCGGCGGCAGCCCGGCGTGGACGAGGAGCCGGTCGCCCTCCCGGTGCAGCGCCGGGCGCGCGCGCAGCCAGGCGCAGAGGGCCTCGCCATCCGGGGCGGCGAGCACGTCCTCGATGGTATCGCGCTTCTTGGCGGCGACCAGTCCGGCGGCCCGCGCCAGCAGGTGCAGGTCGTGGTTGCCGAGCACGACCACCGCGCGCCCGCCGAGGTCGCGCACGTCGCGCAGCACCGCCGCCGAGGCGGGCCCGCGGTTGACCAGGTCGCCGACGAACCACAGGCGGTCGTCGGCGCGCAGCGGCAGGCTCGCGAGCAGGCGATCGAGCGTCGCCGCGCAGCCCTGGACGTCGCTGATCGCGTAGATCGCCATGCGTGGATCGAATGTGTCCGATCCGCGGCGGCGCCGCCAGCCTGGCCGGTCTGGCCTCGATACGACAAAACACCTTCACCACGGAGACACGGAGACACGGAGGGGGCAGCGTGGGAATGGCGGGTGGGCGCGATCCCCATGGCCATTGCTGATGGCGTTGGGGATCTCGCCCCCGAACCCCCTCTTGTCCCGGTTACTCCGTGTCTCCGTGCCTCCGTGGTGAAATGTTTTCGTCACATCGGGGCTAGCCCGGATTATTCACGAGTTCGCTACTGCGAGCGCCGACGGCACGCCATCTCTGGCCGTGCTCGCTCCTCCCTCCTCGACAGACTGTCGAGTCTGCCTGCGTCGGTCGTCGCTGCGCTGGGCCAGATCTGGCGCACCCTCGGCGCTCTCGCGACGCGAGCTCGTGAATGATCCGGGCTAGTCGAGCAGGTCGGGCGCGTATCCCCCGGCGGCGTAGTCGGTGCAGAAGGCGTCCTCGTCGCCGGGGTGCGCGGGGTCGAGCGCGACCAGCGCCGGCCGCACGTCGGCCCAGAGATCGGCGGCGTTGCCCGGCGAATTCTTCACCACCAGCAGCAGATCGAGGGCGCGATGGCCGACGATGTACTGTCCGCCCAGGCCGGCGGCGAACCACATGCCGACGTCGAGCGGCTGGTCGCAGGCGTAGGGCGGATCGTAGTGGCAGTCCGGCGCCTCCGAGAGACCGTGCGGGTAGGCCGGCCAGAGCGCCACGGGCGCGCACGGATCGAGCGGCCCCTGCTGCTTGGGGCCGTTGGTCAGCCCCTGGGTGTAGTTCGAGTCGCTGTTGAGCCAGGTGAGGTAGCCGTAGGCGGTGTTGGCGTCCTCGAACGACGGGTGGGTCATCTTGTAGGTCCAGTCGGCATCGAGGACGCGGTCACCCGACCAGACGCCGTCGTGCAGGACGAGCAGGCCGACGCGCGCCATGTCGAGTACCGTCGAGATCCAACTGAAGCCGAGGAGCTTGTTGGCGTTGTGCCCGCTCCAGAGCGAGTCCGTCATGCCCAGCGGGCCGAAGACGAAGCGCTGGACGAACTGCTCGAGGTTGGTGCCGAGGCGTTCCGGGTCCTGCGCGACGACGGCGTTGATGACGTCGCTCAGGCGGTTGATCTGCACCGATCCGAAGATGTCGTAGGTGTAGGTCCGGCGGCCGTACGCGAGGTCCTCGTTGTGCGCCAGCATGGCGAGCACATGGGCGATCCGCGCCTCGGGGTTGAAGGTGACGCTGTCGAGCCAGTGGTCGACGCGGTCGTCGTCGGCGAGCGGCCCGGTCTTGCGTCCGCTGCGCGGCAGGTCGCGGGACTGGTACGCCGCGATGCCGGTGGTGAGCGCGCCGAGGGTCTTGGTGGTCGAGAACACCTCGCCCGGCGGGTCGCTGCCCTCGGGGTAGTACACGTGGCAGAGCTGGCCGTAGCGGATCACCGCGTAGGGGCGGGCGATGCGCGCGTCGGCGGCGTCGAGCCGGTCGGGGTCGAGGCCGCAGCGGCTGATCACCTGTTGGCGCGGCACCAGTTGCCAGGGGGCGGGGCCGGGATCGCTGCCCGACGGCGCGCAGCCGTCGAGCGTGGCGGCGATGCCGGCGAGGATCTCGTCGACCGTGACGTCGCGGCTGCCGTCGCGGTCGGCGGCGGCGCAGCGCGCCAGCGGATCGGCCCCGAGGCCGATCGAAACGGCGCGCAACAGCTCGTCGACGCGCACCGCGCCGTCGCGATTGCAGTCGACCGCGCAGCCGCTGCGCGGCAGCAGCCGCGACGCCTCCAGCGCCTGCGCGCGCGCCCCCGTGGCGCACGCCATCAGCCACACCGCCGCCACCACCGGTGGTCGCAATCCCCCGCGCATCGTTCGTCCCCCTGGCCACCTCATCGCCCGCGCCGCCGATTGAGACAAGGTCCTACGGGCTGACTGGTCGCAGCGCCTGTCTCAGCCGCCCCATGGCGTCCGGGGAGCGAACGGCGCGCCGACAGCGCGCGCCGGCGGATGAGAAATGGCGGCGGCGGCGGGATACCCCTGCCGAACCGCGTTTGGTACAAGCTGACCGTGGAGCGCGGCACGGTACGGCTTGGCGCGGTGCGCGGGGAGCGGGTCGATCCGGCCCTGGAGGTCTCGGTCGTCATCCCGGTGTTCAACGAGGCGCGCACCATCCCTCTGCTGTGCGAGCGGCTGCTGCAGGTGCTCGACGGTCTGGGGCGATCGAGCGAGGTGATCTTCGTCGACGACGGCAGCCAGGACGACTCGCTGGCGCGCCTGCGCGAGGTGTCGGCGCGCGACGCCCGGGTCACGGTCGTCGAGCTCAGCCGCAACTCCGGCCAGCACGCGGCGGTGGTCGCGGGGTTCGCCGCCAGCCGCGGCGCGATCGTCGTCACCCTCGACGCCGACCTGCAGAACCCGCCGGAGGAGATCGGCCGCCTGGTCGAGCAGATCGAGGCCGGCAACGACGTCGTCGGCACCTGGCGCGAGAACCGCCAGGACCCGTGGCTGCGGCGCGCCGTGTCGGCGATGGTGAACCGCGCCACCGCGGCGGCGGTGGGCGTGCCGATGCGCGATTACGGCTGCATGTTGCGCGCCTACCGGCGCGAGATCGTCGAGCAGATCGTCGAGTGCAACGAACGCTCGCTGTTCATCCCGGCGCTGGCCAACGCCCTGGCGCGCCAGACCACCGAGATCGAGGTCGGGCACGCCGAGCGCGCCGACGGCACGTCGCGCTACAAGCCGATGAAGTTGATGCGGCTGGGCTTCGATCTGCTCACCGGCTTCTCGCTGGTGCCGATCCAGCTCGTCTCGCTGGCCGGGGTCGCGGTCGCGCTCGCCGGCGTCGGCTTCGGCGTCTTCCTCTTCATCCGCCGGCTGATCGTCGGTCCCGAGGTGGAGGGCGTGTTCACGCTCTTCGCCATCCTGTTCGTCTTCCTCGGCCTGCTGATCCTCGCCGTCGGCCTGGTCGGCGAGTACATCGGCCGCATCTATCTCGAGGTGCGACAGCGTCCCCCGTACCGGGTGCGCGCGGTCTACCGGCACGGGGAGCCGCAGCGCTGAGATGCGCTCGGTGGTCTGCGCCAACTCGGAGCTCGGCGTCGTCTGTCTCTCCACCCTGCTCGAGCTCGGGGCGGAAGTGGCGGCGGTGTTCACCCACGCCGACGATCCCGCCGACCGCGGCTGGTTCCGCTCGGTGCGCGAGCTGGCGCAGGCGCGCGGTCTGCCGGTGTTCGTCGACGCGCCGCTCGGCGCGCCGGAGTGGCTGGCGCGGCTGCGGGCGTGGCGGCCCGATTTCCTGTTCTCCTTCTACTACCGCCGGCTGCTGCCGCAGGCGGTGCTGGACGTGGCGGCGCGCGGAGCGCTCAACGTCCACGGCTCGCTGCTGCCGCGCTATCGCGGCCGCTGCCCGACCAACTGGGCGCTGGTGCACGGCGAACGCGAGACCGGGGTCACGCTGCACCACATGGTGGCGCGCGCCGACGCCGGCGACATCGTCGCCCAGCGCCGGGTGGCGATCGCCGCCGACGACACCGCCATCACCCTCTACCGCAAGCAGGCCGCCGCGGCGGCGGCGATGCTGCGCGCCGCCTACCCGGCGCTCTGCGCCGGCACGGCGCCGCGCCGGCCGATGGACGTCGCCGCCGGCAGCTACTTCGGCGGCCGCGGGCCGCAGGACGGGGCGATCGACTGGCAGCGGCCGGCGCGCCAGCTCTACGACCTGGTGCGCGCCGTGACCCACCCGTATCCCGGCGCCTTCGCGCGCTGGCACGGCGCGCCGCTGCTGGTGTGGTGGGCGCGGGCCGAGGACGGCAGCGGCGGCGCGCCGCCGGGCACCGTGATCGCCGTCGACGACCACGGCGTGGCGGTGCAGAGCGGACGCGGACGCCTCCGCCTGCTGCGCGTCCAGGCGGCCAATGACGACGAACGACCGGCGAGCGATTGGGCCCGCCGCGCCGGCGTCGCGGAAGGGATGATGCTGGCATGAAGGTTCTGATCACCGGCGGCGGCGGCTTCGTCGGCTCGCATCTCGCCGACGGCTTCCTGGCGCGCGGCGACGAGGTGTTCGTGCTCGACAACGGCTCGGTCGCCAAGACCCGCCACCTGATCGGCACACCCGGGTTCCACTACGTGCGCGACAGCATCTTCGACCTCGAGATCCTCGAAGGCCTGATCGCCAAGGCCGACCTGATCTACCACCTGGCGGCGGTGGTCGGGGTCGAGCACTACGTCGGCGATCCCTTCGAGGTGCTCAACGTCAACGTCAACGGCACCCAATCGGTGCTCAAGCTGGCGTTCAAGCACCAGCGCAAGGTGGTCTTCAGCTCCACCTCGGAGGTGTACGGGCGCAATCCCAAGGTGCCGTGGCGCGAGGACGACGACCGGGTGCTCGGCTCCACCCGCATCGACCGCTGGTGCTATTCGACCTCGAAGGCGGTGGGCGAGCACTTCTGCTTCGCCTACCACGCCATGGGGCTGCCGGTGACGATCACCCGCTACTTCAACGTCTACGGCCCGCGCCTCGACAAGCTCGACGTCGGCCGCGTCATCACCATCTTCCTCGGCCAGGCGCTGCGCAACGAGCCGCTGACGGTGATCGGCGACGGCATGCAGACGCGCTGCTTCACCTACATCGACGACGCCATCCGCGCCACCATCGCCGCCGGCGTCGGCGACGGCACCAACGGCGAGGTGTTCAACATCGGCACCGACGTCGAGACCACCATCCTCGAGCTCGCCGAGCGGATCATCGCCGTCACCGGCTCGTCGAGCCGCATCGAGCTGGTGCCGCAGGCGAAGATCTACGGCGACAGCTACGAGGACATCGGCCGCCGCGTTCCCGACGTCACCAGGATGCGCACCATCCTCGGCGTCACCGCCGCGACCCCGCTCGACGACGGCCTGCGCAAGACCATCGAATGGTTCCAGGGCGAGGGGCGACGGGCATGACGCGGGCGCGGCGACGAGGACGCGGCGGCTGAACGCCTGCTCCCGCTCTCCCGTTTCCCATCCGCCATCCGCCTTCGGCTCCCATGACCGCGACTCCGCAGCTCGCCCTCAAGGTCGACGTCGACACCTACGTCGGCATGCGCGACGGCGTGCCGGCGCTGCAGGCGGCGCTGGACGGGCGCGGCCTGCGCGCCAGCTTCTTCGTGTCGTGCGGCCCCGACCATTCGGGGCGCGCGCTGCGGCGGATCTTCAAGCCCGGCTTCCTGGCCAAGATGCTGCGCACCAACGCGCCTGGGATGTACGGGTGGCGGACGCTGCTCTACGGCACGCTGCTGCCCGGGCCGCCGATCGCCCGCTCGTTCCCGCAGCACCTGCGCGCCCTGGCGGCGGCGGGCCACGAGGTCGGCGTGCACGGCTACGATCACGTCTACTGGCACGACCGGCTGAACGGCCTCGACGCCGAGGCGACCGCCGCCGAGCTGCGCCGCGGCCTCGAGGTGTTCAGCGACCTCGTCGGCCGCCCCGCGGCGGCGTTCGCCGCGCCCGGCTGGCAGTGCACGGCCAACAGCCTGGCGGCGATCGACGCCGCCGGCCTGCGCTACCACAGTTGCACGCGCGGCCGGGCGCCGTATCGCCCGCGCGCCGGCGACCGCGTCTTCGCCACCCCCGAGATCCCCACCACCTGGCCGACCCTCGACGAGGTCTACGGCCGCATCGGCAGCGACGCCGCGGCGCTCACCGCCTTCTACCTGGCGCAGGTGCGCCCGGGGCTCAACGTCCACACCATCCACGCCGAGGTGGAGGGGATGTCGCTGCGACCGCTGTTCGAGGCGCTGCTCGACGCGCTGCGCGGCCGCGTCGACTTCGTGCGCCTGATCGACGTCGCCGACGGTCTCGACGCCGCGGCGCTGCCCGTCTGCCCGGTCGCCAACGGCACCACCGAAGGGCGCGCCGGCACCGTCGCGCTGCAGGGAGCCGCCGCATGAAGGGCGTCCTCGGCCTGCTGCTCGCCGCCGCGACGCTCGCCATCTACTTCTACGGCGCGCACGGCTTCGCGCTCGCCGATCCGGACGAGGCGCGCTACGGCGAGATCGCCCGCGAGATGATCGAGAGCGGCGATTGGACGACCCCGCGCCTGAACTACGCCACGTACTTCGAGAAGCCGCCACTGGTGTACTGGGGGACGGCGCTGGCGATGCGCGTCTTCGGCGGCAGCGAGCTCGCCGTGCGCCTGCCGACCGTGCTGGCGGGTCTCTTCACGCTCGGGCTGACCGCGGCGCTCGCCCGCCGGTTGTACGGCGCCGCGACCGCGCTGCTCGCCGCCGCCGTGCTCGCGGCGGCGCCGCTGTTCGGATTCATGGCCATCGTCCTGACCCTCGACATGAGCCTGACGCTGTTCGTCACGGCCGCGCTGGCGGCGGTCTGGCTGGCGTGGAGCGGCGGCGGCGATCGCCGCTGGGTGCGCGTCGCCTACGCCGCGACGGCGCTGGCGATCCTGGTCAAAGGGCCGGTCGCCGCGGTGCTGGTGGGCGGCGTCGCCTTCCTGTTCAGCCTCACCCACGGCGGCTGGCGGGCGCTGCGGCCGTGGTTCGACTGGCGGGGCCTGGGGCTGGCGCTGGCGATCGTCCTGCCGTGGTTCCTGCTCGTCGGCTGGCGCAATCCCGAGTTCTGGCACTTCTTCATCGTCGACCAGCACCTGCACCGCTACACCAGCACCAAAGAGCACGGCGAGCCGATCTGGTTCTTCCTTCCCGTGATCCTGGGGGCGCTCGCTCCCTGGAGCCTGGTGCTGGCGTTCGACCCCGGGGCGCTGCGCGGCGCGGCGGATCCGCGCCGCTGGGCGCCGGCGACCCGCTTCCTCGTCCTGTGGGCGGCGGTGATCCTGGTGTTCTTCAGCCTGTCGATCTCGAAGCTCGTGACCTACGCGCTGCCAGCGCTGCCGCCGCTGGCGATCCTGGTGGCGCGCGCGGTGCTCTGGGCGGTCGAGCGCGGGCGCACGGCCGGCCTGGCGCGCGCCGCCTGGCTGCTGCTCGTCGGCGGGCCGGTCCTCGGCATCGTGGCCGCCGTCCTGCCCTACGCCAACACCCACTTTCGCGTCCCGCTGGTGGTGCCGTACCTCTTCGCCGGCGCCGTGCCGCTGGCGGTCACCGGTTTCGCCACCCTGCGCCTGCTGGCGGCGCGCCGGCCGCACGCCGCGCTGGTGGCGCTGGCGGCGGGGTGGATGCTGTTGTTCGCCGTCACCGTCGCCGGCCGCGGCGTCGCCAACGAGTACCGCAGCCTCGGCCTCGCCGCCCGCGCCGCGATGCGCCCCGGCGATCGCCTGGTGCTGTTCCTGAACTTCGTCCAGAGCATGGTCTACTACAGCGGCACGCGCTGGGTGATGGTCGGCAACCCCGGCGAGCTCGGCTTCGGCAGCCGGCAGGGCGACCAGTCGGCGTGGTTCTGGCCGACCACCGAGCAGTTCTTCGCGGAATGGTCCGGCCCGCGGCGGATGATCGTCCTCTTCAACCGCAGCCACATCGAACGCTTCGGCGACCGCCTCGATCCGCCGCCCATCATCCTCGCCACCAAGGACAAGAAGGTCCTGGCGGCCAACCGCTGAGGCGTCCGCTCAGCGCCGGTGGCGGCGGGCGACGTCGGCGACCACCTCGACGACGCGGTCGTGTTCGGCGTCGCTGAGGCCGGGGAAGAGGGGCAGCGAGAAGAGGCGCGCCGAGGCGTCGGTGGCGACCGGGAGGACGGGGCGCAGGTCGCCGAGGAGGCGGCGGTAGTACGTCAGCTCGTGCACGGCGGTGAAGTGCAGGCCGAGGCCGACGTCGGCGGCGATGACCTCGGCCATGAAGGCGTTGCGGTCGATGGCGAGCCGCGCCGGGTCGACCAGCACCACGTACAGGTGGTGCGCGTGGGTGCAGGAATGGGCGGCGCGGCCGAGCGGGCGCAGCGCCGGCACGTCGCGCAGCGCCGCGTCGTAGCGGGCGGCGAGGCGGGCGCGTTCGGCGTTGAAGGCGTCGAGCTTGCGGAGCTGGTGCAGTCCGATCGCCGACTGGATGTCGGTCAGGTTGTACTTCAGCCCCGGCTCGACGACGTCGTAGAGGGGGAGCTGGGCGCCGCCGTAGGCTTTCCAGGCATCGCGCTCGACGCCGTGGAAGCGCAGCAGGCGCAGGCGTCGGGCGAGCGCGGGATCATTGGTCGTCACCATCCCGCCCTCGCCGGTGGTCATGTTCTTGATCGGGTGGAAGCTGAAGATCGCCGTGTCGCGGCTGCCGATCGGCTGGTCGCGATAGCTGGCGCCGGCGGCGTGCGCCGCGTCCTCGATCAGGCGCGCGCCCGGCGCGGCGGCGGCGACGGCGTCGAGATCGCAGGGCTGGCCGGCGTAGTGGACCGGCAGCACGGCGCGGGTGCGCGGCGTGACGGCGCCGGCGATCAGGCGCGGGTCGATGTTGAGCGTCTCCGCTTCGACGTCCACCAGCACCGGCGTGCCGCCGGCGAGGACGATCGCATTCACCGTCGCCGGCCAGGTGAGCGGGGTGGTGATCACCTCGTCGCCGGGGCGCAGGTCGAGCGCCAGCATCGCCAGGTGCAGGCCGGCGGTTGCCGAGGTGACCGCCAGCGCCTCGGCGGCGCCGTGGCGGGCCGCGAACTCCCTTTCGAACTGCGCCGTTCGCGGCCCGGAGGTGATCCACCCCGAGCGCAGGCAGGCGACGACCTCGGCGATCTCCTCTTCGCCGATCGCGGGGCGGGAGAATGGAACCTTCATGCGCCCGCCGCTCCCCCCGGCGGGTGGCCGTGGCGCGCCATCACCTCGGCGGCGAAGCGCTCGAGGCACTCGAGGTAGTGGGCGAGGCTGTGGTGGACGAAGCGCAGGTTCAGCGCCGTCGCGCCGGCGCCGGCGTAGGCGGCGACCGTGGCGCGGGCCGCCTCGACGTCGGCGGCGGTGTCCAACGCCAGCGGTCGTTCGGGGCTGAGCACGATCTCGAGATCGGCGCGCCACTGCGGCGTCTGACGGGCGCGGTCGAGCATGGCGCGGAGCTGCGCCAGGTCGAGGCCAAAGGGATCCCATCCGTCGCCGAAGGCCAATGCCCGGCGCAGCGAGCGCGGGGAACGGCCGCCGATCCAGATCGGCAGCCGTTCCTGGACGGCGCAGGGGTCGATGCGGAAGCCGGCGAAGCGGTAGTGCGTGCCCTGGTACCTGGGCTCACTGCCGCCGAGCGCCGCGCGCAGGGCGCGCAACGCGTCCTCGTAGCGGGCGCCGCGGCCCGCGAAGTCGACGCCCAGGAGGGCGAACTCCTCGCGCAGACTGCCGACCCCGACGCCGAGGATGACCCGCCCGCCGGACAGCCGGTCGAGCGTGCCGTAGGTCTTCGCCACCGCCAATGGGTGGTGGTACGGCAGCACCAGGACGTGGGTGAGGAGCCGGATGCGGCTGGTGCAGGCGGCGAGGTAGCCGAGGGTGGTGGCCGGGTCGTAGTAGCGGCCGCCGCGGTGCTGGTCGGCGACGTCGACCGGAATGCCGACGTGTTCGCTGCAGCTCAGGTGGGAATAGCCCAGCCGGTCGGCGGTGATCGCGACCTGGCGGATTTCGGCCACCCCTGCGTCCCGCTCCCATGCGGCGTGGGTGCGCGGCACCATGGTGACCACCGGCGTGGTCAGGCCGAAACGCATGCGTCGGCTACTAGCGGATGGCCCAGGGCGAGGGGAAGGCAGCCAGTCGCCTCGGGGCATGCGGAGCCGGTTCGCATGTCACCGTCGGCATGGTGACGCCAGTTAGCGGCGCACTACGACCAGATGGTTGAAACCGTTTGCACCGATCAGGGATCCAACCACCAGGCTCGCTGGCGATGGAACGCTGGCACGCGCGATGCTCCAGGAACCCACCATGAACCAGGCGGCAACCAAGGTCGGGCAATTGCGGGCGCGGCGGCGGAACACGGTGCACCGCCCTGGGACGTTGCGGTTCCGTTGGCGACAGGCAGCGCGTCACGCGCCGTTGCCCTCGGACGAATCGACGCTGCTCCAGCTCGTGCAGGAAGTGCAGAAACGGGTTCGCAACGATGCGGAAGTGGTGCGGATCGTGCGCTGGCTGGTGAACTCCGGCGCGGTCGTTCTCACCGGCACCTTCGCCGGCCGGCACTTCTGACGCTCGCGGCGGGCGGGCCGCCGTTGGCGAGCGGGAATCCGGCGCGGCGAGCGAGTCGCGACGGACGCGGTGGCCCTGACGGCACCGCCGTGGTAGGACTCGGCCGCTCATGGCGGACGCGATCGTCGTCACCGGAGCGCGCGAGCACAACCTCAAGAACATCACCGTCGAGATCCCGCGCCACCAACTGGTGGTGATCACCGGCCTGTCGGGATCCGGGAAGTCCTCGCTCGCCTTCGACACCATCTATGCCGAGGGGCAGCGCCGCTACGTCGAGTCGTTGTCGGCGTACGCCCGCCAGTTTCTCGAGCAGATGGAGAAACCCGACGTCGATTCGATCGACGGCCTGTCGCCGGCGATCGCCATCGAGCAGAAATCGACCAGCCGCAACCCGCGCTCGACGGTCGGCACGGTCACCGAGATCTACGACTACCTGCGACTGCTCTTCGCCCGCCTCGGCACGCCGCACTGCTGGCAGTGCGGGCAGCCGATCGCCACCCAGACCGTACAGCAGATCGTCGACCGCGTACTCACCCTGCCGGAGCGGACGCGGGTCTACATCCTGGCGCCGATCGCCCGCGGCAAGAAGGGCGAGTTCCGCAAAGAGCTCGCGGAGCTGAGCAAAGCGGGGTTCGTGCGGGCCCGCATCGACGGCGCGCTGCGCGATCTCGCCGCGGACATCAGCCTCACCAAGACCCACGCGCACACCATCGAGGTGGTGGTCGACCGGCTGGTCATCCGCCCCGGCATCGAGAGCCGGCTCGCGGATTCGCTCGCCGTCGCCTTCACGTATGGCAACGACGTCGTCTCGGTGGCGGTGCTGGGCGAGAGCGGCGACACCCCGGTCGAGGAGACGCTCTACAGCCAGCGCTTCGCCTGCACCACCTGCGGCCTGTCGATGCCGGAGCTGACGCCGCGCCTGTTCTCGTTCAACAGCCCGCACGGCGCCTGCCCGACGTGCAGCGGCCTCGGGACCACGAACTATTTCGATCCCGAGCTGATCGTGCCCGACGAGTCGAAGTCGCTCGCCGACGGCGCGGTGGCGCCCTGGGAGAGCCGGCACACGCGCCACGACATGCTCGCCGGGCTGGCGCGCCACCTGAAGTTCTCGCTCGCGACGCCGTGGAAGGCGCTGCCGAAGAAGGCGCGCGACGCGGTGCTGTACGGCACCGGCGACGACGCGGTCGCCGTGGTGATCGAGCGCGGCAGCAAGCGCTACGAATTCCGGCGCCCGTTCGAGGGCGTCGTCCGCAGCCTGGAGCGGCGCTACAAGGAGACCGACTCCGAGTGGGTGCGCGAGGAGCTGGGCAAGTTCATGAGCGTGCGCCGCTGCCCGACCTGCAAAGGGGCACGCCTCAAGCCCGAGGCCCTGGCGGTGCGGCTGCACGGCAAGACCATCACCGACGTCTGCGCGCTGTCGATCGGCGCCGCGCACGCGTTCGTGACGACGCTCGACCTGACGCCGCAGGAGGCGGCGATCGGCGAGCGCCTGCTGCGCGAGGCGCGCGAGCGGCTCGGCTTCCTGCACGACGTCGGGCTCGACTACCTGACGTTGGAGCGGCAGGCGGCGACGCTGTCGGGCGGCGAGGCGCAGCGCATCCGGCTGGCGACGCAGATCGGCGCCAGCCTCAGCGGCGTCCTCTACGTGCTCGACGAGCCGTCGATCGGCCTGCACCAGCGCGACAACGCGCGCCTGCTGGAGACCCTGCGCCGGCTGCAGCGGCTCGGCAACACCGTGATCGTGGTCGAGCACGACCGCGACACGATCGAGGCCGCCGACCACGTCATCGACATGGGGCCGGGCGCCGGGGTGCACGGCGGCGCGGTGGTGGCGCAGGGCACGCCGGAGGAGATTCGCGCCGACCCGCAGTCGCTGACCGGCCGCTACCTGTCGGGCGCGCTCGAGATCGCGCTGCCGCGGCGGCGCCGGCGCGGGTCGGGGTACGCGCTCACCATCACCGGCGCGCGACACCACAACCTGCAGGACCTGACCGTCGAGCTGCCGCTCGGGACCTTCACCTGCGTCACCGGCGTGTCGGGATCGGGCAAGAGCTCGCTGGTGATCGACACCCTGTACCGGGCGCTGGCGCAGCGCCTCAACGGCGCCCGCGACAAGCCGGGGGCGTTCGCCAAGATCAGCGGCTGGGAGCTGATCGACAAGGTGATCGACATCGACCAGGCGCCGATCGGCCGCACGCCGCGGTCGAACCCCGCGACCTACACGGGGCTCTTCACCCACGTGCGCGAGCTGTTCGCGCAACTGCCCGAGGCGCGGGTCCGCGGCTACGATCCCGGCCGCTTCTCCTTCAACGTCAAGGGCGGCCGCTGCGAAGCCTGCGCCGGCGATGGCGTCATCCGCATCGAGATGCACTTCCTGCCCGACGTCTACGTCACCTGCGAGGTGTGCAAGGGCAGCCGCTACAACCGCGAGACGCTGGAAGTGAAGTACAAGGGCAAGCACATCGCCGGCGTGCTCGATCTCACCGTCGGTCAGGCGCTGGACTTCCTCGGCACCGTGCCGCCGATCCGGCAGAAGCTCGAGACCCTGGCGAGCGTCGGCCTCGACTACATCCGCGTCGGCCAGGCGGCGACGACCCTCTCGGGCGGCGAGGCGCAGCGCATCAAGTTGGCCAAGGAGCTGAGCAGGCGGGCCACCGGCCGGACGCTCTACATCCTCGACGAGCCGACCACCGGGCTGCACTTCCACGACGTGGACAAGCTGCTCGGCGTCCTCGACCGCCTGGTCGAGGCCGGCAACACCGTGCTGGTGATCGAGCACAACCTCGACGTCATCAAGGTCGCCGACCACGTCATCGACCTCGGCCCCGACGGCGGTTCCGGCGGCGGCCGCATCGTCGCCCAGGGGCCGCCGGAAGCGATCGCGGCCTCGCCGGCATCGCACACGGGACGGTTCCTGCGCAGCGTGCTGCCCGCGGCGCGCGCGGCGGGTTGACGGCGCGCTGGGTCGCGGCGCGGCGCGCCCCCCTGGCCTGCCCGGAGCGGGTTGGGTACCATCGCCGCGTGTCGCGCCTGGTCTACCTCGACAACCATGCCACGACGCCGGTCGATCCGCGCGTCCTCGAGGCGATGCTGCCGTACTTCGGCGAGCGCTTCGGCAACGCCGCCAGCCGCAGCCATCGCTTTGGCTGGCAGGCGGAGGAGGCGGTCGAGACGGCGCGCGGCGAGATCGCGGCCCTGATCAACGCGGCGCCGCGCGACGTCGTCTTCACCAGCGGCGCCACCGAGTCGGACAACCTGGCGATCAAGGGCGTGGTCGAGTTCCACGCCGACCGCGGCGACCACGTCATCACCGCCGCCACCGAGCACAAAGCGGTGCTCGACACCTGTCGGGCGCTGGAACGAGTCGGACGGACGCGGGTGACGGTGCTACCCGTGGATCGCTTCGGCCAGGTCGATCCGGACGACGTCCGGCGGGCGCTCACCCCGCGCACCGTTCTCATCTCGATCATGCACGGCAACAACGAGATCGGAACGCTGCACCCGATTGCCGCCATCGGCCGCATCGCCAAGGAGGCCGGGGTGCTCTTCCACTGCGATGCGGCGCAGAGCCTCGGGAAGGTGCCACTCGATGTCGAGGCCATGGGGGTCGATCTGCTGGCCGTCACGGCGCACAAGCTGTACGGCCCCAAGGGCGTCGGGGCGCTGTGGGTGCGCGGCCGCAGCCCCCGGGTGCGGATCGCGCCGCAGATGCACGGTGGGGGTCACGAACGCGGCATGCGCTCGGGCACCCTGAACGTCCCGGGCATCGTCGGCTTCGGCCGCGCCTGCGCGGTGGCGGCGCCGACGCTGGCGGAGGAATCGGCCCGGGTCGCCGCCCTGCGCGATCGCCTGCACCGCGGCCTGGCGAGCCGCCTGGAAGAACTGACGCTGAACGGACATCCGGAGGAGCGCCTGCCGGGCAACCTCAATCTCGGCATTGCCGGCATCGAGGGCGATTCGCTGATGGCGGCGTTGCCGGACGTGGCAGTGTCATCCGGGTCCGCCTGCACCTCGGCGACGCTGGAGCCATCGCCGGTGCTGCGCGCGATCGGGCTCGATGACGACGCGGCGCACGCCTCGATCCGCTTCGGCGTCGGCCGTTTCACCACCGAGGCCGACATCGACTACGCCATCGAGCGGGTCGCGCAGGAGGTCGAACGCCTGCGCGCCCTGTCGCCCGCCTGGGTGGCCCGCCGGCGGGCGGCATCATAAGGAGACATCATGGCCATCACGCTCACCGACAATGCGGTCATGAAGATTCTCAGCCTGGTGACCGACGCGCCGCGGCGCGGGCTGCGCGTCAAGGTCGTCGGCGGCGGCTGTTCCGGCCTGCAGTACAAGATGGATCTCGACGAGCCGCGCGACGGCGACAAGATCTTCGAACGCGACGGCGCCAAGATGATCGTCGATCGCAAGAGCTTCCTCTACCTCAACGGCACCGAGCTCGATTACGCCGACGGTCTGATGGCGACCGGCTTCACGCTGCACAATCCCAACGTCAAGAAGACCTGCGGCTGCGGCGCCTCGTTCTCGGTCTAAGTGGCCTGGAAGAAAGGGTTTCAGGGCATAGGCGAGGGGGGCGTGGCGGCGCGCGGAGGGGACGACCACCTGCAGGTGGTTCGGCGGCATCGGCATCCTCCGCGTTTTTCTTTTGGCTTTTGAATAGCCGCTCTCGAGCACCCGTCTGAGGGGGCATGCGTGACGACCTGGTTGGTGAGGGACGGCTCTTCGAACCCGACATCATGCTCCCGGCACAGTACTTCGCGGTCCTGCGCAAGTCCGCGCCGCAGGGACCCGAGTACCATCTGGTGTTCGCCATGTTGCAGGACGCGGTCGAGTGCGTGCAGAAGTATCGCTTCGCGCTCGATGTGAACGGGCGCGAGCTATACACCGACGCCTACGACTGGATCGCGTCTTCCGACCGGCAGTGGCCGTTCTCCTTCGAGAACGTCTGCGACATCCTGCGGATCAATCCCGAGTACCTGCGCAACGGATTGTTCCGCTGGTGCGAGCGCCAGGACGAGCTGCGGCGCGCCGGCAAGGTCGTCCCCCTGGCGAGCCGCAAGCCGGCCCTCGATCCGATGCCGGTCGCCGAGACCGCCAAGGCGAGCTGAACGCATTGCCCGCCGCCGAGCCGGCGGCGTAAGGTCCGGGCATGTGGCGATCCCTCCGGCGGTGGCTGGCGATTGGATACCTGCACGTCCGCTCCTGGCTGGCGCCGCGCAAGCCGTACGGCGTCCTGACCCTCTCCCTCGACGGCGAGCTGGCCGAGGATACGGGTGAGTCCCGTTTCCTCGGCCTGTTCCGCCGCCCCCCCACGGACTACCTGGGGGTTCTGACCGTGCTGCGCTGGGCGCGCGACGACCAGCAGTTGCAGGGCGTGCTGCTGCGCGTCGACGACCTGCACGCGAGCTGGGCGCGCATCCAGGGCCTGCGGCGCGCGATCGAGCGGCTGCGCGCCGCTGGGAAGCGCGTCTGGGTCCATCTCGAGCGCGCCGGCATGGGCGAATACTACCTCGCCAGCGCCGCCGATCGCGTGCTCTGCGCGCCCGCCGCGACGCTCGATGTCACCGGCCTGGCTTCCGAGGCCATGTTCGTGCGCGACACGCTCGACAAGGTCGGCATCGACGCCGAGGTCGTGCACGTCGGCCGCTACAAATCGGCCGGTGAGATGGTGACCAGGACGAGCATGTCCGAGGCCCACCGCGAGATGCTGGAGGCGCTGGTCGAGGACCTGTTCGGCCAGATCGCCGACGGCGTCGCCGCCGGGCGGGCGCTCGATGCGGCGCTCGTCCGCGACGCCCTCGGGCGCGGGCCGTACGTCGCCGCCGAGGCCCAGGCGGCCCGCCTGATCGACGGCACCGCCTACGCCGACGAAGCGGAGCGCCAACTCGCCGACGCCTGCGGCGGCGCGGCGGTCATCGAACGCGATCCCTACCTCGCGCGCCGCGGCCGCGCCGTCCGCCTCGACGCGCTGCGCCGCGCCCGCCACACCGTGGCGTTGGTGCACATCGGCGGCACGATCAAGCCCGGAGAGAGCGTCAGCCGCCCCGCCGGCGGCGGCGCCGCCGGCGTCCGCTCGATCGCCGCGGTGTTGAAGCGCGTGCGCGAACGCGACGACATCGCCGCCCTGGTCCTGCGGATCGCCAGCCCCGGCGGCTCGGCGCTGGCGTCCGACCTGATCTGGCGCGAGGTCGAGCGCACGCGGGCGGCGAAGCCGGTGATCGCCACCTGCGGCGACGTCGCCGCGTCCGGCGGCTACTACGTCGCCCTCGCCGGCCGGCCGCTGCTGGCGGAGGCAGGCACCATCACCGGCTCGATCGGCGTGGTCGCCGGCAAGGCGACACTGCGCCGCTTGTACGACCGCCTCGGCGTGCACAAGGAAACCGTCGCCCGGGGGCGCCACGCCACCCTGTTCTCGGACTACGTCGCCCTCGACGACGACGGGCGCGAGCGGATCCAGCACCAGGCGGAGTCGTTCTATCGCGACTTCGTCGGCAAGGTCGCGGCGGCGCGCGGCCTGAGCCCCGAGGCGGCCGAGGCCGCGGCGCAGGGCCGCGTGTGGACCGGCCGCCAGGCGCAGGCGCGCGGTCTGGTCGACGAGTTGGGCGGTTTGGAGGAGGCGCTCGACGCCGCCAAGCGCGCCATCGGCGTGGCGGTCGATCAGCCGGTGCTGGTCGAACGCGTCACCCGCCCGCGACGGCTCGGGGACCTCTCGCTCGGCCTCCGCCTGCCGCGCCGGACCGGCATCGCCGACCTCTTCGACATCCTGCCCTCCCTGCGCTTCCTGCTGCGCGAACGCGTCTGGGCCGTGATGCCGTTCGACATCCGCTTCTTCTGACCCCAGGCGCCGGGGCGTCGCCACCTCAGGCGCGCTCGTACGGCTGGCCGAGCGCCGCCGGCGCGGTGGCGCGGCCGATGCCGCCGGCGAGGACCAGCAGGGTCAGCACGTAGGGCAGGATGAGGAAGAACTGGAACGGCACCGCCAGGCCCATCGCCTGGAAGTGGAACTGCAGGGCGGTGGCGAAGCCGAAGAAGAGCGCCGCCAGCATGACGCCGATCGGATGGCGCCGGCCGACGATGACGATCGCGAGGGCGATGAAGCCGCGGCCCGCCGACATGCCTTCGACGAAGGTCCTGGCGTAGGCGAGCGACAGATACGCGCCGCCGGCGGCGGCGAGCATGCCGCAGACCACCAGCGCCGCCACCCGCACCCGCCCCACGACGACCCCCTGCGTCTCGGCCGCGTACGGATTCTCGCCCACCATGCGCAGGCGCAGTCCGGGCAGCGTGCCGCCCAGGACCCAGCCGACCAGAGGCACGGCGGCGAACGCCGCGTAGCCGATCAGCGTCTGGTCGAAGAACGGACCGAGCACCGGCAGCGCGGCGAGGCCGGGCAGCCGCCAACTCGGCGCCCCGGGGATCGTCAGCGCCGCGCCGGTGACGCCGAACACGGCGCGATAGGCGACGCCGGTCAGCCCCGCCGCCAGCAGGTTCAGCGCCGTGCCGGCCACCACCTGGCTCGCGTTCCAGCGCGCCACGAACACGCCGAGGCCGCCGCCGAGGCCGGCGCCGACCGCCAGCGCGCCGGCGGCGCCGAGCGCCGGCGAGCCGCTCAGCAAGGCGACGACGAGGGCGACGAAGGCGCCGCTCAGCAGCATGCCCTCGAGGCCGATGTTGAGGACGCCGGCGCGTTCGGCGATCAGCTCGCCGAGCGCCGCGAACAGCAGCGGCACCGCCATGGTGATCGTCGACGCGACGAGCGCGGTGAGCAGGTCGGCGGTCATCCGGCGCTCGCCAGCGGCCGGCGCCGCTCGAACGCCAGCAACGAGAGGATGACGATCGCCTGCACGGCGGAGACGAGCACCGCCGAGACGCCGGCGGCGCTCTGCATGGCGCTCGAGCCGACGTCGAGGGCGGCGAAGAAGACGGCGGCCGCGACGACGCCGAGCGGGTGCAGGCGGCCGAGCAGCGCGACGGCGATGGCCGTGAAGCCGTAGCCGGGCGAGAAGTTGTCGTAGAGGCGGAAGGTGACGGCGCTGACCTCGATGCCGCCGGCCAGGCCGGCGAGCGCGCCGCTGAGCGCCAGGGCGCTCAACAGGGCGCCGGTGGTGCGCAGCCCGGCGAGCCGCGCCGCGAGCAGGTTCAGGCCCGCGGCCCGCATTTCGAACCCGAGCACGGTGCGGAAGAGCAAGACGGCGGCGCCGGCGGCGGCGAGCAGCGCCAGTCCGAGGCCGGCGTGGACGCGATAGCCGGCGAACAACCGCGGCAGGCGCACCGCCGCGGCGACGGCGTCGGTCTGCGGGTAGGCGCCCGCGGCTTCCATCAGGGGGCCGTGGACGAGCCAGCCGACCAGGCCGAGGGCGATGAAGTTGAGCATGATCGTGCTGATCACCTCGTCGATGCCGCGCGCCGTGCGCAGCACGCCGGCGACGCCCGCCCAGGCCGCGCCGCCGAGCGCGGCGGCGGTCAGCGCCGTCGCGCTCGCCACCAGGGGCGGCCAGTCGCCGATCCGGCTGCCGAGCCAGGCGACCACGACCGCGCCCGCCAGCAACTGTCCCTCGGCGCCGATGTTCCAGATGCCGGCGCGGAAGGCGATCGCCACCGCCAGCCCGGTGAGCAGCAGGGGACAGGCGCGCACGCCGATCTCCGACCAGGCCGCGGCGCTGCCGAACGCGCCGCGTCCGAGGGCGCTCAGCGCCACCAGCGGGTTGCCGCCGGCGACCGCAATGAGCAGGGCGCTGCCGGCCAGCGCCACCACCAGCGCCGCCAGCGACGGCCAGAGGCGATCGAGACTCACGCCGCGGCGCTCCCGGCCAGCATGAGGCCCAGTCGCTGCAGCGGAAACGGGCGTTCCAGCGGGGCGCTCAGCTCGCCGCGATAGAGCACCGCGACGCGGTGGGCGCGCGCGACGATTTCGTCGAGATCGGTCGAGATCAGCACCACGGCGGCGCCGCGCGCCAGCGCCTGCAGGAGCGCCGCGTACACGGCCTCGGCGGCGGCGATGTCGAGGCCGCGGGTGGGATTGGCGGCGACGATGACCCGCGGTTGGGTGGCGAGCGCGCGGGCGATCACCAGCTTCTGCATGTTGCCGCCCGACAGGCTGCGCGCCGGGGCGTTGAGGTCGCCGGCTTTGATGCCGTACGCCGCCACCATCGACCGCGCCCGCTGGCGCAGGGTCCGGGCGCGCAGGAAGCGGCCGCCGGCGCGCAGCAGGCGGACGTTGAGCGACGCGTTGTCGGCGATCGCCATGTCGGCGACCACGCCCTGGCGCAGTCGATCGGGGGGGATGCTGCCGATGCCGATGGCGATCGCCGCCGCCGGGTCGGCGCCTTCCAGCGGCACGCCGCCGACCGCGATGCGGCCGCCGGTGGCCGGACGCAGCCCGGTCAGGACCTCGAAGAGCTCCTCCTGTCCGTTGCCGTCGACGCCGGCGATGCCGACGATCTCGCCGGCGTGCACCGCGAGGCTGACGTCGCGCAGGCAGGGCCGGCCGTCGCTGCCGCCGGTGCGCACCCGGTCGATCCGGAGCTGCACGGTGCCGTCGCCGCGGCGCGGCGGCGGCGCCTCGTCGGCGCGGCTGAGCGTGCCGATCATCAGGCGGGCGAGCGCCGGCTCGTCGATCGCGTCCCGCGCGGCGGCGCCCACGACCCGGCCGTGGCGCATGACGGTGATCCGGTCGGCGATCGCCATCACCTCGCCGAGCTTGTGGGTGATGAAGAGCACCGCCGTGCCGGCGGCGCGCAGGCGGCGCAGCACGGCGAACAACGCCCCGACCTCGCTCGGGGTCAGCACCGCGGTGGGCTCGTCGAGGATGAGGATGCGCGTCTCGCCGGCCAGCGCCTTGACGATTTCGATGCGCTGGCGCAGGCCGACCGGCAGCGTGCCGACCGGCGCGTCGAGATCGCCGAGCTCGAGGCCGATGCTCGCCGCCAGCCGCGTCGCCGCCGCGACGACGCGGCCGCGCCGCCAGCGCCACTCGCCGGGCGGGCTGAGGGCGAGCGCCAGGTTTTCGGCCACCGACAGCGCCTCCACCAGGGCGAACTCCTGGTGCACCATGCCGATGCCGGCACGCCGGGCGTCGAGCGGGCTGGCGAAGCGAACCGGCGTGCCATCGACCGCCATGGCGCCGGCATCGGGCGCGACGAGGCCGTAGACCACCTTCATCAGCGTCGACTTGCCGGCGCCATTCTCGCCCAGCAGCGCATGCACCTCGCCGCGCCGCGCCTCGATATCGACGCCGTCGAGCGCCACGACGGCGCCGAATCGCTTGGCGATCGCGTGCAGGGCAAGCGCGCAGGCCATGCTTCACTGCAGAGGCGCGGAGGCGCCGAGATCCCGCATGTCGGCCATGGCGTCTCTGCGTCTCCGCGCCTCTGCGGTGGAGCGCGTCAGAATTCCGCGCTCGGCGGGACGAGGGTGCCGGCGAGGATCGCCTGCTGCGCCGCATCCACCTTCGCCTTCACCTCGGGCGGGATGCGCTCGGCGAGCGCGGCGTTGTACTGCAGCGAGATCACGCCATCGCGCATCCCCAGCTTCTCGATCCGGGCGACGAAGGTGTGGTCCTTCACCTGGCGGGCGACGGTGAGGAAGCCGCGCGGGATGTCGATCACCGCGCTGGCCAGCACCACGTCGGGCGCGATGTCGTTCTGGTTCTTGTTGGCGCCGAACGCGAGCACCTGTTGCTGCTGCGCCGCCTGGAAGACGCCCAGCCCGGCGGCGTCGGCGTTGTGGAAGAGGAAATCGGCGCCCTGCCGGACCAGCGCCAGCGCCGCTTCCTTGGCGGCGCCCACGTCCTCCCAGTTGCCGACGTAGCTGGTCATCACCTGGAAGTCCGGTTGCACCGCTTTGGCTCCAGCCTCGTACGCCACGATGGTGCTCTTCACCGACGGGATCGCCATGCCGCCGACCGCGCCGGCCTTGCCGGTCTTCGACATCGCCGCCGTCAGCATCCCCTCCAGATAGGTGGCCTCCTCGAGCATGAAGCGGAGCGGGGCGACGTTCGGCCGCACGGTGTTCCCGGAGGTGGTGATGAACACGGTATCGGGGAACGCCGGCGCCACCGCCGCCGCGGCGTCCTGGAACTCGAAGCCGTGGCCGAAGACCAGGTTGAAGCCGCGGGCCGCGAAGTCGCGGAATCCATCCTCGAACTGGCCCGGGTTGCGGACCTCGAGCTGCGCGATCTCCGCGCCGAGCTGCGCCTTGATCGCCAGCAGCCCCTCGTAGGCGAGGGCGTTCCAGCCGGCGTCGCTCACCGGGCCGGGGCTGAGCAGCGCGACCTTGAACGGCGCGTCGGCGGGCGGCGCCGGCTCGGAGTGCGAGCAGGCCGCGACCAGCAGAAGAAGGATCGGCAGCAGGCGGCGCATTGGCGGAGCCTATCCAATTCGCCGCGCGGAGCACAGAGGCAGGCGCGACGCCGGTGTGTTCGGAGCGTCCGGCTGTGGTTTAGTGCAGCGGATGCCGAACCACTATCTGCTGATCGTGCTCGACAGTTGCCGCTTCGACGCCTTCGTGGCGGCGGATCCGCTGACGATGCAGAAGCTGGGCGCCCTGGAGCGGCGGTGGAGCTACGCCTCGTGGACGTCCCCGTCGCACTTCAACCTGCTGATGGGGCTGCTGCCGCACGCCAGCCCGCGACAGGTGTTCGCGTCGGAGTACTACAAGCGCGATTTCGCCCGCTACGCCGAGCGGCTGGGGGTCGACGGGGTCGCCTTCAAGGACCTGCTGCCGTCGCTGTGGCTGCCGACGTTCCTGCGCCAGCGGCTCGGCTACCGCGCGCACGCGCTGGTCTCGCTCCCGGTGCTCAACCCGGCGACGCCGCTGGCGCACGACTTCGACAGCTTCACGCTGATGCCGACCCACAACGACATGGCGGCGATGCTGCCGCGGCTGCGCTTCGACGACGACCGGCCGACCTTCCACCTGTTGAACGTCGGCGAGACGCACTACCCGTTCGCGCGGCCGAGCGAGGACCCGAGCCACTGGCCGCGCCTGTCGGGTGTGCACGGCACGCTGCAGCGCCTGGAGGACTCGGCCAGCGGTCCGGCGCCGTTCGACGCCCGGCAACTCGCCGAGCTGCGGGCGCGGCAGATCGACACGGTGCGCTACCTCGACGGCGTGTTCGAGCAGCTCTTCGATCTCCTGCCGGCCAACACCTACGTCACCATCACCGCCGACCACGGCGAGCTGTTCGGCGAGGACGGCTACATCGGGCACGGCCCGATCCAGCACGCGAAGGTCTTCGAGGTGCCCTTCCTGGAAGGGAAGCTGCGGTAGGACGAAGGCGCGGAGAGAGGATCAAAGACCAACGAGGAAGGACGGAAGCGAGTCGCCTTCGCCCTTCGTCTACGCCTTGGAGCGGTAGTACTCGATCAGGAGGTTGGTGATCTCCGGCCGCAGGGGGCAATGACTGCAGCGCATCCATGCGGAACATGGACCCGCGGATATGCGGGGAATTCCCTATTGCGGTCCCCCCCCCCTAAACCGCTAGTGGGCCTCGCAGACAGTCTGCTCGATCTCGCAGGGGAGCCCGCGCGAATGCATCCGCAGGTTTTCGGTGCCGTGTCCGTCTACTTCCTCGCTTGGGCGGCCGCGGCTGTAGTTGGGGTGGCGACCGCGCTGCGGCGCGCGACGGTGGTCAGCTTGCCACTCGGCAGGTCGTTCGTCGCGCTGATCTGCGTGGTGCTGGCGATCCTTCTCGGATCGCGACTGCTCTATCTCGCCGAGGCGAGTTGGTTCCCGGCCGACGACTACGTGCCACCATCGGTTCGCGGCGCGCTGCACGGCTTTCGCATCCCCGGCGGCATCCTCGCGCTGGCGCTGACCCTGCCCTTGATCTGCCGCGTGCTCGGCCTGCCCTGGACCCGCTTCGGCGATCGCGTCATTCCGCTGGTCGCCCTGGCAGTGGTATTCATTCGACTCGGTTGCTTCATGAACGGCTGCTGCTTCGGACAGGTGAGCAGCCTACCCTGGGCGGTCAGGTTCCCGCGCGGCACATGGGCCTTCTGGTACCACGCCACCCGAGGTTGGGTGCCGCCCGGCGCGGCGACATCCCTACCCGTACAGCCTCTGCAGCTCTATTTTCTCGGCGCCGCGGCATTCACGTTCGCCGTCCTCCTCTGGCTGGAGCGACGCTCGCCCCCGCTCGGCATGCTGCAGGTCGCGTTCTTCGCGTCGTTCTTCCTGACGACGGCTGTGCTCGAGCCGTTGCGGGAGAATTTCCTCACGCTCAATCAGCTCCTCGCGCCGGTCGCGGCGGCCGGCTCCATTCTCGTCGGGGTCGTCATCGTCGTACGACACGCCCGTCTCGTCTCGCCGCCCGAGCGCGGCACCGCCGGTGGCGTGGTATGACCGACATCGCGCACGGCGTTCTCGCCGCGCTCACGGCGACGACGATCATCGGCGCCGCGGACGCGCTGCGCGCGTTACGCCGGAATACCTACGTTCACCTCTCGCGCTACGTTTGGCTGTACCTCAGCGTGCCCATCGTCGCGCTCGCGCCGGTCGCACTCGTCTTCGGAACGCTATCGGCGGCCGGGACGGGGGCACTGGGCGCCTCCCGCGGCGCCACGGCGGCGACGGCGGTGGTCGTCTGCCTGGTCGCGGCCGGATGCGTGGAGGCCGCGGCGTTCCGCCGCCAGCTCGACGCCGGGTTGCGCGCCGCGCGCGTGCCCCGCCACGGAGAGGCGTGGGCTCGGCGAGCCGCCACGGCCGTGTGGGTGGTCCTGCTCGCCTGTGCGGGAGTTGCCGGCGGTCAATTCGTCGCCAGGCTGCCAGATGTCGCGGTTACGACGGCCGGCGCCGTGGTTGCGGCAGTCAACTTCCTGCTGACGCTGCCCGCGGTGGCGTTCCTGATGTCAGAGCTGCGCCGGGCACCCCGACGGCGAGAAGGAGCACGGCACCGTCGCAGTCGGGCCGTCGAGCCCTCGCTGGTGCTGATCTCGATCGACACGCTGCGAGCGGACCGACTCGGGGCGTACGGCGCGACGACCAGACTGACTCCATCCCTCGACGCGCTCGCGGCGAGGGGAACGGTGTGCGACACCGCGATCGCGACGTCCTCCTGGACCCTGCCATCGGTCGCATCGTTCCTGACCGGCCGCTATCCGTCGCGCCACGGCGCGGGCGAGTCGGTGAACGGATTCGACCTCATGGGCCGTTCGCCTCTCCGCCCCGGCGTGCGCACGCTCGCGGAGGCGTTCGCCGACGCGGGATACGGGACTTGCGCCGTGGTGTCCAACCCCTACCTCGCGCTGCAGTACGGTCTCGGCCGCGGGTTCAGCAGCTACGAGAACGTGTCGATCGAATCGGAGGCGATGGTCGCCATCCGCGGTACCCTCGCCGGACGCACGCTCGAATGGATGCTCGGCTCTCGTCCCGTGGACACTGGCACGCGCGTGTCCGACGTCGGGATCCGCCGCCTGCGCCGGGCCGCCAGCGTCCGGCGTGAGGACGGGCAGCCATTCTTCCTGCGGCTGCACTACATCGATCCGCACGCTCCGTACGGCTGCGCCGGCGACAAATCGTTCCGCGGCGATACGCTCCTCTCGGACATCCGACACGAAGGGCCGCTCGGCCAGCGGTTCGAGGCCGTTGCCCGATTGCGAGCCGGTGAGATTCGCCTGAACGCGACCGAGAAGGCCGATCTCGTCGCGCTCTACGATGCCGGCGTGGCCGCCGTCGACGCAGCGGTCGGGCGGGTGTTCGACGAGCTCACCGCGCTTGGCCTCGCGGATGAGGTGATCGTCGCGCTGGTGTCCGATCACGGCGAGGAGTTCTGGGAGCACGGCGGTGTCGAGCACGGTCACACATTCTACGACGAGCTCGTGCACGTCCCCTTGATGTTCGCTGGCCCGGGAGTGCCGCGAGGCGGGCGGGTCCGCTCGCTGGTCTCGCTGGCGGACCTGCCGCCGACGCTGCTTCGCTTGGCTGGGCTGAGCGCCCCACACGGGCTCGACGGCGTGCCGATCGCACTGAGCGACGCGTCGGCTGAGGACGACCGAGTCGTCCGCTGTGAATCGCTGTTGTTCGCCGAGCCGAAGGTCGCGGTGCGCACCCGCTCGCTGAAGTATGTGCTGTGGCAGGGTGGCAAGGAGGAGCTGTTCGATCTCGACCGGGATCCATGCGAGCTGCGCGATCTGGCGGCCACGGCCGATCTCGGATGGGCCCGCGGTCTGCTGGGCGACGGGCCCGGGCCTCCGCAAGGCAGCTATGCTGCCGCGCTGGACACGGCGTCACTTCGAGTGGCGATGGAACGACTCGGCTACGCGTAACCAGCTCCGTCGCTCCAGCTCGCCAGCTGCGCGGCGGCACACTATCCAGAAGGAGAGCGACATGGCGAATCGAAGCGCAGTGTTGGGCGTGACGGCGCTGACCGTGCTCTGCCTGGGAGGCGTCGATCGAGCCGTGGCGATGAAGATCACCGCGTCCGGGAGCTACAACGACCGGCTCGGGCACGGCGACGGCCGCTGGTCGGGCGCGCTGACGGTCGATGGTGCGCGCGTCACCGGGGCGATCGATCTCGATGGCGCCGTGACGCTCAAGCAGGTGCCGGTGACGGGTTTCCGGAACGGGCGCGGCATCGATCTTGCGGTCACCGACGGCACCGGAGCGACGCGGGCCTTCGCTGGCCGCCTCGATGACACCGGGATCGAGGGTGAATTCCAACTCGGCGAGATCGCGGGCACATGGAAGGGAACCTGGACGATCGCGCCCGGGGAGCCGCTCGCCCTGGCGCCGCTCGAGCCGCTGGCGCCGGTCCGTCAGCGTTCGCTGGAAAAGCCGCTGCCGCCCGCCGATCCCTATGACGTGTGCGCCGTTCTCGATGATCCCGAGGCGACGGCGCAGCTCTCGCCCGGCCGCGAGGCGGCCATGCGGCGGGAGTGCGACGGCTGGCAGGAGGCCCAGGCCTCGCTGATCCAGCGCGTGACCTGGCAGGTGGCGCAATCGCTGCGCCCGTTGTGGCGCTGGGCCGGTGACCGTCTGATCTTTGCCCGCAGCGCCTGGGCATCGGTCACGAACGTTCGCGTCAACGACAGCAGCCTCGAATCCTACCCGAACATCACCCAGGGCTCGCCCTCGGTCGCGGCCAAGCGCAGCCAGAACGCGACACTCCTCTCGGTGTTCGAGGACTTCACCTTCGGCAGCACCCGGCGCATCGCCTACAGTGTTTCCTACAACTCGGGGGTGAGCTGGGATGCGCAGCAGGCGTTCATTCCCCCGAGCCCGCCAACCTCCATCGACGGCGAGCCGCTCACGGTCAGCGACAGCGAGGGCTCGCTGTACGTCGTCTACCTGGCGACACAGACGGGCCAGCCGGGCGGGCGCATCGATGCGACCTGTTCGCTCGGGGGCGGCTCACCCAACGCATGGAAAACGGCGGCCGACGCCAGCCTGGGCGGCCAACCGGGGGCGATTCGCGACAAGCCCAACGTCGCCGTCGACGCCAACAATGTCTACGTCTGCTACACGGAGAAGTTTGGTGCGTATCAGACCATCCGCTTGGCGTCTGCCCCGAAGTGTAGCTCGGCAGGCTCGCCGCTCGTCTTCTCCAACCCCAATGTCGACGTGCTCGATGGGGACTACGCGAATGCGGGGCCGGCGACCAACTGCAGCATCGCGATCGGCCCGGCGGGCGATCTGTACGTCGGCTGGTGGAATCCCGACTACAGCAAGATGTTCGTCCGGCGCTCGACCAACGGGGGGGCGACGTGGGCGACGAGCGTCGCGTTGACGCCAGGCAACTACGCTCGCAAACCGGTGAATGTGTGCAACGGAAACAACGCGCGCCCAGTTCTCAACCAGAAAGTCTATTCGGAGCCGCGGCTCAACCTAGCCGCCGACCCGCTGGTCACCGGACGACTCTATGCAGCGTGGGGCCACGCCCCCGTGGACACGTCGGACGTCTACTTCACTCGGTCGGACAACCACGGTGCAAACTGGACCTTTCCTCCCGGCGTGCTCAACACCGCGACCGCCGGCGATCAGTTCCTCCCGGCGCTGGTCTCCTTCGTTTACCTTCCGTCGACGCCGCACGTTCCGGAGATCGATGCCGTCTGGTACGATCGCCGCCTCGACCCGGGCAATGTCTCTTACGATGTCTACCGGCGCGCCTCGTTCGACGGGGGCGTGACGTGGCAAACGGAGGAGCGGCTGACCTCGCAGACCTTGCTCTTGCCGCAGCTCTCGCCGCACTTCGATTCGCAGGCGCAGGCGGCCGGCCGAGAGTGCGTCCTGACCAATCGCGCGGGTCTGGCAGACAACAACCCGAGCGGGGCGTTCACCTACCCAGTATGGACTGACACGCGGATCGTCAGCCAGCCCCAGCCCGACCCCGACATCGAGATCGGGACCCCGCCCGGCGGCGGCTGCTGATCGTGCTCGCGGATTTGTGCCATCGGCGCGGCACGTCTCAGTGCCCGCCGATGGCTACGGCAGTTGGACCGCGATGGCGGAGAACACTCCGCGGGCTTGCAATTGCCGGCGTGCTACTGGCGGCCACGCGGGTCGCTGCTGCGGGCGATCTGGCGGTGGTCGTCGACAATGGGTCCAACCGGGTCCTCCTGGTCGATCCGGCTGCCGCGTCGGTGGTCCGCCAGATCTTCGTCGGCAACCGGAGGCTGATCGCCGACATCGCCCTCTCGCCCGACGGCGAGACGGCATTCGTGACCAGCGGCAACGCGCAGTCCGTCTACGCCGTCGACATCCGCAGCGGAGCTGTCCGGCGCAACCAAATCGGCGGCGGGCCGGTCGGGATTGCGATCTCGCCTGACGGCCTGACGTTGTTTGTCGCGCTTATCGACGCTGCGTCCGTCGCCGTCATGGACACAGGCTCCCTCGCCGTGTTGCGGACGCTGCCGGTTCCGCGTGAACCCGTGTCGGTAGCGCTTGATGCGAGTGGGAACCGATTGTTCAGCACTCACTTCGCTACCGACACCGTGACGGCTGTCGACGTAGGGTCGGGGACTTGGATTGGACAGGTGGACGTGGGCGCTTCTACGCAAAAGGCCCAGTACGGGCGGTACAGCGATCGCGTGTACGTCACAACAATGGCGGCTAAAGTGGCAAGCATCGACCCGCTGAGCCTGAAGGTAGATATCCTGAGCCTGCCGCAAACCGGGCTCTACGGCGCCGCGGAATCTGGCTCCGGGCTACTCGTTCTTGCGGCTGCCCAGTCCCAGGCTCTCGGACTATTTGTTGACGCAGGGGCGCTAACGCTGACTTCCGTCCTGCGGATGCTCGGTGAAGGCCCCGGTGCCGTCGCATTCGATTCGCACGGCGACCGTGCATACCTGACTAGCTTCTTCAACTCCATCAGTAGCGAGGAAGTCAGCGACGGCGTGTTGTCGGTTGTCGATGTAGCGGAGCCGCGCGTGTTGCTGGACATCCGCCGTGTCGGTCGCGCGGCGCGCGCCGTGGCGATCAGCAACGTCGAGCTGCCCTGCGGCGACGGCACCCTTGCGCCCGGTGAGGGCTGCGACGACGGGAACCGGGTCGGCGGCGACGGCTGCGCCCTGAACTGCACCCGCGAAGTGGCGCGGGTGTTCGAGGTGCGGCCGGAGGAATCGCGCCTGACGCTGCGCACACAACATGCCGACTACGAGGCTGGGGTGCGCGGCTCGATGGTGCTACGCACCGGCGGGGTGGGGCCGGATGGGATGGTGCCGGTGACGATCGCGACCGAGGACGTGGCGTTCGAGCCGATTCCGCTGCCCGGAGTCGGGTGCGCGTGCCTGCGACCCGGCACGCCGCCGGAGACCTACGGCCGGCGGCCGGCGGCCGGCGACATCGGCTGTAGCGATGCGGAGGTGCTGAACGTGCACTACTCCGCCAATCGCCTTCACGATCGCGCGCCGAGCGATCCCGACTGCGAGGGCGGGACGCGCGAGGGGCCGGGCGATCCGCACCCCGGCATCTGCAATGGCTTTGACACCTATCACTTCATCGCCGACGACAGCCGCGGCTCGGGGGTGATCGAGGCGCCGCTGCGCTTCGATCTCGTCGCCGACGGCGGCACCTGCGCGATCGACCCGACCGACCCGCGCAAGGGCGCCGACGGGCGCCCGTGCACCGCCGACGATCCGGGCGCCGCCACGGGCACGCCGCTGCACGCGTTCACCACCGGTTCGGTGCTCGCCCGCGTCGTCGTGGCGGATCTGGATCCGGCGGCGATCATCGGCGTCTACCTGGGAGGGCAGCGCTTCGACTGCGTGGCGCTGGCCGAGACGACGCGCGACGGCATCGGCGGTGTGCGGCTCGCCAGCGGCCTGCCGTTGCTGCACGTCCCGTCGCTGGGCGACGCCGTGCTGAGCCTGGTCCTGCAGGCGCACTCCGACGAGCCGCCGACGCCGACTCCCAGCCCGACCCCATTCCCCACGCCATCCGGTCCCGCGTTCCAGGTCGTGGACGCGTTTCCCGGGTCGTTGAACGGCCTCGACCCGAGGCTCGATCGCACCTCGACCGTGGCGCTCGACGGCTTCCTCTACCTCCCCATGCGCGATGCCGACGGGCCGCTGATCTGGCGCAGCGACGGGAGCGAGGCCGGCACGGTGCCGGTGCTCGGAGCGACCGCGCGCCCAGCGCTCACCGACATCCGCGGCCCTCTGGTGGCGCTTGGGCACCGCATCCTCTTCGCCGCCATCGATGCCGCGCACGGCGAAGAGCTGTGGCGCCTCGACACGGCCAGCGGCGAGAGCGCGATCGTGGCCGACATCAGACCCGGCGCCGCCGGTTCCGGCGCGCACCGCCTGGGGTCGCACCGGGGCATCGCCTACTTCGTCTCTGACGACGGCGAGCACGGCTACGAGCTGTGGCGCAGCGACGGGACGGCCGCCGGCACCGCCATGGTCGCCGACATCGCGCCCGGGGCGGCGTCGGCGAATCCGACGTCGCTGGTCTGGCTCGACGACGTGGCGCTGTTCAGCGCCGACGACGGCGTCTCCGGTCGCGAGCTGTGGCGCACCGACGGGACGCCGGCCGGCACGTGGATGGTGCGCGACATCGTGCCCGGCGCCGGCGGATCCTTCCCCGGGAGCCTCATCCGCTTCGGCCAGCGCGTGTTCTTCTCGACTCAGGCGGGCGGGCTGTGGGCGAGCGACGGCACGATGTCGGGCACGACGCAAGTCGCACCGATCACGCTGAGCCCCGATGCCGCCGTGCTCGGCGACTGGCTCATCTTCGAGGGCTTGGTCGACTTCACCACCCCGCAACTGTGGCGCACCGATGGCACGGCGGCCGGAACGACGCGGGTCACCACCCGCGAGCTCAACGCCGATACCGTCGGCCTGTCGAGCTTCACCGAGTACAACGGCAACCTCTACTTCAGCGCCGCCGCCGGCGTGCACGGCCGCGAGATCTGGAAGACCGACGGCACCGACGCCGGCACGCGGCTGCTGAAGGACATCGCGCCGGGGCCGGGTGGCGAGCAGTACAACATCGTCCAGGCGGCTGCCGGCTGGCTCTTCATCGCCGGCGACGACGGACAGACGGGCCGCGAGGTGTGGGTCAGCGACGGCAGCGAGGCCGGGACCCGCCTGCTGCAGGACATCGCCCCAGGCCCATTCCCCTCGCTGCAGGGCGGATTCTTCACGCAGGCCGGCGCCTACGTGTTCTTCGCCGCCGACGATCACGTCCGCAATGCGGGGAGCGAGCTGTGGGCGGTACGCAGCGCGGATCTCGGCACCCCGCCGTCCTCACCCACCCCGACACCTACAAGGACGCCGGCCCGCTGCGCGGGCGACTGCAATGGCGACGGGGTCGTCTCGATCGACGAGCTGATCGCGGCGGTCGCCGCAGCCCTGTCGGACTCCGCGCGGGATCGTTGCCCCGCCGCCGACACTGACGGCGACGGCGGCGTGTCGATGGCCGAGCTGATCAGCGCTGTTGCGCGCGCGCTCGAGGGGTGCCCGGGGGGGCGCTGAGCGACAGCCCGCGGTGCCCCCTGGCGATTCAGACTCGGCGTCCCGTGCGGCCGAACCACTATCTGCTGATCGTGCTCGACAGTTGCCGCTTCGACGCCTTCGTGGCGGCGGATCCGCTGACGATGCAGAAGCTGGGCGCCCTGGAGCGGCGGTGGAGCTACGCCTCGTGGACGTCCCCGTCGCACTTCAACCTGCTGATGGGGCTGCTGCCGCACGCCAGCCCGCGACAGGTGTTCGCGTCGGAGTACTACAAGCGCGATTTCGCCCGCTACGCCGAGCGGCTGGGGGTCGACGGGGTCGCCTTCAAGGACCTGCTGCCGTCGCTGTGGCTGCCGACGTTCCTGCGCCAGCGGCTCGGCTACCGCGCGCACGCGCTGGTCTCGCTCCCGGTGCTCAACCCGGCGACGCCGCTGGCGCACGACTTCGACAGCTTCACGCTGATGCCGACCCACAACGACATGGCGGCGATGCTGCCGCGGCTGCGCTTCGACGACGACCGGCCGACCTTCCATCTGCTCAACGTCGGCGAGACCCACTACCCGTTCGCGCTGCCGAGCGAGGACCCCAGCCAGTGGCCGCGGCTGTCCGGCCTGCACGGCACGCTGCAGCGCCTCGACGATGGCGCCGATGGCCCCGCGCCCTTCGACGCCCGCCAATTGGCCGAGTTGCGGGCGCGGCAGATCGAGACCGTGCGCTATCTCGACGGCGTCTTCGAGCAGCTCTTCGACCTGCTGCCCGCCAACACCTACGTCACCGTCACCGCCGACCACGGCGAGCTGTTCGGCGAGGACGGCTACGTCGGGCACGGCCCGATCCAGCACGCCAAGGTCTTCGAGGTGCCCTTCCTGGAGGGGAAGCTGCGCTGACCCTCGCCGGCGGACGCCAGCCGTCCGCGCGGCGGCGGTCGGCGCCCAGCGGGTCGGGCGCGAATCCGATCGCGCGGGGTGCCGCCCGCCGACCGGGGCGCGGTCAGGCGCCCTTGCCGCGGTAGTAGTCGATCAGGATGTCGGCGATCTCCGGGCGCAGGATGCGCGGATCGGGGCGCTCGCCGCTGGTCAGGGCCTCGCGCACTTTCGAGCCGGAGATGACCACCGGCTTCTCGTCCGGGTGGTTGTCCATCAGGTCGACGCGCTTGGCGCTGTCGTAGTACGCCGCGAAGCCGATGTTGCAGGGGCGGATCTGCAGCGCGCCGTTCAGGTTGAGGAAGATCTGCTGGGCGTCGAAGTCGCCCCAGATCGCCTTGCCGTCGTCGTACGGGGCGTCGGCGTGTTTGCGGCCGATGACGATGTCGGTGAAGCCGTGGTTCTGGCGGTAGATGCCGTGCATCACCGCTTCCTTCGGGCCGCCGTACAGCATCTTGATGTCGAGGCCGACGAGCTCGAAGACCTCGGTCAGGTCGTAGCCGCGCTCCCTCCACAGCGCCTCGTCCTTGTCGCCCTGGCCGAGGAGCTGCTGGTCGTGCAGCGCCCGGTAGCACTGCATGCGGATGCGGGCGGGGACGTCGTCGCCCTTGAGCTCGCCGACCAGCGGGTTCAGCACGACGCCGGCGAAATAGCCGAGGCGGGTGAGCTGCTCGACGCCGGCCACCAGCGCGTACTCGTGGGCGCGGTGCAGCGGGTTGCGGGTCTGGAAGGCGAGGGCGCGCTCCCAGCGGCGCTCGGCGATCAGCGTCCGCGTCTGGCGCGGGCTGAGGATGTACTGGCCGTAGTCGGCGTCGAACGGCTGCGGCAGCGCCCACAGCTCGCCCCCCACCAGTGTGCCGCGCGGGTCGTCCATCACCATGTGGCCGCCGGGATGGTCGGTGCGGCTGGTGCCGTAGAAGCGCTCGACGTGCTTGGCCTTGTCCCAGTCGAAGATGCTCGTCACCTGCAGGACGGCGACCACGGCGCCCTCGAAGGCGATGGCGGCGGCCTGCCCGACGCGCAGCGTCTTGGCCTCGTCGTCGGTCACCGGGAAGGAGATCGGCGCCGTCCAGGCGTAGGTGCGGAACCCGTACTCGATGGTGTCGGTGTCGAGCACGCGATGCCAGGTGCGCTCGTCCATCGGGCCGGTCAGCGGCGACAGGGTGCCGTCGGCGATGCGGTAGACGGTCGCCAGATCGGCGCGCGACATCTCGATCCGCGGCAGCGCCGCGGCCTCGGCGAGGAACGTCTGGCGGCGCGAGAGCGGCACCACTCGGGACACCGGCGCGTCGAGGCCGCCGTGGACCGGAACGAGATCGGGCATGGATGGTTACTCCTTCGTTTGACGTGGATCAGGCAGGCGACTCGCCCACGGCACCCCCCAGGTGCGCTCAGGCGACGGCCCGGACGACGAGCCGGATTCGACTGTCGCTATGCGAGGCCCTGCGGGGAGTCAAGTAACCGTCGGGCCAGGTGCGCGCCGCGCCGCCCGCCGCCGCGCCGTCACCGGCGCCACCCGCGCGTGGGCGGTGGCGACCGCGCCGCCCCTCAGCGCGCGCGGCGCCGTGGGGCGGGCGATCGAGCCGGTGATTGGATCAGCGGCGCCGCGCCGGTCGCTGCGACGCGGGCAGCGGGCTGCGCGACCGCGACGCGCTGGCGTTGCCGGCGCGTGCGCTGTTGGCCGCCGGTGCGCGCCGCGCCGTGGCATCGCGGCGCGAGCCGGACGACGCGCGCCGGCTGGCCGTCGATGCCGCCGTGTCGCGGCGAGAACGGCTGGCGTTCGCCGCCACCTCGGGCCGCGAGGCCTTGGCGGCCAGGCGAACGGTGCCGTCTCGCCCGGGGATGCGCAACTGCTGCCCGCTGCGCAGCCCGCGTTGGCCGCGCAGGCCGTTGGCCCGCGCCAGCGATGACACCGACACGCCGTAGCGGCCGGCGATCCGTCCCAGCGTATCGCCGCGGCGCACGGTGTGGATGCCGCTCGAGCGCGCGTCGAAGAGCATCGGCTGCGGCTCGCGATAGGAGGCGAGGGCGACCGTGAACTGGTCGCGGGTGCCCTCGGGCAGGCGGACCTCGTACCCGTCCGGCGGCACGATGCCGCGCTTCAGGGCCGGGTTCAGCTCGCGGATGGTGTCGACGTCACTGCCGGTGAGCTGCGCCACCGCCTGCAGGGAGATCGGCCGGCTGATCTGGATGGTGTCGAACTTGGCCGGCGGGCTCTTCACGACCTCGATGCCGTAGCGCTTGGGCGACTTCGCGACCTCCATGGCCGCCAGCACCTTGGGGACGTACTCGGAGGTCTCCTGGGGGAGGTAGCCGCGGTCGCGCATCTCCCAGAAGTCCTCGCACCCGCGATTGTCGCGAATGCGCTCGATGTTGCCCTCGCCGGTGTTGTAGGCGGCGAGCGCCAGATGCCAGTCGCCGAAACGGTCGTACAGGTCGCGCAGGTAGCGGGCGGCGGCGCGGGTCGCCTTCTCGGGGTCGCGCCGTTCGTCGACGTAGCCGTCGATGCGCAACCCGTAGCGCTGCCCGGTGCCGCGGATGAACTGCCAGGGCCCGACGGCGCCGGCATGCGAGGTGGCCTGCAGGCTGTATCCGCTCTCGACGATCGGCACGCCGTACGCGAACTCGGGAGGCACGCCCTCCTCCCGCAGCGTGTTCTTCATCCCCGGCAGGTACTTGCTGCCGCGCCGGAGCGCCCGCTCGAGGGTTGGCCGCATGGTCGTCTGATAGTCGGCCATGAGCGTCTGCACCCGTGGATGCTCGACATCCAACTCCGGGTGCTCGCGGTCGTTCTGAGCAGCGGTGGCTGCGGCGGGGAACCCGTGTTCACCCGCCCCACGTGGGGCAGTCGCCAGTGAATCTCCCCCCGATGGATCGCCGGGCCGGCGGCTGGCCGAGCAGCCGGACAGTGCCCACAAGGCGAACAATACCCCAAGGGCGACAATGGGTCGCTGATTCGCAGCGCGCATAGGTTCCTCCCTCCTGCCTGCCCGGCTGCCAGGGTGGGGAAGAGCCAAAGGCGCCCCGTGGCAACCGGGACGTCGCCGACTTCCGCGACGTCCGTCCAACCTCGTGTGACGAACCCGCCTGCGCGGGCGTCACGTTCCTCACTCCATCAACGGTCATCCTAATACCGCCTCGCGAACGAGGCGTTCCTCGCTACCACAGGCGCTTGCCGCGGTGCAACAGTGAAATGCGCGGGTGTCAACTTGTTGACACAGGGGACCGTGGAGCCGTTCACCGCATGGAGGGCTGGCGCGAGGCGGGGCGCGTGGCCAGCTCCGCCGCCATGCACAGCGCGGCGGTCATGCTCGATGCGTCGGCGCGTCCGCGGCCGGCGATGTCGTGCGCGGTGCCGTGGTCTGGCGAGGTCCGCACCACGGGCAGGCCGGCGGTGAAGTTCACGCCGTCCGCGAAATGCACCAACTTGAACGGCGCCAGGCCCTGGTCGTGGTACATGCACACCACCGCGTCGAAGTGGCCGGTGTAGGCGAGGGGAAACAGACTGTCGGCGGCGAGCGGGCCGCGGGCATCGATGCCGAGACGGCGCGCCCGCCGCACGGCGGGGGCGATGACGCGGAGGTCCTCGTCGCCGAAGACGCCCTGCTCGCCGGCATGCGGGTTGAGGCCGGCGACGCCGAGGCGCGGCCGCCGGATGCGGAAGCGCTCGCGCAGGGCGCGCTCGGCGATGCGCACCGTGGTCAGGACGTCGGCGGCGTCGAAGGCATCGGGGACGGCGCGCAGGGCGAGGTGGGTGGTGACCAGGGCGACCCGCAGCCGGCCGCCGATCATCATCATCCGCACCGGGACGTCGCCGCAGAGGGCCGCCAGGAGCTCGGTGTGGCCGCTCACCGCGCGGCCGGCGGCGACCAGGTTCGCCTTGCAGATGGGCGCCGTCGTCAGGGCGTCGGCGGCGCCGGTGCGAACCAGCCGCAGCGCTTCGAGGATGGCGGCGTGGGCGGCCCGGCCACCCGCCAGGGTCGGCCGGCCGGGCCGGCGCTGGGCGCGGGGGACGGCGGCGACCTCGCGGACCGCGACGGCGCCCCGCGGCAGCGCCTGGCCGGGTTCCCAGGCGGCGAAGCGGACCGGCAGCCGGAGCTGCCGCGCGACGTCGGCGTAGACGCCGATGTCGCCGACGAGGATGGGCTGCAGCCGCCGCCGCACGGCGGGACGCCGCAGGGCGGCGAGGGTGACCTCGGGGCCGATGCCGGTCGGGTCGCCCATCGAGATGGCGACCCGCGGCCGGCCGCTCACGGCAGGATCTCCACCGAGTGCTTCTGCCGCAGGTCCTCCTTCAGCCAGCGCGCGTATCGTTCCTCGAGGGCCTGGGAGTAGAGCTTCTCCTTGATCTCCTCGCGCTGCTGGTCGGAGAGCTGGTCGGGCGCGCCGGCGCCGATGCGCTCGTCGAGCTTGACGATGTGGATGCTGTTCTCGCCGCGCACCGGCTTGCTGAACTCGCCCGGATCGAGCCCGGCGACCGCCTCCTCGAGCTCGTCGCGCATCTCGCCCGGCTTGAAGGTGCCGAGCTTGCCGCCCGAGGCGGCGGCGCCGTCCTCGGATTCGCGCTTGGCGACCGTGGCGAAGTCGGCGCCGTCGCGCAGCTCGCGATAGATCTTGTCGGCGCGCTCCTGGACCGCCTCCACCTCGGCCGGGCTCGCCCCGGGCGGGATCTGCAGGACGATGTGCGAGATCGACACCTGCTCGCTGCTGCTCCCCTCCGCTTCGACCCCCTGCGCCTTCTGGTAGCGCGCGATCTCCTCCGGCGAGACGCTGACCTTGCCGCGGATCTCGCGGTTGATGAGCTGCGCCCGCTCGAGCTCGTCGCGGATCTGCTTGCGATAGCGCTCGCGGGTCAGGCCCTGCTGCGCCAGGGCGGCGTCGAGCTGCTCGTCGTCGATGTGGTTCCGCTGCTTGATGGTGTCGACGTAGCGGTCGATCTCGGCCTCGGAGATGGTGATCCCCTGCGCCTGCACCTCCTTGGACAGGATGCGCTGGGTGATGACCAGCTCGAGCACGCCGGCGGGATCGTGGCGCGCCGCCTCGGCGAGGCGGGGATCGTCGGTGGTGAAGGTCTCGAGCTCGTGCATGGTGATCGGGTCGCCGTCGACCAGGGCGACGATGCGGTTGACGACGGTGCCGGTGACGGCGACCGGCTGCTCGTAGGCGCCGATGTCGCAGCGTCCGCCGGCCGGTCGCCGCGTGCCGCGCTGGTCGACGGTGAGCAGGCGGCCGCCGTCGTCGGTGCAGCCGGACGGGTCGCCGGCGTCGATCGCCGGGCTGCCGCCGGTCAGCGCCACGGTCTGGGTCGGGCCGCCGTTGGGCGCCAGCGGGCCGACCCGGGCATCGGGGTTCTGCACGTCGCCGCTGCCGTTGAAGGCGCAGGTCTGATCGTCGGACAGGTTGTAGCCGTTGGAGGTCACGGCGCCGTCGCAGGCCCGCAGGTTGTCGGCGAGCAGGGTGTTGCGGGCCGACACCTCGCCGCCGCCGGCTTCCAGGCCGGCGCCGCGGTTGTGGGCGATCGAGCAGTTCGCGGTGTCGATGCGGCCCTTCTCGGTCCGGATGCCGGCGCCGCCGTTGGCCGCGACGGTCGAGTTGACGCAGTACACGGCGCCGCCGGTGGTCTCGATGCCGGCGCCGGCGTTGCCGCTCACCTGCGAGCGCACCAGGGTGATCCGGCCGTCGTCGATCGTGATGCCGGCCCCGCGGCTGTCCTCGACCGCGCAATCGAGCACGGTCGCCCGGCCGCCGCCGACCTCGATCGCGGTGTCGCCGCCGGCGATGGTCAACGCGGAGAGCGTGGTCGTGCCGTCGACCCGGAGCGTCGCCTTGCCGCTGCCGCGGATGGTCACGGCGTCGGCGCCGGGGCCCTTCACGGTGAGGTTCTCGATCTCCAGCGGCTCTGCGAGGACGATCGTGCCGCGCACCCCGGTGCCGAAGATGATCATGTCGCCCTTGCCGGCGTCGTCGACGGCCTCGCGCAGCGAGCCCTCGCCCTCGCTGTCGGTATTGCGCACCACGTGCGTGGCGGCCGCCGCCGGCGCGGCCAGCGCGATGAGCAGGGTGCAGGCGGGCAACAGATGACGCAGCATGCGGGCCTTCATAGCACGCCCGGGGGCCGACGTGTCAGGGCACCGCCGGCGGCCGCGGAGAATCGAGGGGGCGACTACATCACCACTTGAGAAAAGCTGCGGCAGCAGGAGGTGACCGCCACGGCCTATGTCCGCGGGGGGCCTGTGCAGGAGTGGCGTTGGCGACGGGAGGGAGCATGACGATGACGAGAATCTTCACCGCTGCGGCCCGTACTGTCCCGTACCCGTACTCGTACACGTACGCGTCTTCGTCCGTCGAGTACGTGTACGAGTACGCGTTTTGGCGCCGTATTCGCCACGTGCGCGCCGCGGGCTGAGGAGTTCCGGGCGACATTCCGGGGCGGTGCACGCCTCCCCGTACACGCCCGTACTGTCCCGTACCCGTACCCGTACACGTACTCGTCTTCGTCCGTCGTGTACGTGTACGAGTACGAGTACGGGTATGGGCGCCGTATCGCTGGGTACGTGCGGGGGGCTTCAGCGCTACCCGAACTCGGCTTCCGACTCGCGCACGCAGTCCGGCGGGCCGATCAGGCGGGTCAGCATGGCGACGATTCGCGCCAGCATCTGTTTGCCGGTCCGCCACTCGGTCTGTGAGATCACTGCGCAGCGGTGAAGGACGTCGAGGATGGCCGCGCACTCCCGTGTCGAGCCGCCGGCGATCTGCAGGAAGCGTCGACGCTCGGCTGACGGTAGCTTGCCGCATCCTTCCGCGATGTTGAGCGGGATGGACTGGGAGGCGCGCAGGAGTTGATCTCGAGCGTGACGGTCCGCGTTCCGCAGTCGCTTCGCGAGCTCGTACGACCAGGCGGCAAAGTCGAGACTCACCTGATAGACGTCCAATTGTTCGTGGTCCAGCTTCATGGGGATCGACGGCATGGCAGTCGAGCCATGTTCGTGGCGGCCGCCCGCAGCATCAACTCTACCGCGTGCGGGCGGCCGCGCCAACTGCGGATTCAGAGCGCTCTTGCAGGTACCGGTACCGTACCCGTACCCGTACTCGTACACGTACTCGTACACGTACTCGTACACGTACTCGTACTCGTACTCGTCCGTCGTGTACGTGTACGTGTACGAGTACGTGTACGGATACGACGGGTACGGGTACGGGTACGAGTACGTGTACGCGTACCGTGACGCCGATGGAGCGGCGCTTTCACGTCCGTCAGCGAACGGTGGCGGCGTCCGGCTGCGCCGGCGTCAGCGGCTGTTGCACCTCGCGCAGCACGTCCTGGATCTCCTGCACCAGGCCGTCCCAGTCGGCGTGGTGCGGGGTGAAGCTGAGCTGGAAGTCGGCCGAGAGCCGGTACCGACCCTTGCCGCGCTGCACCAGGGCGATCAGTTGCTCGACCTCGATCGGCGCTTCGGAGTGGAAGGTGAGGGTGACCATGCCCTGGCGCAGCAGGGCGCGGACGATCATGCACGCCTTGAGCACGCGGCGCAGGTCCATGACCCGCAGGAAGCTGTCGACCAGCGGCGGGATCGGCCCGTAGCGCTCGCGCAGCTCGCTGGCGATCTCCTCCAGCTCGGCGGCGCCCGCGGTCTGCGCCAGCCGGCGATAGAAGACCAGCCGTTGGTTCTCGTCCGGGATGTAGCTGTCCGGGATGTAGGCCGGGAAGCCGAGTTGGATCTCGGGCTCGACGTCGACCCGGCGGCGCTGGCCGCGCAGCTCCATCACCGCCTCTTCCATCATGTGGGTGTAGAGCTCGAAGCCGACGGCGGTGATCTGTCCCGACTGCTGCTTGCCGAGCAGGTTGCCGGCGCCGCGGATCTCGAGATCGTGGGCGGCGAGCTTGAAGCCGCCGCCGAGGTCGTCGAGCTCCTGCAGCACGCGCAGCCGCTTCTGCGCGTCCTTGGTGATGAGGTGCTCGCCGGGGATCATCAGATAGGCGTAGGCGCGTTCGTGCGAGCGCCCGACCCGGCCGCGCAACTGGTAGAGCTGCGCCAGGCCAAGGTGGTCGGCGCGGTTGATCAGGATGGTGTTGGCGTTGGGGATGTCGAGCCCGGACTCGATGATAGTCGAGCAGACCAGGACGTCGAGCTCGCGCTGCATGAACTGCAGCATCACCTTCTCCAGCTCGCGCTCGGGCATCTGGCCGTGCGCGACGCCGAAGCGCGCCGCCGGGACGACGGTGCGCAGGTGCCTGGCCATCAGCTCGATGTTCTCGACCACGTTGTGCACGAAGAACGCCTGGCCGCCGCGATCGAGCTCGCGCTGGATGGCGTCGCGGACGATGTCGTCGTCGTAGCGGGTGACGTAGGTGCGGACCGCCAGGCGGTCGACCGGCGGCGTCTCGATGACGCTCAGGTCGCGGATGCCGGTGAGCGACATCTGCAGGGTGCGCGGAATCGGGGTCGCGGTCATCGCCATCACGTCGACCAGATTGCGCAGCTCCTTGATCCGCTCCTTGTGCTTCACCCCGAAGCGGTGCTCCTCGTCGATCACCAGCAGGCCGAGGCGTTTGAACTCGACGTCGGCCTGCAGCAGGCGGTGGGTGCCGACGACGATGTCGACGGTGCCGGCGGCGAGGCCGCGCAGCGTCTCGCGCTGCTGCGCCGCGGACTGGAAGCGCGACAGGCACTCGACCCGCACCGGGTAGCCCTCGCAGCGCGTGCGGAAGGTGACGAAGTGCTGCTGCGCGAGCACGGTGGTCGGCACCAGCACCGCCACCTGGCGGCCGTCCATGACGGCGAGGAAGGCGGCGCGCAGCGCCACCTCGGTCTTGCCGTAGCCGACGTCGCCGCAGATCAGCCGGTCCATCGGCTTGCCGCGCCGCATGTCGCCGAGCACGTCGTCGATCGCCTGCTTCTGGTCCGGCGTCTCCTCGAACGGGAAGGTGGCCTCGAACTCGCGGAAGTAGCTGTCGGGCTGCGAATAGGCGTTGCGGGCGTCGATCTCGCGCGCGGCGTAGATGGCGAGCAGTTCCTTGGCCATGGCGAGGATCGACTCGCGGGTCTTCTGCTTCACCCGGTCCCAACTGCCGCTGCCCAGGCGGTCGAGGGCCGGCACCGCGCCCTCGGCGCCGACGTACTTCTGCACCAGGCTGATGCGGTCGACCGGCAGGTAGAGGCGGTCGCCGCCGGCGTACTCGAGGTGCAGATAGTCGCCCTCGGTGCCGGCGACCTGCAGGTGGCGCAGTCCGCGGTAGATGCCGACCCCGTGGTCGAGATGGACGACGAAGTCCTCCGGTTTGAGCTCGCTCAGGCTCTGCAGGAGCTGCGACACCGACACCCGACGCGCCGCGCGCCGGCGCACCTCGCCGAAGACGTCGGCTTCGGTGACGACGACCAGCGCTTCCTCGGGGACGCGAAACCCCTCGGTGAGGTGGCCGAGCACGATGTCGACGGCGCCGGCGCGTCGCGTCTCCGCGGCCGCCCCGCCGCTCACCTCCGCGAACGGCCGACTGGCGATCGCCGCCGGGATCTCGTTCGCCTCCAGGAGGCGGGCCAGGCGCTGCGCCTGCGGTTCGGTGCCGGCGACGAACAGCACCCGGTGGCCCTCTTGGCGCCAGGCGCGCACCTGTTCGGCGACCGGCGCGAAGCTGACCTCGTGCCGCTGGTGCACCCGCGCCGCCTTGAGGTCGCCGGTGGAGAACGAGTGCACCGACAGGCGCGTCTCTCGCCCGTCGGCGGCGAGCACGTCGAGGGCTTCGATCTCGACCATGGGGCGCTGCGCCAGCGCCGCCCGCCACGCGCTCGGCGTGAGATAGAGCTGTTCCGGCGGCGGGAAGAAGCGGTGCTCGGCGGCGCGCTCGCCGGCCCGGCGCTCGATCATCGCGGCGGCGCGCTCGAGCTGCGCGTCCACCTCGCCCGCCTGGTCGACGAACACCGCGCAGCCGTCCGGCAGGTAGTCCCACAGCGTGCCCAGCCGCGCGTGGAAGTAGGGCAGGCAGAACTCGACGCCGGGGAAGAGCAGGCCGCTGGCCAGGCCGTCCATCATCAGCAGCCGCTCGTCGCGCGCCAGCTCGAGCTCGAGCGCGCGCGCCTCGATGGCGCGGGCGATCTCCGGCCGCTGCCCGGCGGTGGGGTCGAGCTCGCGCATCGGCAGCAGCAGCAGCTCCGGCTGGGCCCCGGCGAGGCGCTGGCTCACCGGATCGAAGGCGTGCATGGCCTCGATCTGGTCGCCGCAGAGCTGCAGCCGGACCGGCTTGGGATGGGCGGGCGGGAAGACGTCGATGATGCCGCCGCGGATGCTGACGTCGCCGCGGTCCTCGACCAGCGGCACGCGCCGATAGCCCCAGCTCACCAGGCGGGCGGCGACCGCATCGCGATCGATCTCCTCGCCCTCGACGATGTACAGGTACTGGGCGGCGAACGTCTCGCGCGCCGGGACCCGCTGCAGCAGCGATTCCGGGGTCGTGACCACGATCGGATTCGGGCTCTGGCGCAGGTGGTACAGGCCCTCGATGCGGGCGGCGACGACGTCGGCGGTCGGCGACAGATCCTCGAACGGCGTCACCTCCCAACTCGGCAGATAGTGGATGCGGCGGGCGAACGGCTCCGCGTCGTCGGGCTCGCCGAAGCAGAAGCGCAGGTCGCACGTCAGGCGCTCGGCGTCCTTCCCGGTCGGCGCGATGATCAACGCCGGCCGCGGCGCCGCCGCCAGCAGGCGCCAGAGGAAGTAGGCGCGGGCGCCGCCCTTCAACCCCTGCACGCGCCATGGGCGTTGATCGCGGGCGCCCAGCCCGGCGGTCAATGCCTGCAGAGCCGGAACCCAGGTTGTCGCACTCGTGATGGACATGGCTGCCGCGGAGAACCCCACCGGTTACCAGCGCCCCGGAACCCCCACAAGGTCGGCGCTGCCGGGGCGCGTCGTCGCGGCCGCCGATTGTAAACCTTCCGGATAGCAGCGCGCGCGCGATGGGCTATTCTCGACTCGCGATGGCCGATGGCGCCGCCAAGATTCTCGTCATCGAGGACGCGCACGACCTGATGCGGCTCATGGTGCGCATCCTCGAGAGCGCCGGCTTCACCGTCATCCAGGCCTACGGCGGCGAGGACGCGCTGCGCAAGGTGCGCACCCACCACCCGGACCTGGTGCTGACCGATCTGGCGATGCCGCTGATGAGCGGGGTCGAGGTGATCGAGCGCATCAAGCGGACGCCCGAATCGGCTTCGATTCCGTGCGTCGCCGTCACCGCGTTCATGTGGGACCAGATCGCCTCGGCCGCCGGGCGGGTCGGCTGCGACGGCTTCGTCGGCAAACCGTTCACCAGCGCGACGCTCCTGGCCGAGGTCGCCAAGCACGTGCCGCTGCCGACCAAGATGCGCGCCGCCGGCTAGCCGGCGGCGCGAGGCGAGCGCCGCACGCGCCGGAGCCTACTCCGGGGCGACGTTGGCGCGGCGGAAGGCCTTGTAGACCTCCACCACGGTTTCGCGCTGGCGCTCGGTGAGGTGCGGGTCGCGGCGCAGCTCGCGCACGGCGTCGGATTCGTCCAGCTCGCGCGGGTCGAGGACGCCGGCCTGCAGGTAGAGCGTCTCCGCCGAGAGGCGGAGCGCGCCGGCGAGACTCTGCATGATCGCCTGGCTGGGGTTCTTCAGCCCGCCCTCGATTTCGCGCAGGACGACGCCGGGGATGCCGCTGCGCTCGATGATCTTGCGCAGCGAGATGTCGGCGAGACTGCGTTGGCGGCTGAGGTAGTCGCTGAGCGACGACGAGCGGGTGCGCCGCGCCGCGGGCGCCTCGGCGGGCGGCGCCGCGACGGGGCGCGCGGCAGGCTTCTTTCGCTTCCTCGCCATTGCGCCCGGTAGTTTGCATGCGCCGGGGAGTCCGGCAATAGCTACCGGGCGCCCGCCGCGTCGGGCGTCCGCATGACCGTCACCGCCGATCCGCCGCGCACCGCCACCGCCGACCTCGCCCTGGTGCGACGGTTCCCGGCGATCCACCGCGGCCTGCGCCGCCACCCGCTCTGCGCCCTGCCGACGCCGGTGGCGCCGCTCGAGCGCCTCGCCCGCGCCCGCGGCCTCGGCCCGCTGTGGATCAAGCGTGACGACGCCTCCTGCGCGCTCTATGGCGGCAACAAGCCGCGCAAGCTCGAGTGGCTGCTCGGGGCGGCGGTGGCGCGCGGCCGGCGCGCGGTCATGACCTTCGGCGGCATCGGCACGCACCACGGGCTGGCGACCGCGATCTGCGCCCACGACGCCGGCCTGCGCACGGTGCTGGTGCTGCTGCCGCAGCCGGTCACCGCGCACGTGCGCCGCTGCCTGCTGCTGCACCACGCCTTCGGCTGCGAGATGCACCTCGCCGAATCCGTGCCGGGCGTGGCGGCCATCGCGCTGCGGCGGCTGGCGCAGGGGGTGCGCCAGCGCGAGCCGCTGGCGGTCATTCCGACCGGGGGCACCTCGGCGCTGGGCAGCATCGGTTACGTCAACGCCGCCTGCGAGCTCGCCGACCAGGTGCGCGCCGGCCTGCTGCCGGAGCCGGCCGCGATCTTCGTGGCGGTCGGCAGCGGCGGCACGCTGGCGGGCCTGCAGCTCGGCCTGCGCCTCGCCGGCCTGCGCAGCACGCTGGTCGGCGTGCTGGTGACCGACATCCTGCCGCCGTCGCCGCGTCGCCTGGCCAGCCTGGCGCGCGGCGCCTTCCGCCGCCTGCGGCGGGTCGCGCCGTCGCTGCCGCGGACGCCGATCCGGCCGGCGGAGATCGTCATCGAGCGCGCGTACGTCGGCGACGGGTACGGCGCGGTGAGCGACGCCGGGGTGGCGGCGCAGCGCCTGCTCGCCGACAGCGAGGGCATCGCCCTTGAGACCACCTACACGGCGAAGACGATGGCGGCGATGCTCGACCTCGCCGCCCGGCCGCCGTATCGCGATCGGCCGCTGCTGTTCTGGAACACCTACAGCTCGGTCGATCCCGGGGCCGCGCTGCCGCGTCTGCCCGACTGGCGCGAGCTGCCGCCGGCCTTCCATCGCTTCTTCGCCTGAAGGGGCGGGGCGCCATCCGCCGCGCCAGGGGCCTCGATGGCCAAAGTCCACCGCGTCGTATAGCGGGAATCCATGGACTTCCGGGTGACGCGCCGCGGCCTTCTCCGGCTCGCCGGCTTTTCGGCCGGGATGCTGGCGCTGAGCCGGGTGCGGGCGCTGCCAGCGGCGCTGGCGGCGGAGGTCGCCGGCGACGCGCCGGGGCTGCGCGTGCTGTCGCCATCCGATGCGCGCATCCTCGCCGCCGTCGCCGAGCGCATGACCTTCACCGACGATCCGGCGATGCCGCGCTTCTCCGCCACCGACGGCCTGCGCACCATCGACGTGGCGCTGCGCCAGTTGCCGCCGGACGTGCCGCGGCAGCTCTCCTGGGGCCTGTGGATGTTCGAGTACGCGCCGCCGCTGTGCATCGGCCAGCCGGCGCGCTTCACCCGCATGAACGCCAACTGGCAGGACGTGTACCTCCAGGACTGGGCGGACAGCGGCCTGCAGGCCCGGCGCCTGGTGTTCCAGGCGCTGAAGAACCTGTCGATGCTCGGCTACTACGCGCAGGACGCCACCTGGCCGGGCATCCACTACAGCGGCCCGTGGGTGGTGCGGCCGCGGCGGGAGCTGCCGCAATGATCGTCACCGGGGCGCAGATCGACGGCGACCTCGCGCTCACCGCCGAGGTGTGCGTGATCGGCACCGGCGCCGGCGGCGCGGTGGTCGCCAGCGAGCTGGCGGCGGCCGGGCGCGACGTGGTGATGCTCGAGCAGGGCGGGCACTACACCAAGGAGGACTTCACCCAGCGCGAGGACGAGATGATGCCGCTGCTCTACGAGGACATGGGGCAGCGGGCGACCGACGACCAGACGATCCTCATCCTCCAGGGGCGCAACGTCGGCGGCTCGACCGTGCACAACCTCTGCTACTGCTTCCGCACCCCGGAGCCGATCCTCGAGCTGTGGCGGCAGGACTACGGCGTCCGCGACCTGCGCGGCTCCGACCTGCAGCCGTCCTTCGAGCGCGTCGAGCGCATGCTGAAGGTGAAGCCGATCACGCCGGAGGAGGTGAACACCCTCAACAACAAGATCCGGCTCGGCTGCGAGGAGCTCGGCTACAGCGGCTTCGTCACCAACCACAACCGCGAACGCTGCGCGCAGTCCGGTTTCTGTCTGCTCGGCTGTCCGTTCGATGCCAAGCAGAGCATGCTCATCACCTACGTGCCGGCGGCGGTGCAGGCCGGCGCCCGCCTGTACGCCAACTGCGCGGTGCGGCGCCTGGTCGCGGAGGCGGGGCGGGTGCGCCGCGTCGAGGGCGAGGTGGTCGACGCGCTCGGCCGGCCGCGCCACCGCTTCAGCGTCGCGGCGCAGGTGGTGGTGCTGTGCGCCGGGGCGATCAACTCGCCGGCCCTCCTGCTCGCCAGCGGTCTGGCCAACGGCAACGGCCGCGTCGGCCAGGGGCTGCACCTGCATCCGAGCGTGCTGCTCTCGGGCATCTTCGACGAGGACATCTACGGCTACCGCGGCATCCCGCAGAGCTACTACGTCGACGAGTTCATCGACCTCGAGCAGGACCCGCGCAGCGGCTACATCCTCATGCCGGTGTACGGATTCCCGGTGATGACCGCGACGCAGTTGCCGGGCTTCGGCGCCGCCCACTTCGAGATCATGAAGCAGTACCACCGCATGGTCGGTATCCTGGTGCTCATGCACGACCAGTCGAGCGGTGCCGTCACCGTCGACCGCAGCGGCCGACCGCGGATCACCTACGCGCTCGACGCCAGGGAGCGGCGTGCCATGGCCGAGGGCATGCAGCACTGCGCCGAGATCCTCTTCGCCGGCGGCGCGTCGCGCGTCCTGGCGCCGTACCATGCGCCGCTGGTGCTGGAACCGGAGGACGCGCTCGACGTGTTCGTCGAGCGCGGCGTGCGCCAGGGCGACATCCCGATCGCCTCGACCCACCCGCAGAGCACCTGCGCCATGGGCGAGGATCGGCGCCGAGCGGTGGTCAACTCGTATTGCCAGTCGCACGAGATTCCGAACCTGTTCGTCTGCGACATGGGCGTCTTTCCCACCTCGCTCGGCGCGCCGCCGCAGATCTCCACCGCCGCCATCGCCGACCGCACCGCCCGCTACATCGCCGCCAACTGGCCGAGCCTCGCCGGGAGCTGAGCGGCCGCACCGATCCGGGCGACCCGCCGCGGGCGGCGGGGCAGGGGGCGACTGGCGCGCGCGCGGTCGGCGCGGTACGAGCCGGGACGCGATCCGCGGTGCGGACCGTCGAGACGATGCGATTCTCCTACGCCGAAGCCCTCTGCGCCCCCACCCACTACCTGCCGCTGGCGCGCGCGGTCGAAGACGCCGGCTGGGATTCGTTCATCGTCCCCGACAGCCTCTGCTATCCCGAGGTCTCGGACAGCACGTATCCCTACACGCCCGACGGCAACCGGGAGTTCCTCGAGGACAAGCCGTTCATCGAGCCGTTCTCGCTGATTCCCGCCATGGGCGCCGTGACGAACCGGCTCCGCTTCACGACCTTCGTGGTGAAGCTGCCGATCCGCCAGCCCGTGCTGGTCGCCAAGTCCGTGGCCTCGGTCGCGGTGATGACGCAGGAGCGCTTCGGCTTCGGCGTTGGCCTCTCCCCCTGGCCCGAGGATTTCGTCGTCACCGGGACCGAGTGGAAGACGCGCGGCAGGCGGATGGACGAGATGATCGCCATCGTTCGCGGGCTGCTGCGCGGCGGATACTTCGCGTTCGCGGGCGCCCACTACACGGTGCCGCGCATCAAGATCTGTCCGGTGCCGGCGGCACCGGTGCCGGTCCTCATCGGCGGACACAGCGAACCCGCCCTGCGCCGCGCGGCGCGCCTCGGCGACGGCTGGATGCACGCGGGCGGCGATCACGAGCTCCTCGTCGGCTACCTGCGGCGTCTGGCGGAGCTGCGACGCGAGTACGGACGCGAGCGCGAGCCGTTCGAGATCCACGTCATCTCTCTGTACGCCTACACGGCCGACGGCGTCCGCATGCTCGAGGACCTCGGTGTCACCGACGTCATCGTCGGCTTCCGCGACCCGTACCACATGCCCGACACGCCGGTGGGCGAGAAGATCGACTACCTGCGCCGCTACGCCGACGACGTGATCGCGTCGACACGGTAGGGGGTTCCGGACCACCCGGTGCGGACATGGTCGCCGCGCTGGGCGTCCGTCCGCATCGCCGCTTGACGCCGCCCCGTGACGCAGACACTGTCCGCGCCGCGGAGGTGGTTTCGATGGAGGAGCGGCAGACCCGGCGAAACGACGGCGCGGAACCGGACGTGACGCAGCACTGCTACAACTGCGGCGAGCGTGGGGAATGGCAGAAGTGCAAGCTGATCTGCCGCAACCCGCGTTGCGGCGTGCACATCGTCCTCGCCTGCGTCGACTGAGCGCTCAGGCGGGGGTGAACTTCGGCAGCGTCACCTCGTCGGACAGCGTCTCGAAGACGACCCGTACCGGCATGCCGACGCGGACGGCGTGGGCATCGATCCCGACCAGGTTGGAGATCATCCGCGGTCCTTCCGCGAGCTGCACCAGCACCACGGTATAGGGCACCTCGGCGGCGAAGCCGGGGTGGTAGACCTGGTGCATCACGTTGAAGCTGTAGATCTCGCCGCGCCCCGACACCGCGATCCACTCGCTGTCGGTCGACAGGCAGGCCGAGCACAGCGCGCGCGCCGGGAAGCGCAGCGCGCCGCAGCCGCGGCAGCGCTGGACGCGCAGCTCGTGACGGCGCGCCCCCTCGAAGAAGGGGCGCATCTCGGGGGTGATGGCGGGGATCGGCTTGCCGGCGGCGGGCGTGGACATCAGCACTGGGTGGCGAGCACGAGCGTGGCGTGGGTGGAGAGGATGCCGCCGTTGCCGCTGACCAGGGCGACGCGGGCATCCGCGACCTGGCGGGCGCCGCCGTCGCCGCGCAGTTGGATGACGGCCTCGGAGATCGGCGTCATGCCCCACATGTAGAAGGCGGAGAGCTGGCCGCCGCCGGTGTTCACCGGCAGCGCGCCGCCCGGCGCGATGCCGCCGCCGGCGACGAACGGACCGCCCTCGCCCTTGGCGCAGAAACCGTAGTCCTCGAGGGTGACGAGGACGGTGAAGGTGTAGCAGTCGTACAGCTCGGCGACGTCGATGTCGGCGAGGGCGACGCCGGCCATCGCGAACGCGGCCTCTTTCGCCAGCGGCGCGCCGGAGGTGAGCGTCTCCACCGGATCGCCGCCCGGGTGTCCCTGGCCCATGCCGAGCAGGTACACGGGCGGGCGCCGCAGGTCGCGGGCGCGCTCGGCGCTGGTGACGATCACCGCCAGGCCGCCGTTCGAGACCAGGCAGCAGTCGAAGAGGTGGAACGGCTCCACCACCCAACGCGAGCGGTGGTAGTCCGCGAGCGTCATCGGCGTGTCGTGGAACTGGGCCGCCGGATTGCGATTGGCCCACTGCCGCTCGGCGACGGCGATGGCGCCGAGGTGCTCGTTGGTGGTGCCGTAACGGTGCATGTGGCGCTGCGCCACCATCGCGTACATGGCGTTGACCCCGAACTGCCCGTAGGCGGCATCGAGCCCGCGGCCGAACGCGTAGGCGCCCGCCGAGCCGCCGCCCCCCTTCGCCTCGCCGGCGGGCCGCGGCGGCTTCAGCGGCGCGTCCGAGAAGACGCAGGCGACGGCGCGGCACTGGCCGCTGGCGATCGCCAGGGCGGCGTACTGGATCATCGACGCGGCGGTCGCGCCGCCGGAGTTCATGCTCGAGGTCAGGCGCAGGTCGCGCAGGCCCATCGCCTGCTGGAGCTGGAACGACGCCATGCCCAGGTCGCCCCAGGAGAGGCCGGGATTGACCAGCAGCCCGTCGACATCGGCGCGCGTCAGGCCGGCGTCGTCGAGCGCCAGGCGCACCGCCTCGGCGGCGAAGGCGAGCGGCGTGCGGCCGTAGACCTTGCCCTGCTCGGTGATTCCGAGCCCCGCGATCGCCGTCCGGCCGCGCAACGACATGGCTCCGTCGCCTAGCGCCCGTTGGCCGCCGGGGCAAGGCGGCGATCAACCGTTGAGGAGGTCGTAGGCGAGGGCGTAGGCGGCGACGATGATGAGGAAGCTGCCGAGGCGCGCATACGGCAGCTCGCGCGCCAGCGCGATGGCGCCGGCGAAGCCGAGGACGCCGAGGATGCCGGACAGCGGCGCCAGCAGCGACTGCGTCGAGCCGCTGAACATCACCAGCACGAGCCCGCCCCAGAAGGCGGACATGCCGGCGAGCACGCCGTCGCACCAGGGCACTGCGGGGAGCGCCGCCACCAGGGCCAGGCCGACGAGCAGGACGGTGACGAACGACCGCAGGATGCTCGGCGGGTGCGGGCCCAGGCGGCCGAAGCGGGCGCTGATGTCGCTGTTGGCACCGCCGCCGCCGGGGCGGCCGTCGGCGCCGTAGCTCAGCACGTCGGCCCAGTCCGGGCCGCTGCGGTCGTAGATGTAGGGATGGCCCCAGGGATCGGTGTCGACCGACGGCAGGAACTCCGGCGCCAGCTTGCTCAGTCCCTCGCGCTCGTCCGGGATGTGGTGGTACTGGCCGCGGTAGCGGTCGATCGCGGCCGCGAGCTCGCGCGTGCCGGCGACGGCGATGCCGTAGGTGCCGTCGCCGTCGAGGCCGTTGTAGGCGGCGGTCAGCACGCGGGCGAGCAGCAGGATCAGGACGATCGGCAAGATCAGGCCCAGCCCGGCGCCGGCGGCGAACGCGAGTCGCGAGGAGGACACGAACCCGGCCGCGCGCTCAGCGTTTCAGGATGCGGAAGGAGCGGCGCAGGCGCGCCGCCTGGTCCTGCACCGAGCGCATCCGCTGCGCGTCGACGAGGGCGTGGAACAGCTCGGTGTCGCTGGCTTCCGGCTCGGCGTGCGCGCCGTGGGCGATGGCGTCGATGAGGTCGTTGATCAGGCGCGGGATCTCGCGCTGTGGAATCACCAGATCGCCGCGGCCGAGGCTGCCGCTCCAGTTCGCGGCGTACGGGCGCAGCACATCGAGGATCTTCTCCGTCTCGGGGCGCTCTCGCATGGGAACAGCGCGAACATACCACACGCGCGCGCGCAGGCGAACGTGCGATTGCTGGCCTGGCGCGCGGTTGCTACTCGAACAACGATGCGGAGCGCACTCGCGACGGCGGTCCAACGGCGCCGCGGATCACCGCTTCTGGTCGGCGGAGCTCGCGCCGCCGCGGGTCGTGATGTGGCCACCGCCGCCGGTGCCGATGGGCGCCGGACCGGCGGCGCCGAACGGCGCTGGGCCGGCGGCCCCGAACGGCGCGGGGCCGGCGGCGCCGAGCGGGGCGGGCCCGGCGGCGCCCAGTGGGGCGGGGCCGGCGGCGCCCAGAGGGGCGGGGCCGGCGGGGCTGCCCGACACGCGGCCGCGTGGCACGACGACCGACTGCGCGCCCGGCTGGGCGCACAGCCCGTGGACCGCGGCGACGGAGAGTCCCATCGTCTGCGCGATCTCCGCGACCGACAGTCCCTGCTGCTGCAGGCGGAGGGCCGTCTCGCAGCCGGCGTTGTCGGCGGATGCGGCGGCGGCGATGGCGAGCAGCGCCGCGGTCGCCAGCCCGAAGGGCAGCAATCGATGCAGTCGAGTCATGACAGAGCCTCTCCTCCCCTCTTGCGACGACTGTAGGGGCCGGGCAGAGATGCGGCAATCGGGTCCCGTGTGGGAGGTGTGGCATGCGCAAGCCGGCGCCGTTGCGGCCGGGTGATCTGATCGCGGTCACCGCGCCGGCGGCGGCGGTCGACGGCGCGGCGGTGGAGGCCGGGGCGCGCCTGCTCGAGCGGGCGGGGTTCGCGGTGCGCATCGGGGCGACGGTCGGCCGCCAGGCGGGCTACCTCGCCGGCACCGATGCCGAGCGGGCGGCTGAGCTGCAGGCGCTGTTCGCCGACCGCAGCGTCCGCGCCATCATCGCGGCGCGCGGCGGCTACGGCAGCGGCCGGCTGCTGCCGCGGCTCGACCTGGAGACCATCCGCCGGCAGGCGAAGATCGTGGTCGGCTACAGCGACGTCACCTTCCTGCTGACGGAGCTGGTGCAACGCGCCAACATGGTGGTGTTCCACGGCCCGATGGTCGCCGACCTGGCGGCCAACCCAAGCGGGGCCGACGCCCTGCTGCGTCTGCTGAGCGGCGACCGCACCACCTGGAATCTGCGGGCGCGCGAGATCGTCCAGCCCGGCACCGGCGAGGGCGTCCTGGTCGGCGGCTGCCTCTCGATCCTGGTCGCGGCGCTCGGCACGCCGTACGCGATCGAGACCAAGGGCCGGCTGCTCTTCCTCGAGGACGTGAACGAGAAGCCGTTCCGCGTCGACCGCATGCTCACGCAGTTGCGCCAGGCCGGCAAGCTGGACGGGCTCGCCGGGGTGCTGTTCGGCGACATGACCGGCTGCGGCCATGCCGGCGACGCGGTCACGGTGCGCGACGTCATCCGCGAGGCGTTCGCCGACGCCCGCTACCCGGTGGTGTTCGGACTGCCGACCGGGCACGGTGGGGGCACCGCCACGCTGCCGCTCGGCGCGCGCGCCCGCCTCGCCGGCGAGCGGCTGCACCTGCTCGAATCGCCACTGGCGGAATGAGATGGGCTTCGAGCGCGTCGAGCAGGAGATGGCGCAGGCGGTGCACCGCGGCGTCTTCCCCGGCGCCGTGCTGCTGGTGCGCGCCGGCACGCACGTCTTCTATCTGCGCGCCTTCGGCTCGCGGCAGATCGAGCCGACCCGCGCGCCGATGGCCGAGGACACCATCTTCGACCTCTCCTCGCTGACCAAACCGCTCGCCACCACCACGGCGATCATGCTGCTGATGCGCGACGGCAAGCTGCGCCTCGACGATCGGGTGACGCGCTTCCTCCACAACTTCGGCGTCTACGGCAAGACCCACGTCACCATCCGCCACCTGCTCTCGCACGCGTCCGGCCTGGCGGCGTGGCGGCCCTTCTACAAGGACCTGCAGCAGATCGAGAAGCGGGGCGAGAAGGTCAACTTTCTCGGCAGCACGGCGGCCAAGGAGTACGTCTACCAGGCGATCGGCCGCGAACGTCCCGAGTCGCCGGCCGGCGCGAAGGCGGTCTACAGCGATCTCGGCTTCATGCTCCTCGGGGCGCTGGTCGAGATGGCGTCGGGGACGACGCTCGATCGCTTCTACAACGACCGCGTCGTGCGGCCGCTGGGGCTGCGCGCCACCTCGTTCATCGATCTCGGCATGGTGCGATCGCGCCGCATCGTGCCGGTGACCGAGATGATCGCCGCCACCGAGCGCTGCCCGTGGCGCAAGCGGGTGCTGTGCGGCGAGGTCCACGACGACAACGCCTGGGCGATGGGCGGTGTCGCCGGACACGCCGGCCTGTTCGCGTCGGCGCGCGACATCGACACGCTGCTCTGTCACCTGCGTGCCGCCTGGGCGGGCCAGGACGAGGTGCTGCCGGCGGCGCTGGTGCGCGAGTTCTGGACCCGCGACCGGACGCCGGGATCGACCTGGGCGCTCGGCTGGGACACGCCGTCGCCCACCGGATCGCAGTCCGGCAGCCGCTTCTCGTCCGACACCATCGGGCATCTCGGGTTCACCGGCACGTCGATCTGGATGGACCTGGCGCGCGACCGCCACGTGGTGCTGCTCACCAACCGGGTGCATCCGACGCGCGACAACGATGCGATCAAGCAGTTCCGCCCCGTCATACACGACCTGGTGAACGAGGCGCTGGACGGGGAGGGGTGAGGATGGGTGACGCTCGACCGGCGGCGGATCTGGCCGCCGTGCGCCACGTGCACCTGATCGCCATCGCCGGCGTCGCCATGGCGGCGCTCGCCGGCATGCTGCGGGCGCGCGGGATGCGGGTGACCGGATCCGACGAGGCGATCTATCCGCCGATGAGCACCCTGCTCGAGCGCCTCGGCATCCCGGTGCTCGAGGGCTACCGGCCGGAGAACCTGCAGCCGCCTCCCGACCTGGTGGTGATCGGCAACAAGGTGTCGCGCGACAACGCCGAGGTGCAGGCGGTGCTCGCCGCGGGCCTTCCCTATCTCTCGCTGCCGGAGACGCTGGGGGCGCTCTTCCTCGCCGACAAACAGTCGCTGGTGGTCGCGGGCACGCACGGCAAGACGACCTCGACCGCGATGCTGGGCTGGGTGCTGGAGTGCGCCGGGCTCGACCCGAGTCTGCTGGTCGGCGGCGAGAGCCTCGATTTCGGCGGCAACTTCAAGCTCGGCCGGGGCCCGTGCTTCGTCATCGAAGGCGATGAATACGACAGCGCCTTCTTCGACAAGGGACCGAAGTTCCTCCACTACCGGCCGAGCGCCGCGATTCTCACCGCGGTCGAGTTCGACCACGCCGACATCTATCGCGACCTCGCGGCGGTGCAGGCCGCCTTCCGCGCCTTCGTCGCCCTGCTGCCCGCCGGCGCTCCGCTGGTCGTCGCCACCGCCTTTCCGCACGCCGTCGAGATCGCGCGCGGCGGCGCGGCGCGGGTCATCACCGTCGGCGAGGAGCCCGGCGCCGCGTGGCGCATCGCGGGTCTGCGCGACGAGGGCGGCGCCCTGCGCTTCGACGTGCTCTTCGCCGACCGGCGCGAAGGCGCGCTGACGCTGCGGGTCCCGGGCGCGATCAACGCCCGCAACGCGCTCGGGGTGTACGCGTTGGCGCGCGAGCTCGGGCTGTCCCACGACCGCATCGCCGACGGGCTGGCGCGCTTTCGCGGCGTCGCGCGACGCCAAGAGGTGGTGGGCGATTATCGCGGCGTCACCGTGGTCGACGATTTCGCCCATCATCCCACCGCGGTCGCCGGCACCCTGGCGGCGCTGCGCGCCCGCTATCCGGGCCGCCGCCTGTGGGGCGTGTTCGAGCCGCGCTCGAACACCAGCCGCCGGCGGGTGTTCCAGCGCGAATACGTCGCGGCCCTGTCGGCGGCCGATCGGGTGATCGTCGGCGGCGTGTTCCAGAAGCAGAGCGACGCGGTGAACGCCGATCAGCTCTTCTCCCCCGAGCAACTGGTCTCCGACCTGCGCCGGGCCGGCGTCGCCGCCGACGCGATCGGCGACGCCGGGGCCATCGCCGCGGCGATCGCCGCCGGTGCGGCGGCCGGCGACGTCGTCGTCCTCATGTCCAACGGGTCGTTCGGCGGGCTGCGCGACAAGCTCACCATCGCCCTGGCGCCCTGACCCGAGGGCCCATGGAACCGGCGCAGCGCTTGCGCTAGACATTTTGCCTCATGAGCGTCGCCATCCCGCGGTCGGTGATCGACACCGTCCTGTCGCGCGCCTTCGACGACAAGCCCGCGGAGGAGATCCTGCGCTGGGGGATGGACACCTTCGCGCCCCGTCTCGCGCTGTCCGCCAGCTTCGGCTCGCCCGAGGGCATGGTGATCCTCGACATGATGCACGCCATCGACCCGGCGCGGACCCGCGTCTTCACGATCGATACCGGCCGCCTCCACCAGGAGACGTACGACCTCATGGACCGCGTGCGCACGCGCTACGAGGTCGAGGTCGAGGTCTACTTTCCGCGCCCCGAAGCCGTGCAGGCCATGGTGCGGGAGCACGGGCTGAACCTGTTCTATGATTCGGTCGACCTGCGGAAGAAGTGCTGTGGCGTGCGCAAGGTCGAGCCGCTCGAACGCGCCCTGGCCGAGCTCGACGCCTGGATTGCCGGCCTGCGCCCGGACCAGTCGGTCACCCGCGGCGACGTCCGCGCGGTCGAGGTCGACGAGGTGCACGGGGGGCGGATCAAGTTGAACCCGCTGGTGCGCTGGACGCGCGAGGACGTGATGGCCTACGTCGATCGCAACCACGTGCCGGTGAACCGCCTGCACGATCAGGGCTACCCCAGCGTCGGCTGCGTGCCCTGCACCCGGTCCATCCAACCGGGCGAGGACGAGCGCGCCGGGCGCTGGTGGTGGGAGAACGCCGACCAGCGCGAATGCGGCATCCACGTCGGCTACGAGGAAAAAGGCTCCGGCATCTGAGCCGCGCGCGCCGCCCGGCTCGATCGGGCAGCGCCAGCCTTCCGTCGACGCCCGGTTCCATTCCCTTCTCCCGTCGCGCATCCAGCCGTGTCGGCGCCGTTTCCTCCGTTCCGGCAGGGACTTGCGGACGTACGATGTGCGAAGTCGCAACGTCTGAATATATCTTGACATTGCGGCTGACCGATCAGTAGGGTGACCGGCAAAACGATACAGCCGTTGGCATGGACGATCGAATGCGCGTCGCGGCGATCGTTCGTGTCCCAGTGACAGGGCACGTGCATAGATAACGCGTCTAGTGCGCCGCGGATGCCGGGGGGATGAAGCGGTGGCCGGTCGCAGTTCGTGTGGGGGAACCGGAATGAGACAACGACGCACGTCCGACAATCTCGCGCGCCGCGGCGCGCGGGGGGCCTGGGCGGCAACGTGGGTGCTACTGGCCGTGGCGGCACTGCTCCCCGCGCCTGCCTCGGCGACCCATGAGCGCGCCGCGCTCATCACCTGGGCGCCGATCGCCGGCAACACCGTCGAGTTCACCATCACCGGCGCCTGGCGGCGCAGCGCCTACAGCACCGCCAGTGGTCGCTGCCGCAACGTCGCCAGCCCGTCGCTGCCATCGATTGCGTGCAGCGGTGTCGACGGCTACGCCGCCGTCGGCGACGTCATCGTCGAATCGCTCGGCGGCACGCAGTTCGATCCCGGCCAGGGCTCGGTGATCTCCTCGCCGCTCAACGCCCTGCTCTACGTCGTCACCTCGGTCGACCCGGTCAACGACTGGCTCTACGGCACGGCGCTCGATCCCAGCAGCCTGCCGACGATCGACACCACGATCTCCAAGACCTACACCAACTCGTCGCCCAAGACGGCCTTCATCCAGGACTGCTGCCGCATCTCCAATACGCCGGGCGGCAACCAGCACATCAACAACCCCGACGGCAGCTATCGCATCGAGACGCGCGTCACGCTCGGCGGCAGCAACCGACCGCCGGTCAGCACCATGCCACCGGTCGTGCTGTGTCCGGTCAACGGTCTCTGCACTTTTCAGGTTCCGGGCACCGATCCGGACGGCGATCCGATCACGTATCGGTTCTCTACCGCGACCGAGGCGAGCGGGTCGTCGAGCGGGTTCCGCCAGCCGGGGCCGACGAGCGCGCCCAATGCGGCGACGATCAGCAGCAGCGGCCTCTACACCTGGAACACCGCCGGTGCCACGGTCGGCAGCGGCACCACCTATTATTCCACCCAGGTCACGATCGAAGATCGCGACGGCAGCAACAACGTCAAGAGCAAGATCGCGGTCGATTTCCTCATCCAACTCGTCAGCCAGAGCGGCACGCCGCCGGTCTTCGATCACCCGCCGACGCCGGCCTGTGGCAGCACCATCACCGTCAATCCGGGGGCCGTGGTTTCGTTCACCGCTCAGGCGTCCGACGTCGACTTCGGCCAGACGGTGACGCTCAACGCCGTCGGCATGCCCAGCGGGGCGACCTTCACCCCGTCGCTGCCAACCACCGCCAACCCGGTCAGCAGTGTCTTCACCTGGAACACCATCGGTGGCGACGCCGGAACGACGCACGTCGTCACGATGACCGCCACGGACAGCTCCAATCTGCAAGCCTCGTGTTCGGTCAACATCACCGTCAACCAGTGCCAGAGCGACGCCGACTGCGCCGACAACAGTCTGTGCACCACCGACACCTGCCAGCCCGGCAATCCCAACGCCAACGCCGGCGGCTGCGTCAGCGCCCCCGTCGTCTGCGACGCCTGCCAGACGTGCGATCCGGGCCTCGGTTGCACCGGCGCCGTGTGCACGCCGATCTACACGCTGACGTCGACGCCGACGCCCTCCTCGACGCCGACCGCCACCGAGACCGCGACCGGGACCAATCCGCCCACCGCGACCATCACCGACACGCCGACGGTGACCAATACGCCGACCCGTACCAACACGCCGGTGCCCTACTGCGGCGACGGCAATCTCGATCCTGGCGAGAGCTGCGACGACGGCAATGGCATCGCGGGTGACGGATGCGAGCCCGACTGCACCGTCTCGACCGCCTGCAGCCTGGTCTATCCGGGCGTCGAGCGCTTCGTCGGCGGCTGCGGAGCGCCGAGCGACCCCGACATCCAGACGGCGATCGACAACGCCGCGGACGGCGACATCATCACCATCTGTCCGGGCACCTACACGCAGCCGGTGCAGGTCACCAAGCAGGTCAAGATCCGCGCCTTCGCGCCCGGCGTGATCGTGCAGACGACCGGCACCGCCTTCGACATCCGGCGCAGCGGCGTGGTGATCGACGGCCTGACGATCCAGGCGAGCGGTGGCTCCGCGATTTCCGCGAACGCCATCTGCCCGCTCGGCCAACCGTCGTGCGCCAGCCCAGGGCGCGGCACGAACCTGACGTTGAGCAACAATACCATCAGCAACAGTGCCATCGGCATCGGCTGGCAGCGCCGCGTCGACTGCGTCCAGATCGAAGGCAACACCATGGCCGGCAACGCGTCGCACATCGAGATCCTGCAACAGGAGGGGACGCCGGCGATCCTGGTCAGCATCATTGCCAATCAGATCAGCGGCGGCGGCGCCAGCGGCTCGGCGGTGTCCCTGTCGGGCATCGGCGCCACGATCGCCGCCAACACCATCGCCAACTCGAACACCTCGGGATTGGTGCTCGCGGCGATGAGCGCCGGCAGTCAGGTGATCGAGAACGCGATCGCCAACAACAGCGGCGATGGCATCACCATTCGTCCCGGCGCCGAGGTGACGGCGATCCACGACAACAACATCACCCACAACGAGGTCGGCCTGGGCAACGAGTCCGGCGCCGGGACCCTCGACGCGTCCCTCAACTGGTGGCGCTCGCAGACCGGTCCGAGCGGCCTCTACACCGGCATCGGCGATCGCATCGTCAATCGCGTCGGTGGCGCCAGCACCACGTTCCTCGAGTTTCTCTGCAAGCCGTTCCCACAGGGCTTCCCGAGCATCCAGGGCGTGTGCAGCACCGAGACCGCCGAGGTGCGGCAGTTGGTGCCGGGGCGCAATCCGGATCTGGACACCTTCGGCCGCTACATCGTGTTCGAGTCGAGCGCGAACATGAACGTCGATCGGCGCAGCGCCTACAGCAATGGCGACGCCAGCCAGGAGATCTTCCTTCTCAATCGGCGGCCGAAGAAGTCGTTGACCGGCATCTGCCTCGGGGGGCTGCTGTCGTGTGACTTCGCCAATCTCGGCGCCTGCACGCGTTGCAACGGGCGCAAGCAGTGTCCGGGCGACCCGAGCGCCGATCCGATCATCCTGAACGGCGAGTGCGTGATCGTCACCCAGCTCACCAACGGTGGCGCCGGCACGAGCAGCCGTGGCCCCCGTCTCACCGGCCTCGCCAAGACGGTGGTGTTCGACAGCGACAGCGATGCCGCTGGCGGCAACGTGGACGGCTCGCGCGAGGTCGACGCCTGGAGCCGCAAGAGCTTCGAGAAGGCCGCGCCGGCGTTGTCGTCGTACTCCGACGGTGCGCCACCCGAGGGCTTCGAGCGCCCGGTGCCGGCGATGAGCGGCAAGGTGGTGGTGCTCGAGTCAAATGCGAATCCGACCGGCGGGAACGCGGACGGCAACACCGAGATCTTCATCTACAAGCCGCGCAGCAACCAGTGGATCCAGGTCACGGACACGCTGCCGCCGGTGGAGAACCACCGCCCGGCGACCATCGATGGGCGCCGCTTGATCTTCGACTCGACGGGCGACCTGCAGAACGATCCCAGGGCGCCGGCGGCCAGCAACGCCGACGGCAACCGCGAGCTGTTTCTGGCGCGGCTGCGCGGCGGCGGCGCGGTGGAGATTCGTCAGCTCACCAATACCGCGGCGCCAGCCGACAACCGGGCCGGTAGCCTCGACGCCAACAGCGCGCTGATCGCCTTCTCCTCGACCGCCGATCTGGTCACCGGGCAGAACACCGACGGCAGCCGCGAAGTCTTCACCTGGACGCGGCGTACGGGCGCCTTCGAGCAGATCACGCACGCCCCGAGCGGCGAGAGCACCAACCCGGTGATCAATCTCAGCAAGCGATTCCTGGTCTTCGAATCCACCGCCGATCTGACGTTGAGCGGCGCCAGCAACCGCCGCATCTTCCAGTTCGATCGCAGCAAGGGCGAGCTGCTCCTCCTGTCGCGATCGCGCTTCGGCACCAACCAGGCGCCGCGCATCAAGAAGCGGCGCTTCGTCGTCTGGGAGTCCAACGCCAATCTCACCGGCAACAACGCCGGCGGGGATTGGGTGATCTACCTGTTCGACCGCAAGAAGGACTGAAGCGCCGGCACCCGCGTCGTGTCAGCGTCCGCAGGGCCACCGGCCGAGCGAGCGTTCCATCGCGCTTGCTCGGCCGCTCTGCGCTGTTCCCACCCGCGCCCGATGAGCTCAATGGAAGCCCTTTGCGGCGCTCCGTCGGGTGCATCGGGCCGACACCTGGGCCCCCCCTGACGGCGCCCGGGCTGCCGCCGCGTTCGCCGCGGCGGGTGATCCAGTGGGCGACCGGCGGACGGGCCCAGTGGGCGTCCGCCGGTCGCTCCCACGCGGATCGCGGATCCGTCAGAACGACTTGCTGACGTGCCCGATGAGCGGCGCCGTGGTGGCCTCGAGATCGATGGGGATCGCCGCCTGGGTGGCCAGACCCTGCATCGCCTTGCGTGCCAACCGGCTCGGCTCGATGTGACCGTTCTCCCACCGGTTCACCGTGGACACGGTGACGCCGATGGCGTGCGCGAACTCCTCCTGCGTCATGCTGAGGCGCTGGCGCAGTTGGGAGATCATCGAACCCTGCTGGTTGATCCTGTCGCTGGTCATCATTGGCTTTCCTCCTGGTGTTGCGCCTGGGGTTGCGCGTGAGTCCAGCACGGCACATGCCACCTGGATCGACGACAAATCGTCGAACCATATGACGCCATGCTATGCGACCGCGGTGTCGAGAAAGCGTCGAAGTGTCAGTTGACCGTCACTTTACCCCGCAGGGCGCACGCCGATTGCTTCGGCGGAGGTCGGCGCGCTCGCGCATGCTGGCACAGTCGACCGAAATTCCAACGCTTTTCGGACGCGCGGCCAGTGTCGCGCAGTTGACGCTGAAGGGACGGGCGGGCATACACTGACAAAGTCGTGAGCTGGCGGATGGTGCGCGGGGCGAGCAATCGCGTCTTGATTGTGATCGCCGCGGCCGCGTGCCTGGCGCTGGGCGTCGGAGACGCGGCGGCGACGGTGTCCTCGCTCCCCGGTGACGCCGACTGCGACGGCTTGGTGACCGACGGCGACCTCGCGCAGTTGAGCCGCGAGCTCACCGACGGCGACGGCCCCTCGGTGGACGACGTCGACGGCGGCACGGTGGTCAGTTGCAGCGGCGTCGACGCCAACGGCGACGGCATGGTCACGGCGGCCGATTTTCCCGCCCTCGGTCGGCTGCTGCGCGGCGGCCAACCGGCCGGCAGCGGCCCGGTCATCACCTACGTGGGCATTGCCGCCGCGGACGGCACGGTCACCTCCCCGGCGGGGGATCTACCGGTGCCGACCTTTCAGTCGATCAGCGGCCTCGGCTTTCGCCTCGTCATAGAGGCGATGCCCGGACCCGGCAACGTGCCAATCGGGCAACAACTGGTGCGGACGCGCCCCGGCGACCCGCCCGATCTGCAGGTGCAGGTGACGCGCAATCTCGGCGATGGCAACGCCGCCGTCTGCGGCGAGGGCGGCGTTCCCGGTCTGGCTCCGCCGAGCTATGCGCCCCGCCCGGGACTGAACGAAGCCTTCAACGACATCGGCTGCCGCTTCGAATTCGCCGCCAACCCGTTTCGCGCCTGCACCTTCGACAGCTTCGGCGTGCAGCGCTTCGTCGATCCGCGCACCCGTGCCCAATTCTGCCTGCCGGTGTCCGCCGTCGAGGCTTTCCCGAACGGTGCGACCATCATCACCGCCCGCGTGCTCGACACCGCGGGCACGCCCAGCGCCCCGATGCAGATCCTCCTGCGCGTCGGCAGCGAGCCGCTGGTGACCGTGACGCCCCGTCCGACCGCTACTGGCACGCCGCTGCCTACCCGCTCCGCGACGGAGACGGCCGTCCCGGCCACCGGTACGCCGATTCCCACCGCAACCGCATCCCAACCGGCGACCGCGACCGTTACCGCTACTGCCAGTCGCTCGGCCACCCCGACCCGCACGCCCCCCAATTCCGCGACGCCCACGCGCAGCGCGACGGCGACGCGCACGGCAAGCCCGACCGCCAGCGGAACGCCGAGCGCGACCGGCACGCGTACTCGAACCATCACGCCCGGGCCGAGCCCGACCGCCACCGACACCGCCCCGCCGACCGCCACCGAGACGCGCACCGCGACGTTCACGCTGACTGTGACGCCGACGCGCACGCGCACCAGCCCCTTCACTCCGACCCGTACGCCGTTCCCGACCGAGACCGCCACGGGAACCCAGACGCCCACCCGGACGGTCACCCGCACGCCGTCGATCACCCCGACCCGCACCGTCACGGTGACCGGTACCGTGCCGGCGACCGGCACCAGCACCGCGACACGCAGCGCGACGGTCACCCGAACGGCCACCCGCACCCCGATCGCCACGGCGACCAATACCCGCCCCGAGCCGACCGAGACGCCGACCTCCACCGGGTCGCCCACTTCGACCCGCACCCCCACGCGCACCCCGGTGGGCTCACGCAGCCCGAGCCTCACCGCCACCGCGAGCGTGACCCGCACCCCGACCGCCACGGCGACGGCGAGCGGGACGCGCACCGCCACCGGCACGCCGACGCGGACGCCGAGCCGAACCAGCACCGGAACCGTGGCGGCCACTGCCACCGTGACGCCGACGCGCACCGCCAGTGGCACGCCGCAGCCGACCGCCACCCGCACCGGCACGCCGACGCAGACCATCACCGGGACGCGTCCGCCCACCGCGACGCTGACCCGGACGGGCACGGCGACCACGACGCCGCTGGCGACCGGCACGCGGACCCTCACGGCCACGCCCAGTCGAACGTCGAGCGCGATCCCGACGGTCACCGGCACGCCGACCCGCACCGGGACCATCACCCGTACGGGAACTCAGACCGCGACGTTCACCCAGACCCGCACCGAGACGGTCACGCGCACGCCGACCCGCACCGGGACGGCGACGCGCACCGCGACCATCACGCTGACGCCGACCATCACCCGCACGCCGACGCAGACGCGCACGCCGACGCCCACTGGGCGGGTCGGCGCCGACATCACCTACGTCGGCCTGGTGCGCGCCAACGACGAGGTCGTGCCCGCGTCTGGCACCACCAGCCAGGGCTGGCCGATCTACGTGCGACCGTTCGGCTTCTCGTTCTCTCTCGTGGTCGAGGCCAAGCCGGGACCGAGCCGCCGGCCGGTGGGCACCAACGCCTTCCGCAGCGATCTCACCGATCCCGCCACGCGCCCGGATCTCGAGATCATCGTCTCGCGCCCGCTCGGCAACGGCAGCCTCGCCGTCTGTGACGACATGCTGCCGATGATCGGCGGCATCCCGGCATCGCCGAGCTTCGACCTGACGCAGAACATCTCGAACGCGATCAACGATCTCTCCTGCCGCTTCGTCAACGGCAGCGGGCTGCCCGGCGGCCGGCGCGAGAGCGAAGCCTGCACGGTGTTCGGCAATGGCGAGTTCGGCTTCGTCGTCAAGGCCACGACCGTTCAGTTCTGTGCCCTGATCGCCGAGCCGTTCGGCTTTCCGGTCGGCGACACGGTCGTCAGCGTCCGCGTGCGCGACAGCAGCGGCCAGCCCGGACCGCCGGCGTCGTTCGTGGTCCGCATCACCCCCTGAGCTGGCGGCGCTGGCGGCTAACGTCGCAGCAGTAGCAGCTTGAACGTGGCGCCGCGGCGGCGGCGGAACTCGCGCAGCGAGCGCGCCACGTAGCGGCGCACCGGCTCCGCTCCGGCGGTCGTCCCGCGCGCGTGGCCGATCGCGCCGCTGCGCCACGTTGCCTCGGCGCCGACACCGGCCAGGGCCAGCATCCAGACCAGGGCCCGCTGCCGGACGATCTCCTCCAGCAGCCCGTCGTCCACCGCGATACCGCTCAGCCGCGCCAGCTCGGCCTGCGGTCCATAGGCGACGACCTGCCACCCGGCATCGCGCGCCGCGTCCGCGGCCAGGGTGAAGTCCACCATGAAGGTGATGTCATCGGCGCCGGGCGCGTCATAGATGCTGCGACCGGAGCGTGGCGGCCCGGCAAAGGCCTTGCGCCATTCCGGGGCGCGCAGATGGAAGCGGCGCAGCTCGCCGTAGTCGATCCAGATCGCGTCGGCACGCGTGTAGCAGCGCGCGGTATTGGCCAGCAGCGACGCCAGGCGCGGCGCGACGAACACCGGCGGGGCATCCGGTGGCAGGTCCCGCAACTCGGGATAGTACCGCGCGATGCAGCGGGCCAGCGCCGGGAGCTGGCGCAGCGGCCGGACGATCTCGCGGAAGCGCACGCGCTGGCGCGCCGCGGGGTCGCGCATCGCCGCGGCGAGGGCGGCGGGGCCGAGCGGCCGGCGGTGGAGCATCGGCTGCACGTGCACGACGCCCGGACCGCCGCTGGTGCCGACCACCTTGTGGTGCGGCAGGCAGTCCAGCACCTCGTTGGCCACGATCAGGCCGACGGGGCCGAAGGCGGCCGGCGCGCGCTGCGCGAGGTCGGCGCGTTGCCAGGTCACGCGCGCCGCCAGCGGGCCGAGAGTCCGGCGCTGGCGCGTCACCAGGCCGACGCTGCGCTCGACGATGCGGTAACGCGTCGCGGCGGCAAAGGCGCGCCACGTCGGACGCCGGCGCGCTTCGCCGTCGATCCCCAGCAGGGTGTCGAGGCAGAGCTGGCCGTTGCCGGCCCCGAGCTCGCAGAGCTCGAAGCGCGGCGGGCGACCGCGCCGCTGCCAGACGCGAAAGGCGTAGTGGGCCACCATGCGGCCGAAGACCGGCGACAGCGCCAACGGGTAGGTGTCGTAATGCCCGCCCTCGCCGAAACGCACCCCGCCGGTGCTGTAGTAGCCCCATGCGGGATCGAACAGGGCCCGGTCGACGAAGTCGCAGTATGAGAGCGGCTCGACGGCGGCACCGGTGGCGCCGCGGTCCGGCCGGCGGCGGCGCGCTGGCGACATGGCAACTGCGGCGGCTACCACATCCGCGCGATCGCGGCGACCTACCTCGTTGACTGGGGAAATGGCTTTCGGTATCGCTGGAGCGTCGGGCAGTCTCCGGCCCGCCGTGTGAGCAATCGCCCGGCATCGTGGACAGCGATCAATCCCGCGACCACCCGCTGCTGCCGACCCGAGGTTCGAGTTAGCGCCCAAGGAGGAAGCGCATCATGGCCGAGAAGAAGGCGAAAACCGCCCAGAAGGGGCCCGGAGCGGCGATGGTGAAGCACACCTGCCCGAGCTGCGGAGCCGACAGCCGTGTCACCTATTTCACCGGCTACGGTCCGCAGAAGGGATTCTTCTGGGTGTGCGACAAGGGCTGTGGCTACATGGCGCGGACGAAGTAGCCGCCGAGCGAGCGACGGGAGCGAGTGCGATGGCGCGCACAGCGAGCAAGAAGAGCAAGGGCTCGGGCAAGAAGAGCTACAGCGTGCTGGAAGCGAACGACGCCGGCGAGGGACAGGAGGACAGCGACCTTCCCAAGGACGAAGCCGGCCGGCGGAAGATCAAGCGGCAGTATGAGACGCTGCTCGGCATCCGCATCGAGAAGCTGAAGGGGCGCATCCTCAATCGCGAACGGATCAACAAGACGATCGAGGGCGTCTACTTCATCTGCGCCGAGTGCAAGAAGGTCTGCCACAACATGGACGACGGCCTGGTGGAAGACCCGAACAACGCGTACAACCTCTGCGGCGCCTGCGCCAAGACCAAGGGCAAGGGCAAGGCCGCCTGACGCGACCGGCGCCGGTCATCATGCCGGGGCCGCGAAGCTCGTCGGGGGCGGGCTCTCGATCCGCAGCCGGCCGCCGCTCGTGGGATGGCGCACGACGAGCGTCGCGGCATGCAGCATCAGGCGCGGCGCAGGCGAGCCGCCGTACAACGCGTCGCCGCGGATGGGATGGCCGATCGCGGCCAGGTGGACGCGGATCTGGTGGCGGACGCCGGTGGTGATCTCCACCGCCAGCAGGGTCATGTCGCCGCGCCGCGCCAGCGGCCGGAAGTGGGTGAGGGCGGGGCGCCCGGCGAGCGCGCGCGCCTGCTGCGGGTCGAAGCAGACGCGCATCGAGCGCGGCCGGCGCGGGTCGTGGGCGATGGGTTCGCGCCGCGTGGCGGCACGGGCGACGTCACCGTCCACCCATGCGAGGTAGTGTTTCTCGACCTGGCCGCGGTGGAACTGCCCGCGCAGGTCGCGCCAGGCGACCGCCGTGCGTGCGGCCAAGAGCACGCCGGAGGTGCCGGTGTCGAGCCGGTGGACGAGTCCCGCTTCGAGCGGCGAGCCTCCAGCGACGGCGCTTTCGGGGGCGATCGCGACGAGGAAGTTGGCCGCGGTATCGCGATCGTCGGAGCGCAGGGCCATTGCCGGCATGCCCGGCGGTTTGTCCAGGGCGATCAATGCCTCGTCCTGGTAGAGCAGCGGCAGCGCCAACTCCGGCTGGGCTGCGAGTGGCGCCGTGGCCAGGGCCGCGGCGTCGATCTCGACCACGTCGCCTCGCCGCAACAACTGCCCCTTGCGCGCCCGTCGCCCGTTGACCCGCACCGCGCCCGCGGCGATGATCGCCGCCGTACGCCGGCGGGTCATCCCACCACCGCGTTCGGCGACCAGGCGGTCGAGCCGGGTGCCGTCGGCGTCGCAGCGGATCTGCCGCGCGCCGGGAGCCGGGGGAGCGGGCACGGCCCGCACATATAGAGGAAGGGCGACGGTGACGACAATCGACTGGCAGGGCTGGCGGCGCGAGTTTCCCTCCACCGCCGACTGCGTGCACATGAACCACGCCGGGCTGGCGCCGCTGCCGCGGCGCGTCGCAGCGGAGATCCGCGCCTTCGCCGACGAGGCCGAGCGGTCGATCAGCACGACCTACGCCGGTTGGACGGCGCGGGTCGACGCGGCGCGAGCGGCGGCGGCGCGCCTGATCGGCGCCGTCCCCGAGGAGATCGCGTTCGTCCAGAACACGGCCGCCGGACTGTCGCTGGTCGCGGCCGGCCTGCGCTGGCGCCCGGGCGACAACGTCGTCGCCGTCGCCGACGAGTATCCCTCCAACGTCTACCCGTGGTGGGGGCTGCGGAGGTTGGGCGTCGAGACGCGCCTGGTGGCGCGGCCGCGCGTCCGCTTCGGCGTCGACGAGATCGCGGCCGCGGTGGACGCGCGGACGCGCGTCGTCGCGGTCAGCGCCGTCGACTGGCAGTCGGGGTTCCGCACCGACCTCGCCGCGCTCGGCGCGTTCTGCCGTCAACGCGACATCCGCTTCGCGGTCGACGGCATCCAGGCGGTCGGCGCCATGACGATCGACGCGCCCGCCTGCGGCGTCGACTTCCTGGCGGTCGGTGGGCACAAGTGGCTGCTCGCGCCGGAGGGGTGTGGCTTCCTCTTCGTCGCCAGCCGCGCCCTCGCGGACCTCGAGCCGGTGTTGTTGGGCTGGAAGAGCGTCGTCGACTGCGACACCTACCTCCCGTATCACTTCGAGCTGCGGCGCGACGCCGCGAAGCTCGAGCCGGGCACCCAGATGCACCTCGGCATCCGCGCCCTCGGCGCCGCCCTCGACCTGCTGCTCGAGGTCGGGCCGTCGGCGATCGAGCAACGCGTGCTCGCCATCACCGACGCCCTGGCGGACCAGCTCACCGCGCTCGGCGCCACGGTGTTGAGCCCGCGTCGGCCCGGAGAGCGCTCCGGCATCCTGACCATCGCGCTCGGCGACCCGGCGGCGCTGCACGCGGCCCTCACCCAGCACGGCGTCATCGCCCGCCAGCGGATGGGGGGTGTCCGCCTCGCGCCGCACTTCTACGCCGACGCCGGCGACATCGCGCGCGTCGTCGACGCGGCGCGCAGCGTACGCGCTGGTCGCTGACCGCGCGGTTGCGCTGCCGCATCCTTCTCGGATAGCTCGCCAGGGATGGGCACGAGGACGCCGACCCGCTTCGCGGTCATCATGGCGGGGGGCGCCGGGACGCGATTCTGGCCGCTCAGCCGCGCCGCCCGGCCGAAACAGTTCCTGCGTCTCGCCGGCCGCGGCACGATGCTGCAGGAGACGGCGCGCCGCGTCCATGGCGTGGTACGGCGCAGTCACCTGCTGGTGGTGGCGCCGCCGGCGCACGCGCCGATCGTGCGCGAGCAACTGCCATGGCTGGCGCCGCGGAATCTGATCGTCGAGCCCGCACCGCGCGGAACCGCTGCCTGCCTGGCGCTGGTGGCGGCCGAGATCGCGCGCCGCGCTCCGGCCGCGTCGATGGCGGTGCTCGCGGCCGATCACGCGATCACCGACGTCGCGGCGCTTCGCGACTGTCTGCGCCGCGCCTTCGACGTGGCCGAGGACGGATGGTTGGTGACCTTCGGCATTCCGCCGACCGGGCCCGAGACCGGCTACGGCTACGTCCGCATCGGCGCGCCGCTGGATCGCCGCCGTCCGCGCGTCGCGCGCGCCGTGCGGTTCGTCGAGAAGCCAGACCTGCCGACGGCCCGCCGGTTCCTCGCCAGCGGCGATTACCGGTGGAACTCGGGCATGTTCGCCTGGCGCGTCGACGTCTTTCGCGATGCCCTCGCCCGCCATGCGCCGGCCATCGCGGCGGCGGCGGATGCGGTCGCGGCCCGCGGCGCCGCCGCGGGCCGCGCCTACCGGCGGCTGCCCGCGGAGCCGGTCGACGTGGCGGTCCTGGAGCGAGCGCGCCGCATCGCGGTGGTCGACGCCACCTTCGACTGGAGCGACGTCGGGAGCTGGGCGGCGATGGCGGCGTTGTGGGGCGCCGATCGGGCCGGCAACGCGCATCGCGGCCCGGCGATCCTGCTCGACTGCCGCAACACGACGGTGCACGCGGGCAGCCGCGTCGTTGCCGTGCTCGGCGGCGACGACCTGATCGTCGTCGACACGGCGGACGCCGTGCTCGTCTGCCCGCGGTCGCGCGCCCAGGACGTCCGCGCCGTGGTGGCGGCGCTCGCGCGCGGGTCGACGCGGCGGCTGATCTGAGTTGAGTCGCTGGCCGCCTCGGCGCATGATGTGGGCCCGAGTCTCATGAGCCAGCCCGCCTACCGTCACGACGAGCCGACGCCGCCACCGGCAACTTCTCCCGTCCAGCCCGCGACCCGGTTCAACTTCCTCGTCACCTGGATCTGCCGGCGCCTCTTCGCGTCGATCCGCATCGCTCCCAGCGCCGTCGAGCACGTGCGTGAGCTCGCCGCCCGGGGCTCCGTGATCTACGTCATGCGCCAGCGCTCGTGGGTGGACTTCCTGCTCGTCACCTTCGTGCTCAAGCGCGAGGGGTTGCCGGTGCCGGCGTTCGTCAACGACCTGCCGCTCTTCTGGGCCCGCCCACTGCCAGAGATGGCGGGCGCGATGTGGCGCTGGCTCAAGCGGACGCGCCTGTTCGGCGGCCGCGAGCTGCGCGCCTTCGCCGACCGCAGCCGCTGCCAGCGGTTGGTTGCCGCCGGATATCCGGTGCTGCTGTTCCTGCGCGGGCGCGCCGTCGGGGTCGGCGGCCGCCCCGGTCGCCAACGGGCGCTGCGCGCCCGCACCGGTCCGGACTACCTGCGGGAGATCGTCCACCACCAGTGGACGTCGTCCGGCGACGAGGTCTCGTTGGTGCCGATCGCCGTCCTGCGCGGCCGCGGCATGCGGCGCAAGGAATCGCGCCTGGCGACCCTGGTGTACAGCCTGCAGGAGATGCCGGGCGAGATCCGCCGGCTGCTCTCGCTGCTGTGGAACCTCAACGATACCAGCCTCAGCGTCGGCCTCGAGGTGCCGGTGCGCTCGTTCACCCGCGAGTACCAGCGCGAGGGCGAGGAGCGCGTCGTCCGTCGCCTGACGCGGGCCTTGCAGATCTTCCTCTATCGCGAGGAGCGCGTCGTCTTCGGGCCGCTGCTGTTGCCGAAGCGCCAGGCGCGCCAGCGCGCGCTGCAGGACGACGAGGTGCGGGCCGCCATCCGGAGCCTGGCCGCCGACGGCCGCGAGGCGCAGTCGCAGCTCTGGCGGCGGGCCGAGCGCTACTTCGACGAGATGGCCGCCAACTTCCACGGCAGCTACTTCTCGATCGTCGAGTTCGTCTTCAACCGCATCTGGCCGCGGCTCTTCCAGGGCGTCGAGTACGCCGGCCTCGACAGGGTGACCGACACCATGCGCCAGCACCCGGTCGTGCTGGTGCCCTGCCACCGCAGCCATTTCGACTATCTCATCATCTCCTACCTCTTCCACGTGAACTACCTCAGCCCGCCGCACATCGCCGCCGGCATCAACCTCTCCTTCTGGCCGCTCGGCCCGCTGTTCCGCGGCGCCGGCGCGTTCTTCATCCGCCGCAGCTTCGAGGACAACCTCCTCTACAAGGCGGTGTTCCGTTCCTACCTGAAGTTCCTCATCCGCGAGGGCTACACGCAGGAGTTCTTCATCGAGGGCGGGCGCAGCCGGACTGGCAAGATCCTCACCCCCAAGCTCGGCATGTTGTCGGCGCTGGTCGACGCGTTCCTCGACGGCGCCCGCCGCGACCTCTACTTCGTGCCGGTGTCGATCCACTACGGCCGGATCGTCGAGGAGGAGGAGTACCAGCGCGAGCTCGGGGGCGCGGAGAAGGAGCCGGAATCGCTCGCCGGGCTGGTGCGGGCCCGGCGCGTGCTGCGGCGGCGCCACGGTACCGTCGACATCACCTTCGCCGAACCGATCTCGCTCGCCGCCGCGCTGGGCGCCAACCGCGAGGAATTCCGCCGCGACGACGATCCGGCGGTGAGCGAGCGCAAACGCCGCTTCGTGCAGAAGCTCGGGTTCCGTTTGCTGCGCGGCGTCAACGACGTCGCGGTCGCCGGCGCCACCTCGGTGTCGGCGACCGTGCTGCTCGGCTTGGCGCATCGGGCCTGCCGACTCGACGACTTCGTCACCCGGGCCCTGGCGCTGACGCACTTCCTGCGCGCCAGCGGCGTTCGCTTCACCGCCTCGCTGGAGCGCAACGCCGAGAGCGACTTCCGCGAGAACCTCGCCTTCCTCGAGGGCGGTGGGCTGGTTCAGCGCCTGTCCGGCGAGTCGCGGTCGGTGTTGCACGTCCCGGCCGAGAAGCGGCTGGCGCTCGATTTCTACAAGAACAACACGATCCACTTCTTCCTCCTGCCGTCCCTCATCGTCGACGCCATCGCCCGCGGGCTGACGGGGGAGGATTTGGTGATCGAGGTGGGCTGGTGGCTCGACCTCCTGCGCTGGGAGTTCCCGCGGCCCGAGCGGCAGGAACTGGCGGCCGCCATCGAGGACGTGCGCGTGCAGTTGCGCGGCCAGGACGTGGTGGTGGGCGAGGGAGAGGGGTCTCTGGCGACCGCGCATCCCTTCGTCGTCGCCGTGCGCCCGTTGCTCGACAACTTCCGCGAGGCGTACTGGATCGCCGCCCAGACGCTGCTCGAGCTGCCGGCGGCGGGCATGACCGAGAAATCGCTGATCGACCGGATGCGCAGGCGGTATCGCGCCGGGCTACTGCTCGGCGAGGTGCGCAAGCCGGAGGGGAACTCGTCGGTGACGCTGACCAACGCGATCAGCCGCTTCGCCGAGCTCGGAGCGGTCGAACGGCGAGCCGGTCGCGGCAAGGAGCGGCAGGTGCTGCCCGGGCCGCGGCGCGAGGCGCTGCGCGAGCTGGCCGCTCGGCTGGCGGCCGGCGTGATCGGCATCTGACGAAGGTTCGCGTTGACTCGGGGCCCTTGCCGGAGGACCCTGCGGGCGTGAGGTCCCTCGCGCCCTTCGCCACCGTGGTCCTGTTCGCCGTTCTCGCCGGCGGCTGCGCGCGTCACGGCGATCGACAGGTCGAGGTCCGCGTGCGCCGCATCGCGATGGATCCGGCATCGCGTTCGCCGGTGGTGCTCCTCGAAGATCCCGGCAGCAAGACGGCGCTGCCGATCTGGATCGGCATGACGGAGGCGCAATCGATCGCCATGGAGCTCGCCGGGGACACGCCGCCGCGCCCGCGCACCCACGACCTGGTGAAGACCATGTTCGACCGGGTCGGCGTGGATCTGCGGCGGGTGCTGATCCGCGACGTGCAGGAGGGGACCTACTTCGCCGACATCGTTCTCGCGCGCGATGGCGACGAGGTCACCGTGGACAGCCGCCCCAGCGACGCGATCGCCCTGGCGGTGCGGTTCGGGCGGCCGATCTTCGTCGAGCGCCAGCTTTTCGCGCGCGAGGCGGTGGTGCAGATGCGCGACTCCGCCGCGGACGACGTGGCGACGGTGGGGGGCATCACGGTCCAGGGTCTGTCGGTCGAGCTGGCCCGCTACTTCGACCTGCCGGCCGGCCGCGGCGTCGTCGTGTCCGACGTCACCGCCGGCGGGCCGCGCGCGCTGCGGCGCGGCGACGTGATCCTCGAGGTCGACGGCGAGCCGGTGCGCGATGCGCGGGACTTCCGCGCCAAGATGCGGCAGGGCGCCGCAGCGCTGGCCCTGCGGGTGCAGCGCGAGGGCGACGTGGTCGAGGTCGCGCTCGCGCACGACCCCGCGTTCGACCGCTGATCCGCGGCCCGCCGGTCGCCGCTGTCTGGCGCGCCGGCGCCCAGGGCATGGACCCCCGTTGCGCGGAGAAGCGGAACTTGACCATATAGGCGGCTGGATTTCCGACCATGAATCGAGTCGCCGAGGCGATTGGGGGAGCCGAGACGCGCGCCACCGGACAGGTGATGGCCGCCTACCTGGCGCTGACCAAACCGCGCCTCGTGACCATGGTGGTGATCACGGCCGCGGCCGGATTCTATCTCGGCGCGCCCGGCGCGATTCCCGCCGGTCTCTTTCTCCACGCGATGGCCGGCACGGCGTTCGCGGCGGCCGGGGCGTTGGCCCTGAACCAGTATCTGGAGCGCGATCTCGATGCCTGCATGGCGCGCACGCGGCGGCGGCCGCTGCCGGCAGGTCGGGTCCAGCCACTGCCAGCACTGCTGTTCGGTGGCGCGCTGACGGTGATCGGGCTCGCCCAGCTCCTGCTGGCGGTGAACCCGCTGGCATCCGCCGTCACGGCCGTGACCTCCGCCGTGTACCTGTTCATCTACACGCCGCTGAAGCGGATCACGCCGCTGTGCACCATCGTCGGTGCCGTGCCGGGTGCGCTGCCACCGGTGACCGGCTGGGTGGCGGCGCGCGGCGATTTCGGCGACGGCGCGGTGGTGCTGTTCGCGATCCTCTTCCTCTGGCAGATCCCGCACTCGCTCGCGATCGCGCGGCTCTACGCGGATCAGTACGCGGATGCGGGATTCCGGCTCCTGCCGGTGGTGGAGCCGGACACGCGTCGGACCGAGCGCGCGGTGCTCAGCTACAGCCTGGCGCTGGCGGCGGTGGGCGTGACGCCGGCGCTGCTCGGCATGGCCGGTCCCCTGTACCTCGCGGTGGCGCTGATCCTCGGCGGCGGTCTGCTCGCCACCGCGGTCGCCTTTGCGATCCGCCGCGCCGGTTCGGCGCGCTGGCTCCTTCTCGCGTCGCTGGTCTATCTGCCCGTCCTGTTGAGCATGATGGCCTTCGACCGGGTGGGACGCTGAGCGGCGCGATGCTGCGCTGACCCGGCGCCGCGAGCCGGGCGAGTCATGGCGCCGAACGCGCCGCATCGCACCGCGTCCCGGCCCTTGCGACTGGTCCACCGCGCCGGCGGACCGGTCGCGAGCAACGGCGACGGCGTCCGCGACAGCCCGGCGCTGCTGGGAATGAAGCTCGTCATCGGCAGCGAGGTGGTGCTCTTCGGGTCGCTGATCGCCGCCTACCTCGCCCTGCGTGCCCAAGCGGCCGCATGGCCGCCGCCGGGACAGCCGCGGCTGCCGATCGCGGTCACCGGCGCCAACACGTTGGTGCTGTTGCTCAGCGGCGCGACGGTCTGGAGAGCCGCGCGCGCGGCGCGCGTGGCCGCGCGCGCGGCCTGCCGGCGCTGGCTGTGGGCGACGCTGCTGCTCGGCGTCGTCTTTCTCGTCGCCCAGGGCAGCGAATGGGCGCGCCTGATCGGGTACGGGCTGCGTCTGTCGTCCGGCATCTACGGCGGCATGTTCTACTCGTTGATCGGGCTGCACGGGCTGCACGTCATCGCCGCGGTGCTCATCCTGGGGATCGTCCTGTGGCGCGGGCGGGCGATCGCCTTCACCCATGCGAGGCGGGTGGACGTGGCCGTCTCCCACCTCTACTGGATGTTCGTCGTCGCGATGTGGCCTCCGCTCTATCTGATGGTCTACCTGCTGTGAGCGCGGGTTCGCCGACTGCCGCCGCGGGGCGCGGCTGGCGTCCACTGGTGATCCTCGCGGTCGCCATCGCCGTGGCCGCCACGGCCGCGGCCCTGCTCATCGCGCGCCAGGCGCATCGCCCGCAGCCGCCCCCGGCGTTCGGAGTGGTTCCCGCGTTCGCGCTGACGGAGCGCTCCGGGCGCGAGATCCGGCGCGCCGATCTCGATGGCGGACCGTGGATCGCCGACTTCATCTTCACGCGCTGCACCGGGATGTGTCCGGCGCTCTCCTCGCGCATGGCGGAGCTGCGGCGGCGGGTCGCCGATACCGGTCTACCGGCCCGTTTCGTGTCGTTCAGCGTCGATCCCGCGCACGACACCCCGGCGGTGCTGCGCGACTACGCGCGGCGCGTCGGCGCCGACGGCGACGACTGGCTCTTCCTCACCGGACCGCGCGATGCGCTGTACGACCTGATCGGCGGCGGGTTCCGTCTCAGCGTCAGCGAGCGCGCGCCCGATGCGGTGGCCGTCGAGGGCGGCGAGCTCATCGCCCACAGCGATCGGTTCGTCCTCGTCGACGGCGTCGGCCAGATCCGCGGCTACTATCACGGACTCGAGCCGACGATGCCCGAGGCGGTGATCCGCGACCTCCGGGCGCTTGCCGACGATCGATGACGCTCAGCCGGCGGCGCGCGCGATCGCGGCGCGCAGCTCGTCGTAGGTGCGGGTGACCGGGAACTGCGGAAACTCGCGGATCACGTTGTCGGGCGGCCGGAAGAGGATTCCGGCGTCGGCTTCGTCGAGCATCGCCGTGTCGTTGTACGAGTCGCCGGCGGCCACGACGTCGAAGTTCAACAGCTTGAGCGCCATCACGGCGCGGCGTTTGCCATCCTCGATGCGCAGCCGGTAGTCGCGCACCCTGTCGTCGGCGTCCACCACCAGCGAGTGACAGAAGAGTGTCGGATGGCCGAGCTGCTCCATCAGCGGGGCGGCGAATTCGTAGAACGTGTCGGACAGGATGATGACCTGGTGCTCGCCGCGCAGCCAGGCGAGGAAGTCGCGCGCGCCGTCGAGCGGACCCATGCGGCGGATGACCGCCTGGATGTCGCGCAGGCGCAGCCCGTGCTGTTCCAGGATCGCGATGCGATTGCGCATCAGCTTGTCGTAGTCGGGTTCGTCGCGCGTGGTGATGCGCAGCGCCTCGATGCCGGTGGCCTCGGCGACGTTGATCCAGATCTCGGGGACGAGCACGCCTTCCAGATCGAGGCAGACGATCATGGCGGCTGGCTATCGGGTCTGCCGCGGAGGCGCAAGCGCCGTCCGGAGCCGCGACGGATGGTGGGAGCCGCGACGCGTCGGCTCGAACGGCGGTTGCGCGTCAGGCAGCCAAGCGCGCGCGCGCCGCCTCGACCGAGGCGACGTCGCCAACCGCCAGCCGCTCGATCGCGCGATCGATCCGGCGCACCAGGCCGCTCAGCACCGTGCCGGGTCCGACCTCGACGATCGTCGTCAGGTGCTGTTCCCTGATCATCGTGCGCACCAGTGTCGTCCAGCGCACGGTGCGGCTGACCTGGCGGGCCAGCCCGTCGCGCACCGCGTCGACATCGGCGGCGCGCGCGGCGTCGACGTTGTTGTAGAAGGGGATGCGCGGTGCGGCGAGGGCGACCGTGGCGAGGTCGCCGCGCAGGCGCTCCTCCGCCGGCTGCATCAGGCGGCAGTGGAAGGGAGCGCTCACCGGCAGCTCGATGATCTGGCGAGCGCCGGCCGCGCCGGCGACGCGACGGGCGGCGTCGCGCGCGCCGGCGATGACGATCTGGCCGGGCGCGTTGTCGTTGGCGATGTCGACCGCGCCACCGTCGGCAGCGATGGCGGCGCGAATGGCGTTCTCCTCGGCGCCGATGAGGGCCAGCATGGCGCCCTCGCCGGCGGGAACCGCCTCCTGCATGTAGCGGCCCCGCTGGTGGACCAGGCGGACGGCGTCGCGGAAGCTCAGGGACCCGGCGGCAACCAGGGCGGAATACTCGCCCAGGCTGTGGCCGGCGACGGCGGCGGGCTCGAGGCCGAGGGCGCGATAGGCGGCGACGCTGACCAGGAGGATCGCTGGTTGGGTGTTGGCCGTCAGCGTCAGCTCGTCCGCCGGCCCCTCGCGGATGATGCGGGAGAGGGAGAAGCCCAGGGCATCGTCGGCCTCGGCGAAGAGATCGCGCGCGCCGGCGAAGTGCGCGCAGAGGTCGGTGCCCATCCCGACCGCCTGGGATCCCTGGCCCGGGAAGACGAAGGCGACCGAATCGAGCATGCGACGGTTGCGCAGTCAGCCAGCGATCGCACGTGGCAGCGGCACCAGGTCGGGCGGCTCAGGCGATGGTGATCGCCGGGTCCGCGTAGACGTCCTGGATGATGTTGAGCAGCTTGACGCCCTCGTCCATCGGCCGCTGAAACGCCTTGCGGCCGGAGATCAGGCCCATGCCGCCGGCGCGCTTGTTGACCACCGCCGTCTTCGCCGCCTCCTCGAAGTCGCCCGCGCCAGACGACGCGCCGCCCGAATTGATGAGGCCCATGCGGCCCATGTAGCAACCGGCAACCTGGTAGCGGGTGAGGTCGATCGGGTGGTCGCTGGTGAGCGCGCTGTACACCAGCTTGCTGGTCTTGCCGAAGCTCAGTGCGGTGTAGCCGCCGTTGTTCTCGGGCGCCTTCTGCTTGATGATATCGGCTTCGATCGTCACGCCGAGGTGGTTCGCCTGGCTCGTGAGGTCGGCGGCCACGTGGTAGTCGACGCCGTCCTTCTTGAAGGCGTCGTTGCGGAGGTAGCACCACAGGACCGTCGCCATGCCCAGCTCGTGCGCGGCCTGGAACGCCGCCGACACCTCCTGGATCTGCCGGCCGGACTCGGCGGAGCCGAAGTAGATCGTCGCCCCGACCGCGGCGCAGCCCATGTCGGCCGCCTGTTGGACGTGCGCGAACATGATCTGGTCGAACTTGTTCGGATACGTGAGGAGCTCGTTGTGGTTGAGCTTCAGGAGGAAGGGAATCTTGTGGGCGTAGCGCCGTGCCACCGCGCCGAGCACGCCCAGCGTCGTCGCCACCGCGTTGCAGCCGCCCTCGATGGCGAGGCGAACGATGTTCTCGGGGTCGAAGTAGAGCGGGTTGGGTGCGAACGACGCGCCGGCGCTGTGCTCGATGCCCTGATCGACGGGCAGGATCGACAGGTACCCGGTGCCGGCGAGGCGTCCGTGGTTGAAGATCGACTGCAGGTTGCGGAGGACGGGGATCGGCCGGTCGGTGTGCGACAGGACGCGATCGACGAAGTCGGGGCCAGGGATGTGGAGGAGCGACCGGTCGATCGTCTTGCAGGTGTGGGTGAGAAGCGAATCGGCGTCCTTGCCGAGTAGGTCGCTGATGCGCGCCATCGAATGGTTCCTCCCTGTGGGTGCAAGCCTGCGGCTCGCCGATGCGAGCGTGCGTCGATGGTTCGCACATACCATCTGTGTCGGCAAGCGCGCGGGAGCGCGTCCCGGCGCGACAGCGGCGCCGCTCCGTGCGGGGCTCGAGCCGTTATTGCGGCGGCGGCAGCGGGCCTGCTACAGGCGAGATCGCAGCCGCGCCCCGCGCGACCACGCGAGAGTGGCGGAACTGGTAGACGCGCTAGACTTAGGATCTAGTGGGGCCACCCGTGGGGGTTCGAGTCCCCCCTCTCGCACGACGCGCAACTGGCGCGGCATTTTCTTGAATCACCGTACTGATCCCGTTAGTCATGGAGCGGCCTTGATGACGAAGGTAGCCTTGGAATCCGTCGATGCGGTGCGTCGGCGGCTGGCCGTCGAGATACCCGCCGCCGAGGTCGCGGCCGAGCTCGAACGCGCCTACGCACAGCTCAAGCAGCGCGCCCGCGTTCCCGGGTTCCGGCAGGGGCGCGCCCCGCGCGCCGTGCTGGAGAAGATGTTCGGCGATCAGGTGCGCGCCGATGTCTTCGGCCGTCTGGTGCAGGAGTCGTATCTGGACGCGGTGCGCGAGCAGAACCTGCAGCCGGTGAGCTCGCCCGAGATCATCACCGAGAGCGCCGAGCCCGGGGCGCCGCTGCGCTACTCGGCGACGATCGAGGTGCGACCGTCGGTCACCGCGACCGGCTATGCCGGCCTCGCGGTCGAGCGGCCCGTGCACGCGATCGCCGATTCCGACGTCGACTACTTCCTCACCGGCCTGCGCGAGCGAAACGCCACGTTGGTGTCGATCAGCGACCGCCACGAGACGCAGGCGGGCGACATCGCGACCATCGACTACGAGGCGCGGGTCGGCGACGCGCTGGTCGGCAGAGGCGACCAGCGGCTGGTGGAGGTCGGCGGGTCGGCGGAGGAGGGACCCGGTGCGCATCTCGCAGGCGCCCTGCTGGGCGTGCCGGTGCAGTTCGAGATCGCCTATCCAGCCGAGCATCAGAACCCCGACCTCGCCGGGAAGACGGTGCGCTTCACGGCGACGGTGACGGCGCTGGCGCGGCGCGACGTGCCGGCGCTCGACGAGGCATTCGCCAAGGCCCACGGCGACGTCGACACCGTCGACGCGCTGCGCGCGCTGGTCAAGCAGCAGCTCGATGTCGCGGCGCAGCGCGACGCGGCCGCGGCGGTGCGGTCGGCTCTGGTCGCCAAGCTGGTGCAAGCGCACGAGTTCGACGTGCCGCAGTCGATGATCGACCGGCGCGCCGAGCTGCTCGCCGACGAGGTGCTCGAGGGGCTTGGTCCGCGCCGACCGCCGGCCAGCCGGGCCGCGGAGTTCCGCGCACGGCTGCTGCACGACCTGCAGGAGCAGGCGCGCAACCAGGTCAAGGCAACGCTGCTGCTCGAGTCCATCGCCGCGCAGGAGCACCTCGCCGTCGACGACGCGACGATCGACGCCCACATCGATCGCCTGGCCGAGACCGCCGGCAAGGCGCGCGAGCGCGTCCGCGCGCTCTACCAGGACCCGGGGGCGCGCGCCGGGTTGCGCAGTCGACTGCTGCAGGACCGCGCACTCGATCTGCTCGTCGCTCGTGCCAACATTACCGACGTCGCGCGCCCATCGGGCGTTGCTGGGGTCTCTGGAAACGGCTAGACTTTTGCTTGGGAGTGGCGCCGCGGCATGAATCTGGTTCCGATCGTAATCGAGCAAACGGGTCGCGGTGAGCGTGCGTTCGACATCTTTTCGCGGCTCCTCAAGGATCGCATCGTCTTCCTGGGTTCGCCGGTCACTGACGACGTCGCCAACCTGATCACCGCGCAGCTCCTGTTCCTCGAGTCCGAGGACCCGGAGCGGGACATCCACTTCTACATCAACTCTCCAGGCGGCTCGGTGACCGCCGGCCTGGCGATCTACGACACCATGCAATACGTGCGGCCGGAGGTCTCGACCCTGTGCCTCGGTCAGGCGGCGAGCATGGCCGCGTGGCTGCTCGCCTCCGGAGCGCGCGGCAAACGGTATGCCCTGCCGCACGCCCGCATCATGATTCACCAGCCGCTCGGTGGCGTGCAGGGGCAGGCCGTGGATATCGACATCCAGGCGCGGGAGATCCTGCGTCTGCGCGAGCAACTCAACAACATCCTGGTGAAGCATACCGGCCAGAGTCTCAAGAAGATCGAGAAGGACACGGACCGCGACCTCTTCATGACCGGCAAGCAAGCAGTGGAATACGGACTGGTGGACGAGGTCATCGTCAGCCGGTCGATCAAGAAAGTGTGAGCGGGTGTCGTATGGCGAAGCACGGTGACGATCGCAGCGGCAACCTGGTCTGCTCCTTCTGCGGAAAGAGCCAGGACGAGGTCCGAAAGCTGATTGCCGGCCCGACGGTCTACATCTGCGATGAGTGTATCGACCTCTGCAACGACATCATCGCCGAGGAGTGCGACCAGGAGGAGGGGCTCACCTCGACCTCGGCGGTGCCCAAGCCGGCCGAGATCAAGAAGGTCCTGGACCAATACGTGATCGGGCAGGAGCGCGCCAAGCGGGTGCTCGCGGTGGCGGTCCACAACCACTACAAGCGCATCGATTCGCAACTGGTCACGGGCGACGTCGAGTTGCAGAAGTCGAACATCCTGCTCGTCGGTCCCACGGGTTCCGGCAAGACGTTGCTGGCGCAGACGCTGGCCCGATTCCTCCAGGTGCCGTTCACGATCGCCGACGCCACCAGCCTGACCGAGGCCGGGTATGTCGGAGAGGACGTCGAGAACATCATCCTCAGTCTGCTGCAGAACGCCGACTACGACGTGGAAAAGGCGCAGCGCGGCATCGTCTACATCGATGAGATCGACAAGATCTCCCGCAAGGGGGACAACCCGTCGATCACCCGCGACGTGTCCGGCGAGGGCGTGCAGCAGGCGTTGCTGAAGATCATCGAGGGAACGACGGCCAGCGTGCCGCCGAAGGGCGGCCGCAAGCACCCGCAGCAGGAGTTCCTGCAGGTCGACACCTCGAACATCCTGTTCATCTGCGGTGGCGCGTTCGTCGGCCTCGACGACATCATCCGCCGGCGCATCGGCATGAAGGGCATCGGCTTCGGGGTCGAGATCCGCGCCCGCGAGCACGGCCCGCAGCGGAATCTGCTGCACGAGGTTCAGACCGAAGATCTGCTGAAGTTCGGCCTCATCCCGGAATTCATCGGCCGCCTGCCGGTCATTGCCACCCTCGACGAGTTGCACGAGCAGGACCTGGTGCGGATCCTGAAGGAGCCCAAGAACGCGCTCACCCGCCAGTATCAGAAGCTCTTCGAGATGGAGGGCGTCCACCTCAAGTTCACGGACGGTGCATTGGTCGCGATCGCGCGCGAGGCGCTGCGCCGCAAGTCCGGCGCCCGCGGGTTGCGCGCCATTCTCGAGGACGTGATGCTCGACGTGATGTACGACATCCCGTCGCAGCCCAACATCAAGGAAGTGCTGATCGCCGAGGAAGTGATCACCAAGCGCGAGCAGCCGATCGTCCTCTATCAGAAGACGGCCGAGACCGCGTGAGCGGTGAGCCGTTCGGACAAAGGACCCTACATGCTCTTTCGGAACGATAAGAAAGATCGCGAGGACGGCCCAGGCGGCAATCTCCTGCGGGTGCCGTTGCTGCCGCTGCGCGACATCATCGTCTTCCCGCACATGGTCGTGCCGCTGTTCGTCGGCCGGCAGAAATCGATCAAGGCGCTGGAAGAGGCGATGAACAAACAGAAGTTCATCCTCCTGGCGGCGCAGCGCGAGGCGAAGACCAACGATCCAGGCGAGGACGACATCTACCGCGTCGGCACGCTCGGTACGGTCGTGCAGTTGCTCCGGCTGCCGGACGGCACGGTGAAGGTGCTGGTCGAGGGCAAGAAGCGGGCGCGCGTCGTCCGTTACGTCGACCAGAGTGAGTACTTCCTGGTCGAGGCGGAGGAGATCGAGGAGGTCTGCCCGAAGAGCACTGAGATCGAGGCACTGACCCGCTCGATCAACTCGACGTTCGAGCACTACGTCAAGTTGAACAAGAAGATTCCGCCCGAGATGATCATGTCGGTGGCCTCGATCGAGGACCCGGCGCGGCTCGCGGACACCATCGTCGCCCACCTCGGGGTGAAGTTGGAGGACAAGCAGGCGCTGCTCGAAATCGAAAACCCAGCCGAGCGGCTGGAGCGCGTCCTCGGCAACATGCGCTCGGAGATCGAGATCCTCGAGGTCGAGAAACGCATCCGTACTCGGGTCAAGAAGCAGATGGAGAAGACCCAGAAGGAGTACTACCTCAACGAGCAGATGCGGGCGATCCAGAAGGAGCTCGGCGAGAAGGACGAATTCAAGAACGAGATCCAGGAGCTCGAGGAGAAGATCAAGCAGAAGAAGATGTCCGCCGAGGCCAAGGAGAAGGCGGAGAAGGAGCTGAAGAAGCTCAAGATGATGTCGCCGATGTCGGCCGAGGCGACGGTCGTTCGCAACTACATCGACTGGATCATCTCCCTACCCTGGAACGAGTTCACCGACGACAAGTTGGACATCGGCGAAGCGGAGAAGGTCCTGGAAGAGGACCACTACGGACTCGAGAAGGTGAAGCAGCGCATTCTCGAATACCTGGCGGTGCAGTCGCTGGCGGGCCAGATGAAGGGGCCGATCCTCTGCTTGGTCGGCCCTCCGGGCGTCGGCAAGACCTCGCTCGGCAAATCGATCGCTCGCTCCACCGGGCGCAAGTTCGTTCGCATCTCGCTCGGCGGCGTTCGCGACGAGGCGGAGATCCGCGGCCACCGTCGTACCTACATCGGCGCTCTTCCGGGCAAGATCATCCAGTCCATGAAGAAGGCGGGATCGAGCAATCCGGTGTTCCTGCTCGATGAGGTCGACAAAATGTCGACCGACTTCCGCGGCGACCCGTCATCGGCTCTGCTCGAGGTCCTCGACCCGGAGCAGAACGCCAGCTTCAACGATCACTACCTCGACGTGGATTACGACCTCTCGAAGGTGATGTTCATCACCACTGCGAACACCCTCGAGGGGATTCCGCGGCCCCTCCAGGACCGCATGGAGATCATTCGCATCGCCGGCTACACCGAGGTCGAGAAGCTGCACATCGCCAGCAAGTACCTGGTGAAGAAGCAACGCGAGGCGAACGGGCTCAAGGACGAGAATGTGGAGATCTCGGACAACGCCCTGCTCGGCGTGATCCGCCACTATACGAAGGAGGCGGGGGTTCGAAACCTCGAGCGCGAGATCGCCGCGATCTGCCGCAAGGTGGCGGTGGAAGTCGTGAAGACCGATCGGTCGGCGCACGTGCGGGTGAACGGCAAGGTGCTGGCGAAGTATCTCGGGCCACCGAAGTATCGCTACGGCAAGGCCGAGGAGGACAGCCGCGTCGGCACGGCCACTGGTCTTGCCTGGACGGAACTGGGCGGTGAGCTGCTGGCGACCGAGGTCACGATCATGCCCGGCAAGGGCAAGTTGATCATCACCGGTCGCCTCGGCGACGTGATGCAGGAGTCGGCGCAGGCGGCGCTCAGCTACGTGCGTTCGCGCGCCGACGAGCTCGGGCTCGAGCGCGACTTCTACCAGAACATCGACATCCACATTCACGTTCCCGAGGGGGCAATTCCCAAGGACGGTCCGTCGGCCGGCATCACGATGGCCACGGCCCTGGTGTCGGCGCTCACCAAGACGCGAGTGCGGCACGACCTTGCGATGACCGGAGAGGTCACCTTGCGTGGCCGCGTGCTGCCGATTGGCGGCCTCAAGGAGAAGGTGCTCGCCGCCCATCGCGGTGGCATCAAGACCGTGCTCATCCCTGCCGAGAACGAAAAGGACATTCTGGACATCCCCGCCAACGTGCTGCGCTCGGTCGAGCTGATCATGGTCGACCACATGGACCAAGTGCTGCGGAGGGCGCTCGTGCTCGACAATCCGGACGAGCTGTTCCGCAAGCCGATCGCCGCCGAGCCGGCGACGACGGTGGCGTCTGCCACGCAGCCGGCATTCGGGGACGTGGTCGCTCACTGACCGCCGCCAGCCGGTCACTTCAGCCGCGACGGCTTGGTTGACTCGCTACCGGTGCGCTGTTATAGCGCCGGGGTTACTCACGTCGCCGCGACGACAGGGGACGGAATGACCAAAGCCGAGCTCATCGAATCCGTAGCAAGCAAAGTCGATCTGCCCCGTGCGACCGCTGAACGGGCGGTGAACACCATGTTTGACGAGATGGTGGCGGCGCTGAAGCAGGGCGACAAGGTCAACATATCCGGCTTCGGGACCTTTTCGGTTTCGACCAGGAAGGCGCGGACGGGGCGCAATCCGAAGACGGGCGAGAGCATCGAGATCGCCGCTTCGCGAGCTGCGAAGTTCAAGCCCGGCAAGACGCTCAAGGACGAAATCAACGGTTGATCTCGGAAAAACGGCGGGCGGGCTGGATGACCCGGGCGGGCGGTTAGCTCAGCGGGAGAGCATCGGCCTTACAAGCCGGAGGTCATCCGTTCAAATCGGATACCGCCCACCACTTCTCTCCCGCGAGCCCGGCGTGACGCGCCGGGGGAAACGACAGCACACAGCACATATCGGGGTGGTAGTTCAGCTCGGTTAGAACGCCGGCCTGTCACGTCGGAGGTCGCGGGTTCAAGTCCCGTCCACCCCGCCATTTTTCACACGCACGCGACACCACGGAGCACATGATGAAGTCGACCGCCATGCTGACGCGCGAAGAGGCGCTTGCCGGCCGCCGCTGGTACGTCATCGACGCGCACGACCGAGTTCTCGGGCGCGTCGCGTCGGAGGCGGCCAAGCTGCTGCGCGGCAAGGGCAAGCCCGCCTTCACCCCACACGTCGACTGCGGCGACTTCGTGGTGATCGTCAACGCCGAGCAGGTGCGGCTCACCGGTCCGAAGGAAGAGACCAAGATCTACTACCGGCACAGCGGCTTCCCCGGTGGTATCCGGGCGCAAAGCGCGGGGCGGATGCGGGCGTCGCATCCCGAGCGGCTCCTCCGGTTGGCGATCACGGGCATGCTGCCGAAAAATCGCCTCGGCCGGCAGCTTGCGACCAAACTCAAAATCTATGCGGGGGCGGAGCATCCGCACGCCGCCCAGCAGCCGGCGGTCATCGACCTGCCGGCGGCGGGAAGCAGGGAGTAAGTGATGGCTGAACGGACGGCGGCCCACGCGGCCACGGGCAAGCGAAAGACGGCGGTGGCGCGCGTCCGGCTGTTGCCGGGCGATGGCAAGGTGAGTGTGAATCGGCGTTCACTCGAGGAGTATTTCGGTCGTCCGACGCTGCGCATGATCGTCAATCAGCCGCTCGAGCTGACCAGCACCAAGGGGTCATACGACGTCGCCGCCAACGTGGTCGGCGGTGGGGTGTCGGCACAGGCGTCGGCGATCCGCCACGGCATCACTCGTGCGCTGATGGAGGCGAACCCGGACTTCCGCCCAGCGCTCAAGAAGGCGGGCTTCGTGACCCGGGATCCGCGCGAGGTCGAGCGCAAGAAGTACGGTCGCCACAAGGCGCGCAAGCGTCCGCAGTACTCGAAGCGCTGAGCGGCGCGGCGTCAGTCGCTCGAGAGGAAGAGCGCGACACCGAGCAGCAGATACACACCGTTGGCGGCCCATGCGGCTACCAGCGGTGGCAGGGCGCCAGTCTGCCCGAGCGAGGTCGACAGGCCGAGCACGACCCAATACCCGAACCCGACGGCCGTGCCGATGCCGACGATCGCGGCGATGCTCGGGTGGCGGCGCAGGCGGCCTGCGATCGGCACTGCGATCACGGCCAGGACGCAGTTGGCGAATGGGAGCGCCAGCTTCAGGTAGAGATCGACGAGGTAGTGCGAAGCGTCGATGCCCTTGCGCGCCAGGTCGTCGATGCGCTCGCGCAGCGCTGTGAAGCTGAGCTCCTCCGGCTCGCGTTGCACCTCGAGGAAGTCGTCCAGGGTCTCGGCGACGTGCAGTCCGTCGACCGGGATCGGGGTGCCGCTGACCGAGCCGTCGGTCATCGAGTACTCGACCGCGTTCGTCGTACGCCATTGGCCGTTGCGCCAATCAGCGCGTGGCACGTGCACGACGCTGCGCAGTCGGAAGCTTCCGTCGAGGCGGTAGATGGTGACGTCGAAGATGGCCTGCCGGTCCCGGTCGACGTAGTCGATGTGGTAGAAGCCGTCGGCGCCATGAAACCAGATGGCGCGCTCGCTGAGGACGCCTCGCAGGGCGCGTTTGCGGATCTCGACGTTGTTCACGTACTGGAACTTGCGCGATGAGTAGGGCACCACCGTCTCGTTCCAGATCAGGGCTGCGGCGCTGATCGCCAGACTCAGGACGAGCACGGGGGTGGCGGTCTGTGCCAGACTCACGCCGCCGGAGCGGAAGGCGATGATCTCGTTGCGTCGCCCCAGCAGCCCATAGGTCAACAGCGCTGCGGTGATGACCGCCGGCGGCGTGATCTGCGTCAGCATCAGCGGGATCTTGAAGAGGAAGTAGCGTGCGGCTGCCGAGACGGTCGCGTCGTGGCGCAGCAGGATGTCGAGGCGATCGAAGAGATCGATGATGATGTACAGCAGGATGAAGGCGGCAAGGATCGGTGCCAGCAGCGACAGGAACTGGCGAGCGACGTAGCGGTTGATGACGGTGAACGGACGCGGCGGCGTCGCCATGGTCATCCCGTCGCGCGGCTGCGCCGCGCGACCACCCGGCGCAGCCAGGCCGTGATGCGTTCGCGCAGTGACTGTGGCGTGTGCGCCGCCTCTTGGCCGGCTCGTAGCAGCAGGATCGCGGCGACCACGGTGAGCGCCACGTTCGGCAGCCACACCGCGACCACCGGCGGCAGCGACCCGCGGTCGCCCAGGTTCTGTCCGAAGGTCAGGAGCAGGTAGTAGAGGAAGATCAGGCCGAGGCTCAACGAGAAGCCGCGAGAATGCACGGCGCGGGTCGGCTGGATGCCGAGTGGCACGCCGATCGCCGCGAAGACCAGGCAGGCGAAGGGGATCGCGAGCTTGCGCTGGATCTCGACGCGCTCGGCGTTCGCCGGGTCGCCGCTCGCGACCTTCTCGGCGATGGTGTCGCGCAACTCGTGCAGCGTGAGCTCGCTGACGTCGCGCTCGCGATCGCGTAGCTGCGACAGCGCCGCGTTGAGGTCGAGCGTGATGTCGTAGGTCGTGAAGCGCGTGTCCTGATAGCCTTCGTCCTTGTCGCCGGTGCTGTAGATGCCGCCGTTTTCGAGCCGGAGGGTGAGGCTGTGCCGCCGTTCATTGGTAATCAGCCGTCCGGTCGTGGCGTAGACGGTGTTGTGGAGCGACGGGTCGCGGGTGTCGGCGACGAGGATCCCCTCGAGCACATCACTGGCCGAGCGGATACGGTCGACATAGATCACCAGATTCTTGAACTCGTCGTTGAACACCTTCGCCTTGATCCCGGCGGCGGCTCGCGTCTTCACGATCTCGTACAGCCCTTGGCGGAGATGGCTGTTGCCCCACGGACGGGCCGTGACTGACAGCCAGCCGGTGAGCAGCGCGATGACGAAGGCGAAGATAGCCACCGGCACCAGCAGGCGATACAGGCTGATGCCGGCCGCCCGCATGGCGATGACCTCACTGTCCGACGAGAGGCGGCCGAAGGCGACCAGAATCGCCAGCAGCAGCGCCATCGGGACCGTGACCTCGAGGAAGGCGGGAAGGATGTAGGAGAAGATCCGCACCATCTGGGCGAGTGGGACCCCGCGGTTGACCACCAGCTCGACGAGCTTGAGGATGCGGACGATCAGCAGGATCGAGGTGAAGATTGCCAGGCCGAGAAGAAACGGCACGACCATCTCGCGCAGGATGTAGCGGTCGAGGATCGTCACTCGGAGGAGGATGCTAGTGAAGGGCCAGCGGGATGTAAACGCGCGCGGGCGCAGGCGGCGCGAAGCGACGAGCTACTGGACGTTCGGCATCAACGCCGTCGAGCGCCGGCTGGTGGCACAGCCCGCCTCGGTGCGCGAGGTGTGCGTCCTGCGCGGTGACCATCCGCGCCGCGCCATCCTCGAGCGCGCGGCGCGTGGGCATGGCATCGCGGTGCGAATCGTCGAGGGTGACACGCTGCGCCGCCTCACCGGTTCGGACGCCCACCAGGGCGTCGCCGCGCTGGTCGGGCCATTCCCGTACGCCGACCTCGATGTTGTGTTGGAGACCGACCCCGGACCGGTTCTCATGTTGGATCACCTGCAGGACCCCCATAATTTCGGGGCGCTGGTCCGAACCGCGGCGGCCGCCGGAGTTGCCGCGGTCGTCATTCCGCGCGACCGCGCCGCCGGAGTGACGGGGGCGGTGGAGAAGGTGGCGGCCGGGGCGGTCAACGACGTCCCGATCTGTCAGGTGGCAAACCTGCACCGGGCGCTCGTCGACCTGCGCGAGGTCGGCTACTGGAGCATCGCCCTCACTCCGATTGGGGGGACCTCGATCTTCGACCTGGAACTGCCCGACCGGCCGGTCCTGGTCCTCGGGGGGGAGACCGGCCTCCACCCCCTGGTCGAGACGAGCTGCGATCTCAGGGCGTCGATCCCCCAACGCGCGGGAGTGGAGTCCCTGAACGCCTCGGTTGCCGGAGCCGTCGCCATGTACGATGTCTCCCGGCGATTGGATCGACTGCAGCGGCTTGACAGCATCTAGGAATCGCTGTTAGGAAGCAGGTTTCGCGCCAGGCGGGAATCGTGCCCCCTGGATCCAGGACATTTTCCGAGAACGCTGTGAGCCGATGTAGCTCAAAGGTAGAGCGACTGACTTGTAATCAGTAGGTTGCCAGTTCGATTCTGGCCATCGGCTCCAAGCTGGGGAGAGGTGCCCGAGTGGCCAAAGGGAGCAGACTGTAAATCTGCCGGCAATTGCCTTCGAAGGTTCGAATCCTTCCCTCTCCACCATCCTCTTCACGACGTTGTTGTTGTTGGGTCAGCCGGCCTTTTGGACAATGCGGGAGTAGCTCAGTTGGTTAGAGCATCAGCCTTCCAAGCTGAGGGTCGCGGGTTCGAATCCCGTTTCCCGCTCCATTTCGTGCGGCTCGAGTCGGCGATGGCGGCGGGCCTAAGGATGCCCAGGTAGCTCAGTCGGCTAGAGCACGTCCTTGGTAAGGACGAGGTCGGCGGTTCGATTCCGCTCCTGGGCTCTCAACCCCTTCACCACGACACATCAGAGGAAAAGCGATGGCAAAGGCGAAGTTCGAGCGGACGAAGCCGCACTGCAACATTGGGACGATCGGGCACATCGACCACGGGAAGACGACGCTGACGGCGGCGATCACCAAGGTGCTGGCGGAGGCGGGGACGGCGCAGTTCGTGGCGTTCGACCAGATCGACAAGGCGCCGGAGGAGAAGGCGCGCGGGATCACGATCAACACGGCGCACGTGGAGTACGAGACGAAGAATCGGCACTACGCGCACGTGGATTGCCCGGGGCACGCCGACTACATCAAGAACATGATCACCGGGGCGGCGCAGATGGACGGCGCGATTCTGGTGGTGGCGGCCTCGGACGGGCCGATGCCGCAGACGCGCGAGCACATCCTGCTGGCGCGCCAGGTGGGGGTGCCGGCGATCGTGGTGTTCATGAACAAGGTGGACATGGTCGACGACGCCGAGCTGCTGGACCTGGTGGAGCTGGAGGTGCGCGAGCTGCTGTCGAAGTACGAGTTTCCGGGCGATGACATTCCGATCATCCGCGGCAGCGCGCTGAAGGCGCTCGAGGGCGACAAGAGCGAGGTGGGGGCGCCGGCGGTGCTGAAGCTGATGGAGGAGGTGGACCGGTACATTCCGCAGCCGACGCGGGACGTGGACAAGCCGTTTCTGATGCCGGTGGAGGACGTGTTCTCGATCAGCGGCCGGGGCACGGTGGCGACCGGGCGGGTGGAGCGGGGGCGGGTGAAGGTGGGCGAGGAGATCGAGATCGTCGGCATCAAGGCGACGACCAAGACGGTGGTGACGGGCGTGGAGATGTTCCGCAAGCTGCTCGACGAGGGGCAGGCGGGGGACAACATCGGCTGCCTGCTGCGGGGGACCAAGCGCGAGGAGATCGAGCGCGGGCAGGTGCTGGCGAAGCCGGGGTCGATCACGCCGCACACGCAGTTCGAGGCGGAGGTGTACATTCTGACCAAGGAGGAGGGCGGGCGGCACACGCCGTTCTTCAAGGGGTACCGGCCGCAGTTCTACTTCCGGACCACCGACGTGACCGGGGTGGCGCAGTTGCCCGAGGGCACCGAGATGGTGATGCCGGGGGACAACGTGAAGCTGGCGGTGGAGCTGATCATGCCGATCGCGATGGAGGAGGGGCTGCGCTTCGCCATCCGCGAGGGCGGCCGCACCGTCGGCGCCGGCGTCGTCTCCAAGATCATCGCCTGATCATCGGGGAGGGAACCCATGCGCGACCTGATCTCGTTCCAGTGCGACCAGTGCAAGCGTCGCAACTACACGGCCACCAAGAACAAGAAGAAGACCACCGAGAAGCTCGCCTTCCGCAAGTTCTGTCCCACCTGCCGATCGCACACGACGCACAAGGAGGGGAAGGTCTGATCGAGGCCGCCACCGGGGGTCAGTAGCTCTAATTGGCAGAGCACCGGACTCCAAATCCGGGGGTTGCAGGTTCGAGCCCTGCCTGGCCCGCTTCTCGAACGACACAGACGCTATGGCGCTACAGGAACAGTTGAGCAAAGCGCGGGATGTCGTCCCGCGGTCGATGACCTTCCTCCAGGAAGTGTGGGCGGAGCTCAAGAAGGTCCACTGGCCCACGCGCTCGGAGACCTATGCCGCTACTGCCGTGGTGCTCGCGGTCGTGGCGATCGTCGGCATCTATCTCGGTACCGTCGACTTCCTTCTCTCACAGTTGATCCAGTTCATTCTCCGGTGAGTCTCGCCATGGCGAAAGAGTGGTACGTCGTCCACACGTACTCCGGCTACGAGCAGAAGGCGAAGGCGGCCCTCGAGGAGCGCATCAAGGCGCTCGGCAAGGAGGCGTCCTTCGGCGACGTGCTGGTGCCGGCGGAGAAGGTCGTCGAGCTGGTCAAGGGCCGCAAGAAGACGTCTTCGCGGATGTTCTTCCCCGGCTACATCCTCGTCAACATGGAGCTCAACGACGAGACCTGGCACATCGTGAAGAACACGCCGAAGGTTACGGGCTTCGTCGGCGGTTCCACGCAGCCGGCGCCGATCTCCGAGCGCGAGGTGCGCGAGATCACGGATCAGATGGCCGAAGGCGCAGTGCGCCCGAAGCCGAAGGTGCTCTTCGAGAGCGGCGAGCACGTGAAAGTGATCGACGGCCCGTTCCAGGACTTCAACGGTGTCGTCGAAGAGGTCAAGCCCGACAAGGGCAAGCTGCGCGTGCTGATCAGCATCTTCGGCCGCGCGACGCCGGTCGAGCTCGACTTCGTCCAGGTCGAGAAGGCCTGACGCAGGAGGACCCTTAGGTGGCGAAGAAAGTCATCGCAGAGATCAAGTTGCAGATTCCCGCCGGGGCGGCGAACCCCAGCCCGCCCGTCGGGCCGGCGCTCGGCCAGCGCGGCGTCAACATCATGGAGTTCTGCAAGGCGTTCAACGCCAGGACGCAGAGCCAGCCGGGCATGATCATTCCCGTGATCATCACCGTGTACGCCGATCGCTCCTTCACGTTCATCACCAAGACGCCGCCCGCATCGGTGCTGCTGAAGAAGGCGGCCGGCGTTGAGAAGGGCGCCGCCGATCCGAAGCGCGGCAAGGTCGGCAAGGTGACGCGGGCGCAGGTGAAGGAGATCGCCGAGCTGAAGCGGCCGGACCTCTCGGCCGAGTCGCTCGAGGCGGCCATGCGCACCATCGAGGGCACGGCGCGCAGCGTCGGGCTCGACGTGGTCGACTAGGAGGCGAGGAACAGGCAATGGCAACTGGCAAGCGGATGAAGAGCGCGCTGACGCGGGTCGATCACGAGCAGCGCTACGCCCTCGACGAAGCGGTCGGCCTCGCCGTCGAGCTCGCGCGGGCGAAGTTCGATGAGACGATGGAGCTCGCGGTTCGCCTCGGTGTCGATCCGCGGCAGGCGGATCAGAACGTGCGCGGCACCGTCGTTCTCCCGCACGGCACCGGCCGCGCGGTGCGGGTGGCAGTGTTCGCCAAGGGCGAGAAGGAGCGCGAGGCCAAGGAGGCCGGTGCCGACGTGGTCGGCGGCGAAGACCTCGTGAAGCGCATCCAGGACGAGGGCTGGCTGGAGTTCGACAGCGCCGTCGCGACGCCCGACATGATGGGGCTCGTCGGTCGCATCGGTAAGGTACTTGGACCACGCGGCCTGATGCCGAATCCGAAGCTCGGTACCGTGACCTTCGATGTCGGCAAGGCGGTCAGCGAGCTCAAGGCCGGCAAGATCGAGTATCGCGTCGACAAGGCTGGCATCGTACACCTGCCGTTCGGCAAGGCGTCGTTCGGCCCCGAGAAGTTGATCGCCAACGCGCACGCCGCGCTCAGCAGTCTCATCAAGGCGAAGCCGGCGTCGGCCAAGGGCAACTATGTCATCAGCGTGTCGGTGAGCTCGACCATGGGACCCGGCATCAAGGTCAACCCGCTCGCGGTCCGTACGCTTGCAGCGGCGTGAGGAGCCAGACGTGAATCGGGACGAAAAGGTAGCCTCGGTCGCCGAGTTGCACGAGCGCTTCAGCAGGGCCAGCGTCGCGCTGGTGGCCTCGAATCTCGGCCTCACGGCCGCGGAGTCGCGGGCGCTGCGGCGCACCCTGCGCGCTGCCGGCGGCGAGCTCAAGGTCGCCAAGCACACGCTTGGCAAGATCGCCATGCAGGAGACCCGCTACGCGCAGTGCGGTAGCCTGTTGGTCGGCCCGCGCGGCCTGGTGTTCGGCTACACCGACCCGGTGGCCGTCGCCAAGGCCCTGGTCGACTTCGCCGAGCAGCATGCCAAGCTGCAGATCGACGGCGGTGCCGTCGAGGGCCAGATCATCCCGAGCGACGGGGTGAAGGCGCTGGCAAGGATGCCCGCTCTGCCGGCGCTGCAGGCGCGGATCGCCCGCCAGGCCCTGTCACCGGGGTCGCGGATCGCTTCTTCGGTGCAAGCACCGGCGCAGCGCATCGCGGGTGCCATCGAGGCGTTGGTCACGAAGCTCGAAGAAGCGGGTGGCGCCTGAAGGGGCCGCCGCGACGAAATATCACACGGAAAGGGAACGGGAGGACACATGTCGGAAGCTGCACGCGATTGGTCGAACGAAGTGAAGGATCTTGGCGACAAGATCATGGGCCTGACATTGCTCAAGGCCCAGGAGCTCGGTGACTACCTGAAGGACGTCTACGGCATCGAAGCCGCGGCGGCGCCGGTGATCGCGGCCGGCCCGGCGCTGGCCGGCGGTGGCGCGGCGCCGGCGGCCGAGGCGGAGAAGGAAGACTTCTCGGTCGTGCTCACCGGCTCCGGCGACAAGAAGATCCAGGTCATCAAGGTGATCCGCGAGCTCACCGGCCTCGGCCTGAAGGAGGCCAAGGACTTGGTCGACGGCGCGCCGAAGACCGTCAAGGAAGACGTGCCCAAGGCGCAGGCCGAGGACATGAAGAAGAAGATCGAGGAGGCGGGCGGCACCGTCGAGTTGAAGTAGTGCTGCAGTTCACCCCGGTGATCGCGAGGGCGACGGAATGAGTGTTCGCGTAGCGCACAATGTCCGCCTACGGCGGAATTTCGGCAAGATCCGCAAGATCATCGACATCCCCAACCTGATCGAGATCCAGCGTCGGTCGTACGACGAGTTCCTGCAACTCGGGTTCTCGTCCGGCGAACGCCGCGATGTCGGCCTGCAGGGGGTGTTCAAGTCGGTCTTTCCGATCAAGGACTTCAACGAGACCGCGTCGTTGGAGTTCGTCAGCTACTCGCTCGGCGAACCGAAGTACTCCGTGCAGGAGTGCCACGAGCGCGGCATGACCTTCGCCGCGCCGCTGAAGGTCACCATCCAGTTGGTGATCTGGGACGTCGACCCCGAGACTGGTGCGCGCTCGATCAAGAACGTGAAGGAGCAGGAGGTCTACTTCGGCGAGATCCCGCTGATGACGACCAACGGCACGTTCATGGTCAACGGCACCGAGCGCGTGATCGTCAGCCAGCTCCATCGCTCGCCGGGCGTCTTCTTCGACCACGACAAGGGGAAGACCCACGCCAGCGGCAAGCTGCTCTACTCCGCGCGCATCATTCCGTATCGCGGCTCGTGGATCGACCTCGAATTCGACCCGCGAGACATCCTCTTCGTGCGCATCGACCGCCGTCGCAAGTTCCATGCGACGGTGCTGCTGCGCGCCCTCGGCATGACCACCGAGGACCTGCTCAACTACTTCTACAAGAAGGACACCGTTCTCATCGACGCCAACCGCCTGGCGAAGGTGTTCAAGCCCGGGCAGCTCGTCGGCAGCAAGGCGACGCGGGACGTTCGCGGCGCCGGCAACGAGCTCATCGTCAAGGAAGGCCGCAAGATCACCAAGGCGTCCATCAAGCAGATGGAGAGCGCCGGAGTGAAGGAGATCCCGGTCGCCCTCGAGGAGGTCCTCGGCCGCGTCTCGGCGCACGACGTCGTCGAGCCCAAGACCGGTGAAGTGCTGCTCGAGTGCAATCAGGAGCTCACCACCGAGATCCTCGACCGGCTGCGCGCCGCGGGCGTCAAGGACGTCGAAGTCCTGCTCATGGACGACACCCACATCGGGCCGTCGCTCCGGAATACGCTGCTGCAAGACAAGGTCGCCTCACCCGAGGACGCCATCCTCGAGATCTACAAGCGGCTCCGTCCCGGCGATCCGCCGACCATCGAAACGGCGACGACCTTCTTCAACAATCTGTTCTTCAACCCGGAGCGCTACGATCTCTCGCGCGTTGGTCGTCTGAAGTTGAACCACCGTCTCGGGCTCGACGCGCCGCTCGAGCAGGGCACGCTGCGGCGCGAGGACATTCTGCAGGTCGTCCGCTACCTGATCGAGCTCAAGAACGGCAACGGCCAGACCGACGACATCGACCACCTCGGCAACCGTCGCGTCCGCGCGGTCGGCGAATTGGTCGAGAACCAGTACCGCATTGGCCTCGTCCGCATGGAGCGCGCCATCAAGGAGCGCATGAGCCTGCAGGACATCGAGACGCTGATGCCGCAGGAGCTAATCAACTACAAGCCGGTGTCGGCGGTCATCAAGGAGTTCTTCGGGTCCAGCCAACTGTCGCAGTTCATGGACCAGACGAACCCGCTGTCGGAGATCACGCACAAGCGTCGCCTCTCGGCCCTCGGCCCCGGCGGTCTGACGCGGGAGCGCGCCGGTTTCGAGGTGCGCGACGTGCACCCGACGCACTACGGTCGCGTCTGCCCGATCGAGACGCCGGAAGGTCCGAACATCGGCCTCATCGCGTCGCTGTCGACCTTCGCCAGGGTGAACGAGTTCGGATTCGTCGAAACCCCGTACCGCGAGGTCGAGAACGGCCGCGTCACCGAGCGCGTGCGCTACCTGTCGGCACTCGAGGAAGAGCAGCACGTCATCGCCCAGGCCAACGCCCCGGTGGACGCTCGCGGGGAGTTCACCATCGACCGCGTGTCCGCCCGACGCGGCGGCGAGTTCGTGATGGTTCCGCCGGAGGAGGTGGACTTCATGGACGTGTCGCCGAACCAGTTGGTCAGCGTCGCCGCGTCGCTGATCCCGTTCCTCGAGAACGACGACGCGAACCGCGCGCTGATGGGTGCCAACATGCAACGCCAGGCGGTGCCGCTGCTGCGCACCGAGGCGCCCCTGGTCGGCACGGGCATGGAGAAGGTGGTGGCCCGCGACTCGGGCGTCACCATCGTCGCCGTGCGCGACGGCATCGTCGAGGCCGTCGACGCCACCCGCATCGTGGTGCGCGCCGACAAGCCGAGCGGCGGCCCGCGCGATCCCGGCGTCGACATCTACAACCTGACGAAGTACCAGCGCTCGAACCAGAACACCTGCATCAACCAGAAGCCGATCGTCCGCGAGGGCGACCACGTCAACGCCGGGGAGGTCATCGCCGACGGCTCGTCCACCGAGATGGGCGAGCTGGCGCTGGGCCGCAACGTGCTCGTCGCCTTCATGCCGTGGGGCGGGTACAACTTCGAGGACTCCATCCTGATCAGCGAGCGGGTGGTGAAGGACGACTTCTTCACCTCGGTGCACATCGAGGAGTTCGAGTGCGTCGCCCGCGACACCAAGCTCGGACCCGAGGAGATCACCCGCGACATTCCCAACGTCGGCGAGGACGCGCTCAAGGATCTCGACGACAGCGGCATCATCCGTATCGGCGCCGAGGTCCGACCCGGCGACATCCTGATCGGCAAGATCACCCCCAAGGGCGAGACCCAGCTCTCGCCAGAGGAGAAGCTGCTTCGCGCCATTTTCGGCGAGAAGGCCGGCGAAGTGCGCGACACCTCGCTCAAGGTGCCGCCGGGCGTCGAGGGCACCGTCATCAACGCCCGCGTCTTCTCGCGCAAGGGCGTCTCGAAGGACGAGCGGAGCCGCCTCATCGAGGAGGAGGAGACGGCGAAGCTGAAGAAGGACCAAGAGGACGAGCAGCGCATCATCCGCGAGTCCACCCTGAAGCACTTGAAGAAGCTGCTCGTCGGCAAGGAGGCCGGGAGCCGCATCAGCGACGATCAGCGCCGCGTCGTGCTGGCCAAGGGCAAGGTGATCGAGGCCGCTGACTTCGACGAGATCCCGACCAGCCTCTGGGGGGAGATCAAGATCGGCGACGCCAAGATCGAAGAGGAAGTGACGCGCCTGGTCGAGGCCATGCAGGAGCAGCTCTCGCTCATCCGCCTGGCGTTCACCGAGAAGCTCGATCGCCTCAAGGCGGGCGATGAGCTGCCACCGGGCGTCATCAAAATGGTCAAGGTCTTCGTCGCCATCAAGCGCAAGCTGCAGGTGGGCGACAAGATGGCCGGCCGGCACGGGAACAAGGGCGTGCTGTCGCGGATCCTTCCAGAGGAGGACATGCCGTACCTCGAGGATGGAACCCCGGTGGAGGTGGTGCTGAACCCGCTCGGCGTGCCGAGCCGCATGAACCTCGGCCAGATCCTCGAGACCCACCTCGGGTGGGCGGCGCGCGCCCTCGGTGCGCAGATCGCGAGCGAGGCCAACCAGAACGGCAAGACCAACGCCGCCGGCCTGCGCCGCAAGATGAGCGATCTCTACGGCAAGGACTACGGATCGTTTATCGACGATCTGCGGGACGAGGACGTCGTCCGCCTCGCCCAGGTCGCGCACGCCGGCGTCCACACCGCGTCGCCGGTGTTCGATGGCGCCTCCGAAGACGAGGTCTTCGGCTGGCTGCAGAAGGCGGGTCTTCCCAACAGCGGCCAGACCCGCCTGTTCGACGGCCGCAGCGGCGACGCGTTCGCCCACGAGGTGACCGTCGGCATCATGTACATGCTGAAGCTGCACCACCTCGTCGACGACAAGATCCACGCCCGCTCGACGGGTCCGTACTCGCTGGTCACCCAGCAGCCGCTGGGTGGCAAGGCGCAGTTCGGTGGCCAGCGCCTCGGCGAAATGGAGGTCTGGGCGCTCGAAGCCTACGGCGCCGCTTACAGCCTCCAGGAGATGCTGACGGTGAAGTCGGACGACGTGGCCGGCCGCACCCGTATGTACGAGGCCATCGTAAAAGGTGAGAATGTCCTCGAACCCGGGTTGCCGGAATCCTTCAACGTCATGGTGAAGGAGCTCCAGAGTCTCGCCCTCGACGTCGAATTGCTCGAGGAAAAGAAGCCCGAGACCGCCTGAGCGGCCAGGAGGCGGGAGAGCACATGGAAGATCTGTTCACGCTGTTCGAGAAGCCCAAGAATCCCCTCACGTTCAACGCCCTGCGCATCTCGCTGGCCTCGCCGGAGAAGATCCGGTCGTGGTCGCACGGCGAGGTCCGCAAGCCGGAGACGATCAACTACCGCACGTTCAAGCCGGAACGAGACGGTCTGTTCTGCGCCAAGATCTTCGGGCCGACCAAGGACTACGAGTGCAACTGCGGCAAGTACAAGCGCATGCGCCACCGCGGCGTGGTCTGCGAGAAGTGCGGCGTGGAGGTCATCCAGTCCAAGGTTCGCCGCGAGCGCATGGGCCACATCGAGCTCGCGACGCCGGTCGCCCATATCTGGTTCTTGAAGAGCCTGCCGAGCTGGATCGGTACCCTGCTCGACACCACGCTGAAGGAGCTGGAGAAGGTCCTCTACTTCGAGTCGTACATCGTCACCGACGCCGGCAAGACGACGCTCGAATACAAGCAACTGCTGAGTGAAGCGAACTACCGCAAGGCGCGCGAGGAGTTCGGCGACGCGTTCGCGGCCGAGATGGGCGCCGAGGCGATCCGCCGCTTGCTCATGGACCTCGACATCGAGAAGCTGTCGCAGGATCTGCGGGTCGAGATGAAGCAGGCGACCAGCGAGGCGAAGCGCAAGAAGGTGTCGCGCCGTCTCAAGGTCGTCACCGCGTTCCGCAACTCCGGTAACCGGCCGGAGTGGATGATCCTCGAGTGCATCCCGGTCATTCCGCCCGATCTGCGTCCGCTCGTCCCGCTCGACGGCGGCCGATTCGCGACGTCGGACCTGAACGATCTCTATCGCCGCGTCATCAACCGCAACAACCGCCTCAAGCGGCTGACCGAGCTGAACGCGCCGGACATCATCATCCGCAACGAGAAGCGCATGCTGCAGGAGGCCGTCGACGCGCTGTGCGACAACGGTCGCCGCGGCCGCGCCATCACCGGCCCCAACAAGCGCCCGCTCAAGTCGCTGTCCGACATGCTCAAGGGCAAGAGCGGCCGCTTCCGCCAGAACCTGCTCGGCAAACGCGTCGACTACTCCGGTCGCTCGGTGATCGTCGTCGGTCCGGAGCTCCGCCTGCACCAGTGCGGCCTGCCGAAGAAGATGGCGCTCGAGCTGTTCAAGCCGTTCATCTACAACAAACTCGAGGAGCGTGGCTTCGTCACCACCATCAAGAGCGCCAAGAAGATGGTGGAGAAGGAGCGTCCCGAGGTGTGGGACATCCTCGACGAGGTGATCCGCGAGCACCCGGTGCTGCTCAATCGCGCGCCGACCCTGCACCGCCTCGGCATCCAGGCCTTCGAGCCGACGCTCATCGAGGGCAAGGCCATCCAACTCCACCCGTTGGTCTGCGCCGCGTACAACGCCGACTTCGACGGCGACCAGATGGCGGTGCACGTGCCGCTGTCGGTCGAGGCGCAGGTCGAGGCGCGCGGCCTGATGATGTCGACCAACAACATCCTGTCACCCGCGAACGGCAAGCCGATCATCGTGCCGACGCAGGACATCGTGCTCGGCCTCTACTTCATGACCCGTGAGCGTCCGGAGGCCACCGGCGCCGGCCGCCGCTTCGCCAACACCGAGGAGGTGCGCATCGCCTACGACCACGGGTCGATCGGCCTGCACACCCCGATCAGCGTCCGGATGGACGGCGCGATGGTCGAGAGCACCGTTGGTCGCGTCCTGCTCTACGAGATCGTTCCGGCCGAGATCCCGTTCAGCGAAGTCAACAAGGTGATGAAGAAGAAGGAGCTCGGGAACCTGGTCGACCTGGCCTACCGGCTCTCGGGCAACAAGGCGACGGTCATCTTCGCCGACAAGCTGAAGGACCTCGGCTTCGAGTTCGCCACCAAGGCGGGTATCTCGATCGCCATCAAGGACATGGTGATCACTTCGAAGAAGCCCAAGATGCTCGACGAAGCGCGCACCGCGGTGCGGGAGATCGAGGACCAGTACAACAAGGGCCTGATCACCGACGGCGAACGCTACAACAAGGTCGTCGACATCTGGGCCGAGGTCACCGACCGCATCGCCGACGAGATGCTGCGCGAGCTCGCGACGGACACCGTCCAGAGCGAGGAGGGCAAGAAGTACACCGTCTCGAGCTTCAATCCGATCTTCATGATGGCGGACTCCGGTGCACGCGGCAGCGCACAGCAGATCCGTCAGCTCGCTGGCATGCGCGGCCTCATGGCCAAGCCGTCTGGCGAGATCATCGAGACGCCGATCACCGCCAACTTCCGCGAAGGCCTCACCGTGCTCCAGTACTTCATCTCCACGCACGGCGCCCGCAAGGGTCTCGCCGACACGGCGCTCAAGACCGCCAATTCCGGCTACCTGACCCGCCGTCTCGTCGACGTCGCGCAGGACTCGATCATCACCGAGGAGGACTGCGGTACGCTCGACGGCATCGAGATGAGCCCGCTGGTCGAAGGCGGCGAGATCATCGAAGGCCTGGGCGATCGCGTCCTGGGTCGCGTCGCGCTCGATGACATCCGCGATCCGTTCAACAACGAGCTGATCGTCAAGGCCAACGAAGAGATCAACGAGGACAAGGTGCGCATCATCGAGGACGCGGGCCTCGAGCGGGTGAAGATCCGCTCGGTGCTCACGTGCCAGTCCCGACAGGGCGTGTGCATCAGCTGCTACGGTCGCGACCTGGCGCGTGGCCATAAGGTGAATCTGGGCGAGGCCATCGGCGTCATCGCGGCGCAGTCGATCGGCGAGCCGGGAACGCAGCTGACGATGCGCACGTTCCACATCGGCGGCACTGCGAGCCGGCGCGCCGAGCAGACCACGCTCGAGCCCCGCAATGACGGGATCCTGAAGTTCATCAACCTCAGCACCGTCACCGACAAGCACGGCGACCAGGTGGTGATGAACCGCAATGGCGAGCTGGCCATCATCGAGATCCCCGAGCCGGGCCGCGAGCGCGAGCGCGAGCGCTATTCGATCGTGTATGGCGCCAAGCTCAAAGTGCGTGATCGCGAGCCCGTGAAGGCCGGGCAGCTAATCGCCGAGTGGGACCCCTACACGGTGCCGATGCTCACGGAAGTACCGGGCACGGTGAAGTTCGGCGACATTCTCGAGGGCGTCACCATGGAGGAGCGTGTCGACGAGCGTACCGGCCTGTCGACCCGCGTCATCATCGATTGCAAAGACCTCGACAAGCGACCGCGCATCTCGGTGAAGGACAAGGACGGCAAGACCGCCAAGCTGCCGAGCTCCGACAACGTGGCCCGCTACTTCATCCCCGTCGGTGCCCACATCGCGGTCGCCGAGGGGCAGGAGCTGACCGCCGGCGATGTCATCGCCAAGATCCCGCGCGAGACCACCAAGACCAAGGACATCACCGGCGGTCTGCCCCGCGTCGCCGAGCTCTTCGAAGCGCGCAAGCCGAAGGAATTCGCGATCATCAGCGAGATCGACGGCACCGTCTCCTTCGGCAAGGATACCAAGGGCAAACGCAAGGTCGTCGTGACCCCCGAGGTCGGCGAGCCGCGCGAGTACCTGATCCCGAAGGGCAAGCACATCAGCGTCCACGAGGGCGACTCGGTCCGCGCCGGCGAGGCCTTGATGGACGGCTCGCCCAACCCACATGACATTCTCACCATCCAGGGCGAGAAGGCGCTGGCCAAGTACCTGGTGGACGAGGTGCAGGAGATCTACCGTCTGCAGGGCGTTCGCATCAACGACAAGCACATCGAGGTGATCGTGCGACAGATGCTCCGCCGCGTCCGCATCAAGGAGGTCGGCGACACCGAATTCCTGGTCGGCGACCAGATCGAGAAGTGGCGTTTCGAACAGGAGAACGGCCGCGTGCTCGACGAGAAGGGGGAGCCGGCGATCGCCGAGCCGCTGCTGCTCGGCATTACCAAGGCCAGCTTGTCGACCGAGAGCTTCATCTCGGCGGCATCGTTCCAGGAAACCACCAAGGTCCTCACCGAGGCGTCCATCCACGGCAAGGTCGACCACCTGGTTGGCCTCAAGGAGAACGTCATCATGGGCCGGCTGATCCCGGCCGGCACCGGCGTGCCGCAGTACCGCGACATGGAGCTGCGGGTGCACGGCGCCGAGGTCGTGGAGGAGGAGCCCGCGCCGGTGGTGGGCTCGATCGAGGGGTGAGGGTGGGTTGACACCCTCACCCAGGTCCAGTACATACTGCCGTTTCCTTTGCACTTTTGAGAGATTGCCCATGCCGACGACCAATCAGCTCGTGAAGCACGGCCGCGTCAAGCAGCGGCGCAAGACCGCAGCCCCGGCGCTGCAGGCGTCGCCGCAGAAGCGCGGCGTGTGCACGCGCGTCTACACCCAGACGCCCAAGAAGCCGAACTCGGCGCTGCGCAAGGTCGCGCGCGTGCGGCTGACCAATGGGATCGAGGTCACGACCTACATCCCGGGCATCGGTCACAATCTGCAGGAGCACTCGGTGGTGCTGATCCGCGGCGGTCGCGTCAAGGATCTTCCTGGTGTGCGCTACCACATCGTGCGCGGCACGCTCGATTCGATCGGCGTGCAGGACCGCAAGCAGGGGCGCTCGAAGTACGGCGCCAAGCGGCCGAAGTGAGGCGAGATCGGCATGCCGCGCAAAGGTGAAGTCCGTCGCCGGGACGTGCTCCCGGATCCCAAGTTCCACGACCGCTTGGTGACGAAGTTCGTCAACGCCATGATGTTCGGCGGCAAGAAGAGCACCGCCGAGCGGATCTTCTACGGGGCGCTCGATATCGTGGCGCAGCGCACCAAGGAGGATCCGCTGGTGATCTTCCGGCGCTCCCTGGATAACGTGAAGCCGTCCGTCGAGGTACGCTCCCGGCGGGTCGGCGGCGCGACGTATCAGGTTCCGGTCGAAGTGCGGCCGGTGCGCCGCATGTCGCTGGGGATGCGCTGGCTGGTGTCGTTCGCGCGTGGGCGCAGCGAAAAGTCGATGGCCGACCGGCTGGCCGGCGAGATCATCGACGCCGCCAACAGTCGCGGCGCCGCGATCAAGAAGAAGGAAGATACGCACCGCATGGCGGACGCCAACAAGGCGTTCGCCCACTACCGCTGGTAAGGATCGAATCAGGAAGGAGAGGAAACGCGAGCGGCGAATGCGCCGCTCGCGTTTTCATCATTTATGGCACGGCAGGTTTCGCTCGAGCGCACGCGCAACATCGGCATCATGGCCCACATCGATGCCGGGAAGACGACGACGACCGAGCGCATACTTTTCTACACCGGCATCAACTACAAGATCGGCGAGGTGCACGAAGGCACCGCGACGATGGACTGGATGGTGCAGGAGCAGGAACGAGGCATCACGATCACGTCCGCCGCGACGACCTGTAGCTGGCGCGATCACCGCATCAACATCATCGACACGCCGGGGCACGTGGACTTCACCATCGAGGTCGAGCGCTCGCTGCGCGTGCTCGATGGCGCGGTGGCGGTGTTCTGCTCGGTGGGCGGCGTCGAGCCGCAGTCGGAAACGGTGTGGCGCCAGGCCGACAAATACATGGTCCCGCGCATCGCGTTCATCAACAAGATGGACCGCGTCGGCGCCGACTTCGACCGCGGGGTCGGCATGATGCGCGACCGACTGAAGGCGAACCCGGTTCCCATCCAGTTGCCGATCGGCGCGGAGGAGCACTTCCGCGGCATCATCGACCTGGTGACGATGAAGGCGCTGGTGTGGGACGATGAGAGCCTGGGCGCGCGCTGGCGCGAGGACGAGATACCGGCCGACATGAAGGATGCCGTCGACGCCGCGCGCGAGAAGCTGCTCGAGGCGGTGGCCGATGTCGACGAGCACCTGCTCGAGAAGTACCTGAACGGCGAGGCGATCGACGAGGCCGAGATCCGCCATGCCGTCCGCGCTGCGACCCTGCAACTGAAGCTGGTGCCGGTGTTGTGCGGCTCGGCGTTCAAGAACAAGGGCGTGCAGGCGCTGCTCGACGCCGTCGTCGACTATCTGCCGTCGCCGCTCGACAAGCCGCCGGTCATCGGCGTCAATCCCGACACGCAGAAGGAAGAGGAGCGCAAGGCCGAGGACAAGGCGCCGTTCGCTGCGCTCGCGTTCAAGATCATGACCGACCCATACGTCGGCACCTTGACTTTCTTCCGCGTCTACTCGGGCCGCATCGAGTCGGGCGAGCACGTGCTGAACCCCGCCAAAGGCAAGCGCGAGCGCATCGGCCGGCTCCTCAAGATGCACGCCAACAAGCGGGAGGAAATCAAGGAGGTCTACGCCGGTGACATTGCCGCGGCGGTCGGCCTGCGCGATTCCACCACCGGCGACACGATCAGCGACGTCGACCATCCGATCGTCCTGGAGTCGATCGAGTTCCCGGAGCCGGTGATCTCGATCGCCATCGAGCCGAAGACCAAGCAGGATCAGGAGCGCCTGGGGACCTCACTGCAGAAGCTGGCGACCGAGGACCCGTCGTTCCGCGTCGAGACCGACACCGAGACCGGCCAGACCATCATCAAGGGGATGGGTGAGTTGCACCTCGAGATCATCGTCGACCGCCTGCTGCGCGAGTTCAAGGTCGACGCCAACGTCGGCCGGCCGCAGGTCGCGTACAAAGAGACGATCCGCAAATCGGTGGAGCAGGAGACGAAATTCGTCCGCCAGACCGGCGGCCGCGGCCAGTACGGCCACGTGGTGCTGCGCATCGAGCCGCTGCCGCCGGGCAGTGGCTTCCAGTTCGCGGACGAGACCAAGGGCGGCGTCGTGCCGCGCGAGTACATCCCGGCGGTCGAGAAGGGTGCCAAGGAAGCGCTCGAGGGCGGGGTGCTCGCCGGCTATCCGATGGTCGATGTGAAGGTCGCCCTGACGTTCGGCTCGTACCACGAGGTCGACTCGTCGGAGATGGCGTTCAAGATCGCCGGCTCCATGGCGCTGAAGGACGGCGCGAAGAAGGCGTCACCGGTGCTCCTCGAGCCCGTGATGGCGGTCGAGGTCGTCGTGCCCGAGGAGTTCATGGGCGATGTGATGGGCAACCTGTCGAGCCGGCGCGGCCGGATCGAGGGCATGGAGGATCGGGCTGGCGCCAAGGTGGTGACCGCCAAGGTGCCGCTCAAGGAAATGTTCGGATACGCCACGGACCTGCGCTCGATGACGCAGGGGCGCGCCAATTACACCATGCAGTTCTCACACTATGAGCCAGTGCCGCAGATGGTCTCCGAGGAGATCCTGGCAAAGGGCGCGGCGGCGTAAGCATCCGGGGACGCGGGAGGAATCGCGATGGCGAAGGCGAAGTTCGAGCGGACGAAGCCGCACTGCAACATTGGGACGATCGGGCACATCGACCACGGGAAGACGACGCTGACGGCGGCGATCACCAAGGTGCTGGCGGAGGCGGGGACGGCGCAGTTCGTGGCGTTCGACCAGATCGACAAGGCGCCGGAGGAGAAGGCGCGCGGGATCACGATCAACACGGCGCACGTGGAGTACGAGACGAAGAATCGGCACTACGCGCACGTGGATTGCCCGGGGCACGCCGACTACATCAAGAACATGATCACCGGGGCGGCGCAGATGGACGGCGCGATTCTGGTGGTGGCGGCCTCGGACGGGCCGATGCCGCAGACGCGCGAGCACATCCTGCTGGCGCGCCAGGTGGGGGTGCCGGCGATCGTGGTGTTCATGAACAAGGTGGACATGGTCGACGACGCCGAGCTGCTGGACCTGGTGGAGCTGGAGGTGCGCGAGCTGCTGTCGAAGTACGAGTTTCCGGGCGATGACATTCCGATCATCCGCGGCAGCGCGCTGAAGGCGCTCGAGGGCGACAAGAGCGAGGTGGGGGCGCCGGCGGTGCTGAAGCTGATGGAGGAGGTGGACCGGTACATTCCGCAGCCGACGCGGGACGTGGACAAGCCGTTTCTGATGCCGGTGGAGGACGTGTTCTCGATCAGCGGCCGGGGCACGGTGGCGACCGGGCGGGTGGAGCGGGGGCGGGTGAAGGTGGGCGAGGAGATCGAGATCGTCGGCATCAAGGCGACGACCAAGACGGTGGTGACGGGCGTGGAGATGTTCCGCAAGCTGCTCGACGAGGGGCAGGCGGGGGACAACATCGGCTGCCTGCTGCGGGGGACCAAGCGCGAGGAGATCGAGCGCGGGCAGGTGCTGGCGAAGCCGGGGTCGATCACGCCGCACACGCAGTTCGAGGCGGAGGTGTACATTCTGACCAAGGAGGAGGGCGGGCGGCACACGCCGTTCTTCAAGGGGTACCGGCCGCAGTTCTACTTCCGGACCACCGACGTGACCGGGGTGGCGCAGTTGCCCGAGGGCACCGAGATGGTGATGCCGGGGGACAACGTGAAGCTGGCGGTGGAGCTGATCATGCCGATCGCGATGGAGGAGGGGCTGCGCTTCGCCATCCGCGAGGGCGGCCGCACCGTCGGCGCCGGCGTCGTCTCCAAGATCATCGCCTGACGGGATCGCTGACTGCCGATGAACGACAAGATCCGCATCCGCCTGAAGGCGTACGACCACCGGCTCCTCGACCAGTCGGTGCGGGAGATCGTCGAGACCGTGCGCCGCACCGGCGGCCGCGTCGCCGGCCCGATCCCGCTCCCGACCCGCATCGAGCGCTTCACCGTCAACCGGTCGCCGCACGTCGACAAGAAGTCGCGCGAGCAGTTCGAGATCCGCACCCACAAGCGCCTGCTCGACATTCTCGATCCGACGCAGCAGACCATCGACGCCCTCGGCAAGCTCGATCTGGCCGCCGGCGTCGACGTCGAGATCAAGCTGCAGTAGCGCGGGGCGGCTGAGACACTGAGGACACGAGAGACGCCATGGCGCTCGGATTGATCGGCAAGAAGCTGGGCATGACCCAGGTGTACACCGCAGCCGGCGAGCTGGTGGGGGTGACGGTGATCCAGGCCGGCCCGTGCACCGTCGTGCAGGCGAAGTCCGCGGTCACGGACGGCTATGCCGCCGTGCAGGTCGGCTTCGGCAACAAGAAGCCGCAACGCGCCACCAAGGCGACCCGCGAGCACTGCGTGAAGGCCGGCAAGGGCGTCTTCCAGGTGCTGCGCGAATTCCGCCTCGAGGAGGGCGCGCCAGCGATGGCGGCGGGCGACGAGATCACCGTTGCGGCGCTGTTCAAGCAGGGCGACAAGGTCGACGTCACCGGAATCACCAAGGGGCGCGGCTACACCGGCGTCGTCAAACGGCACGGCTTCGGCGGCTTCCCCGCCAGTCACGGCACGCACGAGTACTTCCGCCACGGCGGCTCCATCGGCAATCGCTCGTTCCCGGGTCGCGTGTTCAAGAACAAGCGCATGGCGGGCCACTATGGTACCGATCGGGTCACGACGCAGAACATCGAGATCGTCGCGGTGCGGCCCGAGGAGAACCTGGTGCTGGTGCGCGGCGCGGTGCCCGGCGCGCGCAACGGCATCGTGCTGCTGCGCCCGGCGGTGAAGGCGAAGAAGAAGCATGGCTGAGCTCACCACAGTTCCGGTCGTCACCCAGACCAAGCAGCCGGCCGGCGACATCACGCTGCCCGCCGGCACCTTCGACGGGCCGGTGCGCAAGCACCTGCTGTACGAGGTGGTGAACATGCAGCGCGCCAATCGACGCGCCGGCACGCACGCCACAAAGACCCGCGGCGAGGTGAGCGGCGGCGGCAAGAAGCCGTGGCGCCAGAAGGGCACCGGTCGTGCCCGGGCCGGCAGCACGCGCTCGCCGATCTGGACCGGCGGCGCCATCATCTTCGGCCCGCAGCCGCGCGACTATTCGTACCGTCTGCCGGCGAGCGCGCGCCGCAGCGCGTTGCGCTCCGCGCTGGCGATGCGCCTGCGGGAGAATGCGTTGACCGTGGTCGACAAGATCGACATTCCCGACGGCAAGACCAAGTCGGTGCTCGCGGTGCTCGGCGCGCTCGGCCTCGACAAGGCGCTGATCATCACCGAAGCCGCCAATCCCCTGCTCGAGCGTGCGGCCCGCAACCTGCCAATGGTGAAGGTGCTGCGGGCCGAGGGGGCCAACGTGTACGACATCCTCCGCTACCCGCACCTGGTGGTGACGCAGGCGGCGGTGGAGGCGTTGCGCGGGAGGATCGCACCGTGAGCTCCGTGTTCGACGTCGTCACCTCGCCGCTGATCACCGAGAAGGGCACGATGATCGGCGAGCTCGGCAACCAGGTCGTCTTCCGCGTCCGCCGCGACGCCAACAAGGAGCAGATCCGTCGCGCCGTCGAGACGCTCTTCAAAGTGAAGGTCGAGAAGGTCCGGACACTGAATCTGCTCGGCAAGACGCGCCGCGTCGGCCGTCACGTCGGCAAGCGACCGGATTGGAAGAAGGCCTACGTGACGCTGGCCGAGGGCCAGCGCATCGACTTCTTCGAGAACCCGTAGGAACGCCATGCCCACTCGTCAGTACAAGCCGACTTCGGCCGGCCGCCGCGGCATGTCGGTGGCCGATTTCACCGAGATCACGAAGACGACCCCGGAGCGTTCGCTGCTCGAGCCGCAGAGGCGATCGGGTGGACGCAATGCCCTCGGCCGCATGACGATGCGTCACCGCGGCGGTGGCCACAAGCGCCGCTACCGGGTGATCGACTTCGTCCGCAACAAGGACGGCGTGCCGGCCAAGGTCGCCGCGATCGAGTACGATCCGAACCGCTCGGCGCGGCTGGCGCTGCTCCACTACGCCGACGGCGAGAAGCGCTACATCCTGGCGCCGGTCGGACTCGCGGTGGGCGCGACGGTGGTCGCCGGTCCCGGCGCCGACATCAAGCCGGGCAACGCGCTGCCGCTCAGCAACATCCCGCTGGGCACCACGGTGCACAACGTCGAGCTCCGTCCCGGTCGCGGTGGCCAGCTCGGGCGCGGCGCCGGATCGGCGATCCAGTTGATGGCCAAGGAAGGCACCATGGCGCTGCTCAAGCTGCCGTCGGGCGAGCTGCGCCTGGTGCAGGCGGTCTGTCGCGCGACCATCGGCCAGGTCGGTAATGTCGATCAGTCCAACATCTCGATCGGCAAGGCCGGCCGGCGCCGCTGGCTGGGCCGTCGCTCGAAGGTCCGCGGCGTGGCGATGAACCCGGTCGACCATCCGCACGGCGGCGGCGAGGGGAAGTCGAAGGGCAACCACCCGACCTCGCCGTGGGGCCAGCCGGCCAAGGGCTACCGCACCCGCCACAACCCGCGCACCGACCGCTACATCGTCAAGCGGCGCGGCTGAGAGGAATCCTCGTGGCACGCTCAGTCAAAAAGGGGCCGTTCATCGACGGCCATCTGGTGAAGAAGGTCGAGGCGCTGAACGCGTCGGGCGACAAGCGCATCGTGCGCACCTGGTCGCGCCGGTCGACGATCACGCCGGAGATGGTGGGGCACACCTTCGCGGTGCACAACGGGCGCAAGTTCATCCCGGTGTACGTCAGCGAGAACATGGTCGGGCACAAGCTGGGAGAATTCTCGCCGACGCGCACCTTCCACGGCCATTCCGGCGACCGCAAAGCGGACGTGAAGGGCAAGTAGGGGGGGCCATGGAAGCGCGCGTCATCCATCGCCATCTGCACATCGCGCCGCGCAAGGTGCGGCTGGTCGCCGATCTGGTGCGCGGCAAGCGCGTCGGCGACGCCATCGGCGTGCTCCAGCACCTGCGCAAGAAGGCCGCGCCGATGCTGGTGAAGGCGCTCAAATCGGCGATCGCCAACGCCGAGAATACGCAGCGGGTCGACGTCGACCAACTCTACGTGAAGCGGATCATGGTCGACGAGGGGCCGACCGCGAAGCGATTCCTGCCCCGCGCCCATGGGCGCGCCACCGGGTTGCGCAAGCGTACCGCGCACCTGACGGTGGTCGTGGACGAGCGTACGGCGCGTTAGGAGCGAGCATGGGTCAGAAAGTCCATCCGCGGGGCTTCCGCCTCGGCGTCATCGAGAGCAGCGATTCCAAGTGGTATGCGCGCCGCGAATACCGCGATCTGCTCCACGAGGACCTCAAGCTGCGCAAGTTCCTGAAGGAGCGCCTCTACCACGCGGGCATCTCCAAGGTGGAGATCGAGCGTGCCGCCAACAAGGCGAAGATCAACATCTACACCGCCCGCCCGGGCATCGTGATCGGCAAGAAGGGCGCCGAGATCGAGAAGCTCAAAGCGGAGCTGGCGCGCCTCACCAGGAAGGAAACGTTCATCAACATCCACGAGGTGCGCCGCCCCGACCTCGACGCCCAGTTGGTCGCCGAGAACGTCGCGCTGCAGCTCGAGCGTCGCGTCGCCTTCCGCCGCGCCATGAAGGAAGCGGTCAGTCGCGGCATGCGCATGGGTGCCCAGGGCATCAAGGTGCACTGCAGCGGCCGCATCGGCGGCGCCGAGATCGCGCGCTCGGAGTGGTACCGCGAGGGGCGCGTGCCCCTGCACACGCTGCGCGCCGACATCAGCTACGGGCTGGCGGAAGCGAAAACCACCTACGGCGTCATCGGCGTCAAGGTGTGGATCTTCCGCGGCGAGATTCTCACCCGTCACGAAGAGGACCAGACCAAGACGGCGCTCGGCGTCTGAGCGCCGGACCGGGACCGCGTCATGCTCGCACCGAAGAAAGTCAAACATCGCAAGTGCCAGAAGGGCCGCCGGCGGGGCACCGCGCACCGCGGCGCGACCCTCGCCTTCGGCGACTTCGGCCTCCAGGCCGTCGATCGCGGCTGGATGACGGCGCGCCAACTCGAGGCGGCGCGTATCGCGCTGACCCGCCACATCAAGCGCGGCGGGCGCGTCTGGATCCGCGTCTTCCCGGATAAGCCGCTGAGCAAGAAGCCGGCGGAGACGCGCATGGGCAAGGGCAAGGGCAACCCGGAGATGTGGGTCGCCGTGATCCAGCCCGGCCGCATCATTTTCGAGATGGAGGGCGTGACCGAATCGGTGGCGCGCGAGGCGATGCGTCTGGCGGCGCACAAGCTGTCGATCGCCACCCAGTTCCTGCAGCGACCGGGGGCCGGCCATGCGAGCTAAGGAACTACGCGATCTGAGCGACCAGGAGCTGGCGCAGCGCGAGCACGAACTGCGCGAGAGCCAGTTCCGCTTCCGGCTGCGCCGTGGCACCAACCAGCTCGAGAGCCCGGCGGCGCTGCGCCAGGCGCGGCGCGACCTGGCGCGCGTCCTGACCATCCAGCACGAGCGCGCGCGCGCCGCGCAGGGGAAGTGAGCCAATGGAGCAGCGCGGAAGAGCCAAGACCCGTGAGGGCATCGTCGTCAGCAACAAGATGGACAAGACCGTGGTGGTCGTCGTCCAGCGCCTGGTGAAGCACCCGCAGTACAAGAAGTACGTGAAGCGTCGGGCCAAGTATAAGGCCCACGACGAGCAGAACCGCTGCGGCATCGGCGATCGCGTCGTGATCACCGAGAGCCGTCCGCTCAGCAAGGACAAGCGCTGGCGGGTGCGGCAGATCGTCGAGAAGGCGAGCTGAGGCGAGAGGGAGGGCGCGGCCCACGGGCCGCGAGGGACCAGTCATGATTCAGACGGAAACCGTACTCGACGTCGCCGACAATTCGGGCGCCCGCCGCGTGCTGTGCATCAAGGTGCTCGGCGGCTCGAAGCGGAAGTACGCCTCGCTCGGCGACGTCATCGTGGTGTCGGTCAAGGAAGCGAACCCCAATTCCAAGGTGAAGAAGGGCGACGTCATGAAGGCCGTGATCGTCCGCACCGCCAAGGAGGTGGGGCGACCCGACGGCTCCTACATCAAGTTCGACAGCAACTCGGCGGTGCTCATCGACAACCAGCGCGAGCCGGTCGGCACGCGTATCTTCGGACCGGTGGCGCGCGAGCTGCGCGCCAAGGCCTTCATGAAGATCCTGTCGCTGGCGCCCGAGGTGCTGTGAGGGACCCATGCGCGCGCGCATCAAGAAAAACGACACGGTGATGGTCATCGCGGGCCGCGAGCGGGGCAAGACCGGCAAGGTCCTGCGCGTCATCGCGGGCAAGGACCGCGCGCTGATCGAACAGCTCAACATGGTCAAGCGCCATCAGAAGGCGCGTGGCCCGCAGAGCGCGTCCGGGATCGTCGAGAAGGAAGCTCCCCTCCACATCTCGAACCTCATGATCATGTGCGACAAGTGCAATGCGCCGGTGCGGATGGGGAAGCGGGTGCTCGACGACAACCGCAGTGTGCGGGTCTGCCGGCGCTGCGGCGAACAGCTCGATCGGTGATGGTCATGGCGCGTTTGCACGAGAAGTACCGCAAGGACGTGGTCCCCCGGCTCATGAAGGAGCAGGCGTACCGCAACGTGAACCAGGTGCCACGGCTCGAGAAGGTCGTGCTCAATATGGGCCTCGGCGAGGCGATCCAGAACGCCAAGGTGATGGACTCGGCGGTCGCCGAGCTGACCGCGATCACCGGCCAGAAGCCGGTCGTCACCAAATCGCGCAAGGCCATCGCCAACTTCAAGCTGCGCGAGAACATGGCGATCGGCTGCATGGTGACCCTGCGCGGCACCCGCATGTACGAGTTCCTCGACCGCTTGATGAACCTGGCCCTGCCGCGCGTGCGCGACTTCCGCGGCGTGTCCGACCGCGCCTTCGACGGCCGCGGCAATTACTCGCTGGGCGTCCGCGAGCAGATCATTTTCCCCGAGATCGACATCGACAAGATCGACAAGGTCCGCGGCCTGACGGTCTCGATCGTCACCACCGCGAAGACCGATGCCGAGGGCAAGGCGCTGCTGCAGGCGCTCGGCATGCCCTTCCGCCAGTAGGAGGACCCGTGGCGAAGACCTGTTTGCGGATCAAGGCCCAGCGGCCGCCCAAGTTCAAGGTGCGCGGCTACAACCGCTGCCCGCAGTGCGGCCGGCCCCGCGCCTTCTTCCGTCGTTTCAACCTCTGCCGGTTGTGCTTGCGCGATCTCGCCCGCAGGGGCCAGATCCCGGGCCTGACCAAGGCGAGTTGGTGAGGGCGCCGTCATGTCGATGACCGATCCGATCGCCGATCTGCTGACCCGGGTGCGCAACGGCGCGCACGCCCGCAAGGAGTACGTCGACTGTCCGTGGTCGGGGATCAAGGAGCGCGTCGCCAAGGTGATGGTGGACGAGGGCTTCTTGCGCGAGGTGAGCACCGTCGAGGTCGGGCCGAAGAAGAAGGACCTACGCGTGTGGTTGCGCTACGACGCCGCCCAGCGGCCCGCCATCCGTGGCGTGCGCCGCGTCAGCCGCCCCAGCGCCCGCGTCTACGTCGGCGCCAAGGCGATGCCGCGGCTGCGCGGCGGCATGGGCATCAACATCGTGTCGACGCCGGTTGGCGTCCTGGTGGACCGCGAAGCGGTGCGCCGCAACGTCGGCGGCGAGATCATCTGCGCGGTCTGGTGAATCCGTCATGTCGCGCATTGGCAGATTGATCATCACCATCCCGAAAGGGGTGACGGTGAAGCAGGAAGGCAACGCCGTGCTGGTGGAGGGCCCGAAGGGGAAGGCACAGCATCCGCTGCCGCCGCGCATCGGCATCACCATCGCCGACGGCACCGCGACCGTGACTCGCGAGGCGGACGACCGCAAGACGCGCGCCCTGCACGGCCTGACGCGGAAGCTGATTGCCAACAGTACCATCGGTCTCAGCACGGGCTTCCAGCAGACCCTGGAGATCGTCGGCGTCGGCTACCGCGCCGAGGTGAAGGGCAAGGCGGTGCAGTTCAGCCTCGGGTACTCGCACCCCATCGTCTACCAGCTTCCGCCGGGCATCGAGGCGAAGGTCGATCGCCAAGTGGTGGTGACCCTGGAAGGCAACGACAAGCAGCTCCTCGGCGAAGTGAGCGCGCAGATCCGCGCGCTGCGGCCGCCGGAGCCGTACAAAGGCAAGGGCGTGAAGTACGCCGACGAGCGCATCCGGCGCAAGGCCGGCAAGGCGGCGGGCGCCGGCGGGAGATAGGATCATGGCGATGGACAAGACTCGGATCGCGCGCCAGCGCCGGCAAACGCGCGTGCGGCGGCGCGTCCGCGGCAGCGAGGCGCGGCCGCGGCTGTGCGTGTTCCGCAGCAACAAGCACACCTATGCGCAGGTGATCTCGGACGAGACGGGGCGGACCCTGGTGGCGGCCTCGACCCTGGAGGTCGAGGCGGGCAGCGGCAACAAGGCGGCGGCGCGCAAGGTCGGCGAGCGCATCGCCGAGCTGTGCAAGGCGCAGCGCATCGATCAGGTCGTCTTCGATCGCAATGGATTCCTCTTCCACGGCCGGGTGAAAGAGGTCGCCGAAGGCGCCCGCGCCGCCGGGTTGCAGTTCTAGGAGAGTGGTATGGCTGTCGGTCGTGGTCGCGAGCGCATCGAGATTCAGGGCGTCGAGTTCAAGGAGAAGGTCGTCCACATCAACCGCGTCGCCAAGGTGGTGAAGGGCGGTCGGCGCTTCAGCTTCGGCGCCCTGGTGGTGGTCGGCGACTCCAACGGGCGCGTCGGCTACGGGCTCGGCAAGGCGAAGGAAGTGCCGGAGGCGATCCGCAAGGCGATCGAGGCGGCGAAGAAGTCGCTGGTCACCGTGCCGCTGGTCAACGGGACGATCCCCTTCGACGTGAATGGCCGCTACGGTGCCGGCCACGTGCTGTTGCGTCCGGCCAGCGACGGCACCGGCGTGATCGCCGGTGGCGGCGTCCGCGCGGTGGTCGAGCTCGCTGGCGTTCGCAACGTGTTGACCAAGTGCCTGGGCTCGCACAATCCCCACAACATGGTGAAGGCGACCATCGCCGCGCTGCAGGAGTTGCAGATGCCCGAGGAGGTCGCGGCGCGGCGCGGCCGGTCCGTGGCCGAGCTGACGGCGTGAGACGACGATGACCGATGCGAAGACCATCAAGCTGACCCTGGTTGGCAGCCCGATCGGCCAGACAGCGCGGCAGCGCCAGACGCTGCGCGGCCTCGGCCTCACCCGGATGGGCAAGAGCGTGACCGTGCGCGGCGACGCGCCGACGCTCGGTATGATCCGCAAGGTGTCGCACCTGCTGCGCGTGGAGGCGTGAGGCGATGGATCTGAGCAATCTCAGCCCCGCCAAGGGCGCTCGCTCGGCGCGCAAGCGCCTCGGCCGCGGGCCGGGCTCCGGCCTCGGCAAGACGTCGGGCAAGGGCCACAAGGGCCGCAAGGCGCGTTCGGGCGGCAACACCCATCCGAGCTTCGAGGGCGGCCAGATGCCGCTGCAGCGCCGGCTGCCGAAGCGCGGCTTCCACAATCCGTTCCGCGAGGCCTACACCATCGTCAACCTGGCAAAGCTCGAAGCCACCTTCGAAAGCGGCGCGGTCGTCGATCCCGAGGTGCTGGCCGCGCGCGGCCTGGTCCGGCGCAAGCAGAAGGTGAAGGTGCTGGGGCAGGGCACGCTGTCGAAGGCGTTGACCGTCAAGGCGCACGCCTTCAGCGAGTCGGCGAAGGCGGCGATCGGCAGCGCCGGCGGCAACGCCGAGGTGATCACCGGTGCTTGAGGGTTTCCAGAACGCGGGGCGCATTCCCGAGCTCCGCCGGCGGCTGCTGTTCACCTTCGGCATGCTCGCCGTGTATCGCATCGCCGTCGCCATCCCGACCCCGGGCATCGACGGCAAGGCGTTGGCGGAGTTCTTCGAGCAGGTCCAGAACTCGGTGCTCGGCCTGGTGAACCTGTTCTCCGGCGGCGCGCTCGAGCAGTTCTCGATCGCCGCCCTCGGCGTCATGCCGTACATCAGCGCCTCGATCATCCTGCAGTTGATGACGGTGGTGATCCCGCACCTCGAACGCCTCTCGAAGGAGGGGGAAGCCGGGCGCCGGAAGATCACCCAGTACACCCGCTACGGCACCGTCGTGCTGGCGATCGTTCAGGGGTTCTTCATCAGCGTCGGCCTCGAGAATCTGCAGGCGCCGGGCGGCGCCCCGGTGGTCTTCGAGCCCGGCTGGAGCTTCCGGGTGATGACCATCATCACGCTCGCGTCCGGCACCTGCTTCCTGATGTGGGTCGGCGAGCAGATCTCCGAACGCGGCATCGGCAACGGCATCTCGATGCTGATCTTCGCCGGCATCGTGGCCAACCTGCCGTCGGCGGTGTTGACCACCGTGCAGTTCGTGCGCGAGGGCGAGCTCAGCATCTTCCTGCTCATCGGCCTTGCCGCGTTCATGATCGGCATCGTCGGCGTCATCATCTTCGTCGAGCGCGGGCAGCGACGCATTCCGGTGCAGTACGCGAAGCGGGTGGTGGGGCGCCGCATGTACGGCGGCCAGAGCTCGCATCTGCCGCTGAAGCTCAACACGGCCGGCGTCATCCCGCCGATCTTCGCCTCGTCGCTGCTGGTCTTCCCGGCCACGATCGCCCAGTTCGTCGACCATCCGTGGGCGAAGGGCATGAACAACCTGCTCAATCGCGGTGGCGTGCTCTACGACGTCATCTTCGTCGGGCTGGTGATCTTCTTTTGCTATTTCTATACGGCGGTCACCTTCAACACGAGCGACGTCGCCGAGAACATGAAGAAGTTCGGCGGCTTCATTCCCGGCATCCGCCCGGGGCAGCGCACCGCCGAGTACATCGATCGCGTCTTGTCGCGCATCACGCTGGTGGGCGCCATCTACATCGCCGCCGTCTGCATCCTGCCGACGATCCTCATCGCGCAGTTGAACGTGCCGTTCTACTTCGGCGGCACGGCGCTGCTGATCGTGGTCGGCGTCGCCCTGGACACCGTCGCGCAGATCGAGACGCACATGTTGACCCGCAGCTACCAGGGCTTCATGAAGCGCGGCCGGCTGCGCGGGCGGCGATAGCGTGGCGGCCAGGAGATTGCGCACGACCGGCGTCGGCGGGGGGCGCACACGGACATGCGGATCGTACTGTTGGGCCCACCAGGGGCCGGCAAGGGCACGCAAGCAAAGCTGATGTTGGAACGAACGGGTATGGTGCACGTCTCGACCGGCGATCTCCTGCGCGCCGCCGTGGCCTCGGGCAGCGCGCTCGGGGTGGCGGCCAAGGCGTCCATGGATCGCGGCGAGTTGGTGCCCGATCAACTGGTGACCGACATGATCCGCGATCGCCTGGCGACGATGGGGAGCAACCCGAGCTTCATGCTCGACGGTTTCCCGCGCACCGTCGTCCAGGCCGAGGCGCTGGAGCGGATGCTCGCCGGCCGCGGCCTGCCGCTCGACCACGTCGTCAGTCTCGACGTGCCGCGCGAGGAGCTGGTGCGCCGGCTGAGTGGCCGCCGGACATGTCGCGCGTGCGGCGCCATGTCGCACGTGCTGTTCGATCCGCCGCGCCGCGACGGCGTCTGCGACCGCTGCGGGGGCGAGCTGTACCAGCGTGAGGACGACCGCGAAGAGACGATTCGCGCCCGCCTCGAGGTCTACGATCGCGCCACCGCGCCGCTGATCGCGTTCTACAAGGGGCGCGGCCTGCTGCGCGCGGTCGATGGCACGGGCGCCACCGGCGCCGTGCTCGACCGGGTCCTGGCGCGACTGGAGTTGGCGGCGTGAGCGCGACGGCGCGCATTGCCGGGGAGTGAGTCGTGAAGGTCAGGACATCGGTCAAGAAGATCTGCAAGGATTGCATCGTCATCCGCCGCCAGGGCGTGGTGCGCGTGTTGTGCAAGAACCCGCGCCACAAACAGCGGCAGGGCTGAATCGGTCAGGAGTCGCAGCATGGCGCGTATCGCAGGAGTCGACCTGCCCCGGAACAAGCGGGTCGAGATCGCATTGACGTATCTGTTCGGCATCGGCCGCTCGCTCTCGAACGAGATCCTCGAGAAGGCGGGCATCGATCCGAACAAGAAGAGCGATGATCTGAACGACGAGGAAGTCGTCAAGATCCGCCAGGTGATCGACCAGAGCTACAAGGTCGAGGGAGATCTGCGCCGGGACGTGGCGATGAACATCAAGCGCCACATGGATCTCGGCACCTACCGTGGCCTGCGCCACCGCCGCAATCTGCCGGTGCGCGGCCAACGCACCCACACCAATTCGCGCACCCGCAAAGGGCCGCGCCGCGCCATCGCCGGCAAGAAGAAGGCGCCGGCCAAGTGACGCACGGGAACTGAGGACGACATGGCCAAGCCGCAGGGGACCGAGAATACTCCGGTCAAGAAGAAGAAGGTCAAGCGCATCGTCAGCGACGGCGTGGTGCACATCCACTCGACGTTCAACAACACGCTGGTGACGATCACCGATCAGGTGGGCAACGTGCTCGCCTGGTCGAGCGCTGGCGCGGTCGGCTTCAAGGGCTCCCGCAAGGGCACGCCGTTCGCGGCCCAGTTGGCCGCCGACGCCGCCGCCAAGAAGGCGATGGACAGCGGCGTCCGCAATGTCCAGGTGCACGTCAAGGGGCCTGGCGCCGGCCGCGAATCCGCCCTACGGTCGCTGCAGAGCGCGGGCTTCCACATCACCGTGATCCGCGACGTCACGCCGATCCCGCACAACGGCTGCCGCGCCCCGAAGCGGCGGCGCGTCTGATCGGCGCGTAAGGAGGAGACGTGGCACGTTATACCGATTCGGTCTGCCGGCTGTGCCGCCGCGAGGCGCTCAAGCTCTATCTCAAGGGCGAGCGTTGCTACACCGACAAGTGCGCCATCGAGCGCCGCAACTACCCCCCGGGGCAGCACGGACAGAAGCGGCCGAAATTCTCCGAGTACGCCATGCAGTTGCGCGAGAAGCAGAAGGTGAAGCGCATGTACGGCATTCTCGAGGGACAGTTCCGCCGCTACTTCGCGATCGCGGAGCGGTCGCGCGGCATCACCGGCGAGATCCTGCTGCAGCTCCTCGAGCGGCGGTTCGACAACATGATCTACCGCATGGGCTTCGCGACGTCGCGCCCGGAGGCGCGGCAGTTGGTGCGCCACGGCCACTTTCTGGTGAACGGCCGCAAGGTCGACATCCCGTCGGCGCTGCTCAAGGCCGGCGACGTGGTGACCGTCCGCGAGCGCAGCAAGAACGTCACCCGCGTGCAGGAGGCGCTGGCCCAGGCCGAGCACCGCGGCGCGCCGGAGTGGGTCGAGGTCAACCGCGAAGGGTTCACCGCCCGGGTGAAGGCGCTGCCGACCCGTGCCGAGCTGACGATGCCGATCAACGAGAAGCTCATCGTCGAGCTGTACTCGAAGTGAGGCGGGTCGATCTCCGACTGGAGGACAACTGATGCAGCCACAACGCAACTGGCGCGATCTGCTCAAGCCGCAGCACCTGGAATCGGATGAGAAGAGCCTCGGCGCCACCTACGGAAAGTTCGTCGGCGAGCCGTTCGAGCGCGGTTTCGGCACGACCATCGGCAACGCGCTGCGGCGCGTGTTGCTGTCGTCGCTGCAGGGCGCGGCGATCTCCGGGCTCAAGGTCGACGGCGTCCTGCACGAGTTCGCGACCCTCCCGGGCGTGCGCGAGGACGTGACCGACATCGTTCTCAACCTCAAGGAGGTCCGCCTCAAGCTGCACGACGGCCTGACGGCGAAGGCGACGATCGACAAGAAGGGCGAGGGCGTGGTCCGCGCCGGCGACATCCAGGGCGGCCCCAACCTCGAGGTGCTGAACCCCGAGCTTCCGATCGCCACGTTGTCCAAGGAGGGCGCGCTGCGCGCCGAGCTGACGATCAAGATGGGACGCGGCTACGTCTCCGCGGACCGCAACAAGGACGAGGAGGCGCCGGTGGGCACGATCCCCATCGACGCCATTTTCTCGCCCATCCGCAAGGTCAACTACACCGTCACCAACGCCCGCGTCGGCCAGCGCACGGATTACGACAAGCTCACCGTCGAGGTGTGGACGGACGGCAGCGTCCGACCCGACGACGCGGTCGCCTACGCCGCGCGCATCCTCCAGGACCAGCTCTCCATCTTCATCAACTTCGAGGAGACGGCGGAGATGCAGGCCGAGGAGGAGGCGGCGTCGCCGAGCCTCAACGAGAACCTGTTCCGCCCGGTCGCCGAGCTCGAGCTCTCGGTGCGCTCCGCGAACTGCCTGCAGAACGCCGACATCAAGTACATCGGCGAGCTGGTGCAGCGCTCCGAGGCGGAGATGCTCAAGACCAAGAACTTCGGCCGCAAGTCGCTCAACGAGATCAAGGAGATCCTCCGCGAGATGGGACTCGACTTCGGCATGCACATCGAGAACTTCCCGGCCCGCGACGAGCTCGACAAGCGGTTGGCGCGGGAGAAGGAAAGCGCCTGAGCCGCTGACCGCCGCGCGCCGTCAGCCCGAGGACCGTCATGCGACACCTGAACGCCGGACGTAAGCTCAATCGCAGCAGCTCGCACCGTCGCGCCCTGCTGCGCAACTTGGTCACGTCGCTGCTCCAGCACGAACACCTGCAGACGACCGACGCCAAGGCGAAGGAAATGCGCCGGTGGGTGGATCGCATGATCACGCTCGGCAAGCGCAACACCGTGCATGCCCGCCGCCAGGCGGCGGCCTTCGTGCGCGGTCGCGACATCGTCAAGAAGCTGTTCGACGAGATCGCTCCCCGCTTTGCCAGCCGGCCGGGCGGCTATACCCGCATCACCAAGCTCGGCAACCGCCACGGCGACGCGGCGCCGATCTCGCTCATCGAGCTCGTCGAACGCAGCGATCGCGCCCGCAGCGAGGCCGAGAAGAAGCGCGAACGCCGCCGCCGCATGCAGCAGAAGAAGGAAGAGGCCGCGGCGAAGGCAGCCCTGCCGCCCGCGTGAGGCTGTTGCGTTGTGCGGGGTGGGCGGTCGGATCGAATCCGATCGCCCACCCCGCACAACGCGCGGCGCGACCCTCCGGGCGAGCCTTCAGGCTCGCTCCAGGATCGTCGCCGCGCCCTGGCCCATGCCGCCGCAGATGGTGGCGAGCCCGTAGCGCGCCTGGCGGCGGCGCATCTCCAGCGCCAGCGTGCCGACCAGGCGGGCGCCAGAGGCGCCCACCGGATGGCCGAGGGCGCAAGCGCCGCCATTGACGTTGATCTTCCCGGCATCCTCCGCCGCCATCGCGAATTCGCGCATCAGCGCGATCGGCGCACAGGCGAAGGCCTCGTTGATCTCCACCACCTCCATGTCGCGCATGTGCAGCCCGGAGCGCTCGAACGCTCGGTGGGTCGCCGGAATCGCCGAGTAGATCAGATCGCGCGGGTCGCAGGCGCCGGTGGCGATGGTGTGGATCGACGCCAGCGGCGCGATGCCGCGCCGCTGCGCCTCGGCGCGCGACATCACCATGCACACCGCGGCGCCGTCGGCCTGGCCCGACGCGGCGGCGGCGGTGATGCGGCCGTCGGCGCGGTAGACCGGCATCAGGCCGGCGATCTTCTCCAGCGTCGTGTCGGCGCGCGGCCCCTGGTCGCGGTCAATCATCCGCGCCTCGCCCTCCGCGGTCATCCCCTCCACTGGCACGATCTCGTCCGCGAATCGCCCGCTCTGCTGCGCCGCGACGGCGCGCCGGTGGCTGAGCAGCGCCCACTCGTCGAGGTCGCGGCGGGTGATGCCGTAGCGGTCGCACAGGAGCTCGGCGCCCTGGCCGCCGTTGAGCTCGATGGGGTTGATGCGCGCCATCATCTTCGGATTCGGGTTCATGGTGGCCAGCATGTGGCCGCCCTCCTTGATGATGGCGTCCATGTCCATCCCGTCCTTGATGGTCGGGATGCGGAAGTGGGTCATGCTGTCGAGGCCGCCGGCGATGTAGACCGCGCCGAGGCCGCACTGCACGCTCATCGCCGCGACGTGCACCGACATCATCGCCGTCGTGCAGGCGCGCTCGACGCTCAGTCCGGTGACGTGCGGCGGGAATCCCGCGAGGAAGGGAATCGCCGTCCCCGGGTGCGCCTGCTCGCCCATCATCTCGACCGCGCCGAGGATGACGCCGTCCACCTCGCCCGCCGGCACGCCGGTGCGGCGCAGGATCTCCTGCAGCACGATGGTTGCCAGGTCGTCCGAGCGGACGTGGCGAAACCACCCCCGCTGGGGGTCCGCCTTGCCGAAGGGCGTGCGGACGTACCCGGCCAGCACCGCTTCGCGTTCAGCGCTCATATTCGATCTCCTCGAGGGGACACACCGCACGACACCAGGGAGCACGAACGACCACGCAGAACACGACACCTCCGTGTTGCGTGTGATCGTGCGCTCCGTGGTTAGCGAAGGGGGGCGAGAAACTCCAACAGACGCGCGTTCACCAGGTCGGGCGCTTCCTGGTGCACGAAGTGACCGGCGTCGGGCACGATCACCGTCTCCAGACCGGCGGGGAAGAGCGCCTCCATGCCGGCGGCGAGCTCGACCCCGATGCAGCCGTCGCGCGCGCCGTGCAGGTAGAGCGTTGGCATGGTCACCGGTTCCAATTGCGTGCGCCCTTGCGCCTCGGCCAGCTCTGGGCGTTGCAGCAGCGGGTTGAACGTATGGCGGTAGTAGCCGAGCGCTGCCGCGAGCACGCCGGGCTGGCGGAAGGTGTCCTTCAATGCCGCCATCTCGGCCGCCGGCCACGCCCAGCCTGGCGACCAATCGCTCCACAGGTGCTCGAGAAAGGCGAAGTCGTCGTGCGCCACCGCCATGTCGGCGAGCGGCGTCTGGAAGAAGAACATGTACCAGGAACGGCGCTGCTGCGCGTAGCTGGTGAGGAAGGCGGTGCCCAGCGCCGGCCCGTGCGGCACCGCCGCGGTCACCAGTCGCGCGACGCGCTGCGGGGCCAGGATCGCCGCGCCGTAGGCGGCGACGGCGCCCCAGTCGTGCCCGAACACCGCCGCTCGCTGGTGGCCCAACGCCTCGATCATCGCCGCCGCGTCCTCCGCCAGCGCCGCGCTCTGGTAGGGACCGTCGGCGGGCACGTCGCTCGGCGCATAGCCGCGCATGTACGGCGCGACGGCGCGGAACCCCGCCGCCGCCAGCGCCGGGAGCTGATGCCGGAACGATCGCGCATGATCGGGAAACCCGTGCAGACAGAGCACCAGCGGCCCGTCGCCAGCCTCGAGCGTCGCGAAGCGCAACCCGTTGGCCCGCACCTCGCCACGGCGGAATTCGGTCATCGACGACCCTCCAGGGCGCCGCAGGTAGCACAGAGGCGCGGCGCTCTGCACGCCGCGCCGGCGCACCGCCCAACGCGATCGGCGCAGGAGAGAGAGCGGAGCGGGCGGGATTTGAACCCGCGGTACCCTTTTGGGGTACACACGCTTAGCAGGCGTGCGCCTTAGACCACTCGGCCACCGCTCCGTGCCAGTGCTGACGGACGACCCTACGTGATCGGCGACTTTCAGGTCAACTCGGCTCCGGACGACTCGGCTCCCTGACGGCGCCGCGCGAGCGCCCGCCGGCGCGCGCGATGCCGCGCGCCGCGAACTCCGGCGCCGGCGACCGTCACCTTGACCCCCTCCGGGGGCGCTGTTACGCGGAAGGTCGTATGCGTCGAGGCGGGGTGCGCGCGCTGGCTGCGGCCGCGATGGTGGGCGCGCTGCTGGCGGCGGGGCAGGCCGTGGCGCGCCCCTACGGCGAGCGGGTCACCGAGACGACGCTCGACAATGGCCTCAAGCTCATCCTGCTCGAGGACCACAAGGCGCCGGTGGTCGTCTTCCAGCTCTACTACCGCGTCGGCTCGCGCAACGAACGCCTCGGCTACACCGGCCTCTCTCACATCCTCGAGCACATCACCTTCAAGGGCACCGAGACGGTGGCGCCGGAGGAGTACAGCAAGATCATCCAGCGCAACGGCGGCCGCACCAACGCCTTCACCTCGCAGGACAACACGACCTACTTCGCGATGCTGGCCAGCGACCGGGTCGGCGTCGTCATCGATCTCGAGGCCGACCGCCTCGCGCACCTCAAGGTGACCGACGAGCAGTTCCTACCCGAGCGCGACGTGATCATGGAGGAACGCCGACTGCGCATCGAGAACGATCCCGTCGCCGAGCTCTTCGAACAGCTCGCCTCGACCGCCTACGCCGCGCATCCGTACCAGTTCCCGATCATCGGCTGGTCGTCCGACATCGCGCAGGCGACGCTCGCCGACGTGCTGGCGTATCACCGGACGTTCTACATGCCGAACAACGCCTTCGTCGTCGCCGTCGGCGACTTCGACAGCGCCGCCCTGACGGCGAAGATCCGCGAGGCCTTCTCGCCCATCGAGCGCGGTCCCCTGCCGCCGAACGTGCGCGCCATCGAGCCGGCGCAACACGGTGCCCGCCGCGTCGAGCTCGAGCGGCCGGCGCAACTGCCGTTCGTCGCCATGGCCCACCACGTGCCAAACCTGCTGAGCCCCGACGCGGCGGCGCTCGAGGTGCTGTCGGCCATCCTCGCCGGCGGCGACAGCGCTCGCCTGCACGACGAGCTCGTCTACCGCAGCCGCCTCGCGCGCTCGGTCGGCGTCAGCTACGACTACACCGCGATCGATCCCGGCCTCTTCACCGTCTACGCGCAGCCGCTGCCCGGGCGCACCGCGGCGCAATCGGAGGCGGCGCTGACGCGCGAGATCGAGCGCATCCGCCGCCAGGCGCCGAGCGCCCGCGAGCTCGAGAAGGCGAAGAACGGCATCGAGTCGAGCTTCGTCTTCGCCCAGGACTCGCTGTTCTACCAGGGCATGCTGTTGGGCGAGTACGAGCTCTCCGGCACCTGGCGGCGCATCGACGACTACCTGCCCGGCGTCCGCGCCGTCACGGCCGAGGACGTGCGCCGCGTCGCCCAGACGTACCTGAGCCCGACCAACCGCACCACCGCGGTGCTCATCCCCAACCCGCCGATCGAGGGGCCGGCCGGCGGCACGCCGCCGTCGCCGGCCGGCATCGACTGATGGCGCCGCCGACCGCCCCCGATCGCGACTCGGACACCCGCCGCGCCAGGCGGCGCCGCGTCCTGGCGATCGTCGCCTGCGTCGCGGCGCTCGGCGCCCCACTCCCCGCCACCGCGCTCGGCCCGCAGGTGACGCAGGAGACGCTCGCCAACGGCGCCACCCTCCTGGTGTCCGAGCAGCGCAATCTGCCGCTGGTGCTCATCCGCGTCGTGCTCGACGCCGGCTCGCGGCGCGATCCGATCGGTCGAGGCGGCCTCGCCCACCTCACCGCGAGCCTGGTGACCGAAGGCACGGCCCGCCGCAGCGCCCAGCAGATCAAGGACCAGATCGACTTCATCGGCGCGTCGCTGGACGCCGACGCCGAGCAGGACTACGCCGTGCTGTCGCTGCAGGTGCTGCGCAAGGACCTCGACGTCGGCCTCGATCTGTTCGCCGACGTGCTGCTCCACCCGTCGTTCGCCAACGACGAGCTCGCTCGCCAGCGCGACGCCACCCTGGCCACGCTCCGCAGCCAGGAGGACGATCCGACCACGGTGGCGCAGAAGGCCTTCCAGCGCCGCCTGTTCGGCGACACCCCGTACGGGCATCCGGTCGAGGGCAGCACCGAATCGGTGCCGACGATCAGCCGCGGCGACGTGCAGCAGTTCTACGCGGCCTACTACCGCCCCGCCAGCGCCGCCGTGGTGGTGGTCGGCGACATCGCCGTCGACGAGGCGCGGGCGGCGTTGCTGCGCGTGCTCGGGAGCTGGGACGGCAGCCCGCCGGCGCCGTTCGTCTACCCGCCGTTCACCCCGCCGGCGGCGGAGACGATCCGCATCGACCGCCCGGTCACCCAGGCCGGCATCGTGCTGGGGCATCTCGGGGTGGCGCGCGACAATCCGGACTACGAGACCATCGCGGTGATGAACTACATTCTCGGCGGCGGCGGCTTCTCCTCGCGGCTGATGAACAGCATCCGCACCGAAGCCGGCCTCGCCTACTCGGTCGGCAGCTTCTTCGCCGCCGGCAAGTCGCCGGGGCCGTTCGAGATCGTCATGCAGACCAAGAACGCGTCGGTCGCCGACGCCGTCGCGCGCGCCCGCCAGCAGGTGGAGCAGATCCGCGCCAGCCCGGTCAGCGACGGCGAGCTGCAGGAGGCCAAGCGCTACCTCACCGGCAGCTATCCGCTGCGCCTCGACAGCAACGCCAAGATCGCCGACTTCATCGCCCAGACCTGGTTCTACGGCCTGGGGCCCAACTACGCCGACGTCTACATCGCGCGCGTCAACGCCGTGACCGGGGATGACGTGCAGCGCGTCGCTCGCCAGTACCTGAACCCGGATGGCTTCATCGAGGTGGTCGTCACGGCGGGCGAGCGCGGGACGGCGCCGGCACCCGACGCGCATCACCCGGCCGCGCCCTGAGCGTCTCCATGGCCGCCCGAGCCCGCCCGCGCGACGCGCGTCAGCGGCCCGCGCGCGGCGCCACCGGGCCAGCCGCGCGCGACCGCCGGCGCTGGCTGGCGCCCGGCGTCGTGGCGCTGGCGGCGCTGCTCACCTACGCGCCCAGCCTCGACAACGGCTTCGTCTGGGACGACATGGTGATCGTCGAGCGCCAGCTCGTGGTCTTCGACAGCCTCGGCGACGTGCTCGCGCCGCCGCGCGACATTCCGCAGTTCAGCCCGGACTACTATCGCCCGCTCACCATCGCGACCTATCTCGTCGACCGCGCCGTCGGCGGCGAGCGGCCGTTCGTCTTCCATCTCTCGGTGGTGCTCGCCCACGCCGCCGCCTCGCTGCTGGTGTGGATGCTGGCGGCGCAACTGCTCGGCGCCGCGCCGGGGGCCGCCATCGGCGCTCTGGCGGCCGGCCTGCTCTTCGCGGTGCACCCGGTGCACAGCGAGTCGGTCGCCTGGGCGGCCGGCCGCTCCGACGTGCTGACCACGGCGTTCCTGCTGGCGGCGCTGATCGCCCACGGCGCGGCCTGGCGCTGGCACGGCGCCGTCACCGGCCTCGCCGCCTTCGCCTCGCTCGCCGCCAAGGAGGCCGGCGTCGCCCTCTATCCGCTGGTGCTGCTGCGCGTGATCCTGCTGCGCGACCTGCTGGTCCGCCCGCTGCCGCGCCGCGCGGCCGACTGGCTGCGCGACTACGCGGGTCTCGCCCTGGCGGGCGTCGCCTACGTGTTGCTGCGCCGCCACGCGCTCGGTGAGCTCATCGGCACGGCGCCGACGATCGCGCCGGCGCACCGCTCGCCGCTGGAGATCGCCGCCGCCGTCGGCACCTACGTCGGCAAGCTGCTGTGGCCGTGGCCGCTCAACGCCTACATCGATCACCTGCCGCTGACCCCATGGGCCTTTGCCGCCGGCCTGGCGCTGCTGGCGGCGCTCGCCGCCGCCGCCTGGCTCTGGCGAACGCGCGGCGACGGCGTGCCGCTGTTCGGGCTGCTGTGGATCGTGCTGACCCTGGTGCCGTCGCTGGCGATCCTGTGGAAGATCCCCGACGCGCCGCTCGCCGAGCGCTACCTCTACCTGCCGTCGGCGGGCTTCTGCCTGCTGATCGGCGATCTGGTGGCGCGCGGATGGCGCCGACTGTCCTCGCCGGCGGCGCGCCGCGCCGCCTTCGCGGCCGGCGGCGTCGTGTTGCTGCTCGCCGCCGTCGGGTCGGCGCTGCGCTGCCGCGTCTGGCACGACGACATCGCGCTGTGGGAGGACACCGAAGGCAAGAGCCAGGTTTCGGGCATGGCGGCGCGCAATCTCGGCACCGCCTACCAGCAGGCCGGCCGCGCCGCCGAGGCGCGGGCCGCGTTCGCCCGCGCCCTGGCACGCCGCAACGACGCCCGCGGCCTGCAGACGATCCACAACAACCTCGGCACGCTGGCGATGATGGACGGCGATTACCCGGCCGCGCAGCGCGCCTACGAGCAGGCGCTGGCCGCCGCGCCGGACGCTCCGGACACGCTGTTCAACCTCGGGCTGGCCATCCTGCACGGCGGCGACGCGACGCCCGATGCCGCCCGCCTGGCACTGCCCCGGCTGCAGCGCGCCCGCGAGCTCAACCCGCACGACGCCGACATCGAGGCCGGGCTGGGACAGCTCTATCTGATCCTCGGCGAGCGCCCCCGGGCGTGCGAGCATCTGCGCCGCGCCGAGCAACTGCGGCCGTCCGAGCGCACCGCCGCCGGCATTCGACAACTGCGCGCCCAATGCGACTAGCCCTGGCGGGCGCCGCTCCGTCGGTGCCGGATCGATCGCGTCATGCGCGGCCCCCCATCACGCAGCGAGCGGGTTTGCGGAACCTGCCTACCGTCGGGAATAACTCGACCATGCGCCGCGTCGCTCTGCTGCCGCTTCTCTGCGTCCTCCTCGCCGCCTGCGGCGAGGAGGGAGGGGACGGCCGGGGCGCGACCGCGACGCCAACCGCCGTCCCCACGCCGACGCGCGGCCCCACGCTGGGCCCGGTGCTGCTGATCGCTGGCGAAACCTCGCTCGCGCTGCACGCCGCCGCGGCGACCCTGGTCATCACCCGCGATCCCTTCCAACTCGCCTTCCGCGATCGCCTCGGCGACCACCTCGCCGCGCAGGTGCCGGGCCGACTGCGCGTCCAGAGCGGCGGCGCCGACTGTGCCGTCAGCGCGCTCGGCGCGTTCCGTTTCGATCCCGCGTCCGGCCGTTTCGATGCCGAGGTGGAGACCGGCTGCGGCACCGGGACGCTGGCCGTCGAGTGGCCGAGCGAGCGCGCCGCGCGGGTGATCTTCGCGCCGCCGGCGGACGCGTCACCGCAGGCGCTCGCCGACACCTGGGCCCTCGAGCCGGGCGAACGGATCTACGGGCTCAGCGAGCGGCTCACCGACTCGCGTCCGCTCAACGGCGTGCCCGGTATCCTCCAGGTTGACGAGATCAATCCGCGCGAGGTGGGCTCCCTCGATCGCCGCGGCGAGAAGATCGACATGCTCGTGCAGGGGACCGTCGGCATCTACGCCCCGTTCTACCAGAGCTCGGCGGGCTACGGGCTGTACGTCGAAGGCACCGCGGTCGGCGCCTACGACGTCGGCGCCGGCGATCCCGACGCGCTCGACTTCACGTTCGCCGCCGGCACCACGCCGGCCAGCCGCACCCTGCGCTACGTCCTCTTCGCCGGCACGCCGGCGCAGATTCTCGATGCCTACACCGGCCTCACCGGCCGTCCCTTCATCCCCCCGGAGTGGGCCTTCCGGCACTGGCGCTGGCGCGACGAGGCGGCGATCGGGACACCGGCGGTGGTCGACGGCGAGGCGATGAATGCCCAGGTGGCCGAGGACCTCACGATGTACGAGGCGCTCGACATACCATCCGGCGTCTACATGATCGACCGTCCGTGGGCCGGCGGCGCCTTCGGGTTCGACGACTTCCAATGGGATCCGCAGCGCTTCCCCAATCCCGAGGGGATGCTGCGCGTCCTGCGCGACCGCGGCTACCGGGTCGCGGTGTGGAGCGCCGCGCTCGCCTCCGGCACCGCGCCGGGCAGCAACGGCGCCGAGGCGCGCGCCAGCGGCTATCTCGCGCCCGGGCTCGAACCCTGGCCCGACACGCCCGACGCCCAGGTGCTCGACATCACCAATCCCGCGGCGCGCGCCTGGTGGAGCCAGAAGCACCTCGACTTCCTCCGCCGCTGGGACATCTCGGCGATCAAGCTCGACCGCGGCGAGGAGTACGTCACCCAGCAGCCGACCGACGTCTTCGCCGACGGCCGCAGCGGGGTCGAGGTGCGCAACGACTTCGTGACGCTCAACCTCCGCCTGTACCACGACATCCTGCAGGCGGCGCGCGGCGACGGCGACTTCGTGGTGAAGGCGCGCTCCGCCTATGCCGGCGCCCAACGGTGGGGCATCGTCTGGGGCGGCGACTCGCCCGGCAGCCGGGCCTTCGGCGCCGGTCCCGGCACCGACCTCGGCCTGCGCGCCGCGATCATCCAACAGCAACGCGCCGCCTTCCTCGGCTTCCCCTTCTGGGGCTCCGACACCGGCGGCTACTATCAGTTCAAGCAGCGCGACGTGTTCGCCCGCTGGCTCCAGTTCAGCGCCTTCTGCGCCCTGATGGAGATCGGCGGCCACGAGGCGCACGCGCCGTGGGACATGCCGACCGAGCCGCGCTACGATGACGAGATGATCGCCATCTACCGCCGCTACGTCCGGCTGCACCACGACCTGATTCCGTACACGATGCGGCAGGCGGAGACGGCGGCGCGCAGCGGCCTGCCGATCGCGCGGCCGCTGGTGTTCGCCTGGCCCGACGATGCGGCGGTGGCCGACCGCTGGGACGAGTACCTGTTCGGCGAGGACCTGCTGGTCGCGCCGGTATGGCAGAACGGGGCGCGCCGCCGCGACATCTACCTGCCGGCGGGGCGGTGGGAGGATTTCTGGGACGCGACGCGCACGTTCGACGGCCCGCAGACGATCACCGTCGACGCGCCGCTCGACGTGATCCCCGTGTTCGTGCGCGCCGACGCCGTGGTGGAGGGACGACCGTGAGAAGTCTACTGATGATGCTGATCGCCTGCGTGACGCTCGGCGCGGCCTGCAGCTCGACGTCCGAGCCGTCGCCGAAGCCGGCGGCGATCAAAGTGAAGGTGAGCCCGGACGGCGGCCTGCGCTTCACGATGCGCAAGGCGAGCGTGGAGGGCCAGGTCCTGCACATCAACGGCGCGCTCGTGAATCGCTACGACAAGCCCGTGGCCGGCGTCCGCTACACCATCGAGATGGCCATCCCCGGCTCGCCGCCGCGCATCATCAACACGGCCTGGCGGGAGACCGAGACGACGCTGGAGCCAGGGCAGGTGGAGACCGTCGTGTTCGAGATCGACAACCCGGTGTACGCCTCGACGAGCGCGATGTTCAGCGTCGATGCCACGCCGGTGAAGCTCGGCGGCACCGCCGTCCCGCCGCCGGCGGGATGGAAGCCGTAGGGCGGCCGATCGCGCCGGGCTCCGGTTCACAGGACGTCTTCGACCGCGACGTGGGGCAGGCGGAAGGCGTCCGCGACCGCCTCGTGGGTGATCCGGCCGCGGCGGACGTTGACGCCGCGCCGCAACGCCGGGTCGTCGGCGACGGCATGGCGCAGGCCGCCGTTGGCGAGCGCCAGCGCGTACTGCAGCGTCGCGTTGGTCAGCGCGTAGGTCGAGGTGTGGGGCACGATGCCGGGCATGTTGGTGACCGCGTAGTGCACCACCTTCTCCTCGACGTAGATCGGCTTGCGGTGGCTGGTCGGGCGCGCCGTCTCGACGCAGCCGCCCTGGTCGATCGAGACGTCGACGATCGCCGAGCCGGGCCGCATCGAGCGCACCATGCGGCGCGTCACCAGGCGCGGCGCCTTGGCGCCGGCGATCAGCACGGTGCCGATCACCAGGTCGGCCTCGCGCACCTCGGCTTCGATGTTGGCGCGGTTCGACATCAGCGTCGTCAGGTGGCCGCCGAGCACGTCGTGCAGGTAGCGCAGGCGGTTGGGATTGCGCTCGATGACGCTCACCGTGGCGCCCATGCCGACCGCCACCTGGCAGGCGTTGCCGCCGGCGATGCCGCCGCCCAGCACGACGACCTTGCCCGGGCGCACGCCCGAGGCGCCGCTCAGCAACACGCCGCTGCCGCCGTTCTGCGCCTCGAGACACCAGGCGCCGACCTGCACCGCCAGCCGTCCGGCGACCTCGCTCATCGGCGCCAGCAGCGGCAACGAGCCGTCCTCGAGCTGGATGGTCTCGTAGGCGACGCCGGTGACCCCCGACCGCATCAGCGCCCGGGTGAGCGAGCGGCTGCTGGCGAGGTGCAAGTAGGTGAAGAGGATGAGGTCCTCTCGCAGGTAGCGGTATTCGTTCGGCAGCGGCTCCTTCACCTTGATGACCATCTCGGCGCGCGTCCACACCTCGCGCGCCGTGGCGAGGCGCGCGCCGGCGCGCCGGAACTCGAGATCGGTGATGCCGCTGCCGAGCCCGGCGCCGCGCTCGATCGCCACCTGGTGCCCCTGGGCGGCGAGGGCCGCGACCCCGCTGGGGGTGATGGCGACCCGCTTCTCCTCGGCCTTGATCTCCTTGGGAACGCCGATCCGCATGGCGCCTTATGCCATGGATTCACGCCGCGCGCACGGCGCCGCGCGCCGGCTGTGTACCTGCGTGGGGAATCTCGCTATGTCCGCTCCATGGCGCAGATCATCGACGGCAAAGCGGTCGCCGCCGCGGTGCGCGATGAGGTACGCGCCGAGGCGGCGGACTTCGCGGCGCGCCACGGGCGCGCCCCCGGGCTGGCGGTGGTGCTGGTCGGCGACGATCCCGCTTCCGCCACCTACGTCCGCAACAAGCGCAGGGCCTGCGCCGACTGCGGTATCGCGTCGATCGGCCACGAGCTGCCGGCGACCACCGCGCAGGCCGACCTGCTGACATTGGTGCGCGAGCTGAACGCGCGCCGCGACGTCGACGGCATCCTGGTGCAACTCCCCCTGCCGAAGGGGCTGGATGCGGCGCCGGTCATCGACGCCATCGATCCCGACAAGGACGTGGACGGGCTGCACCCGATCAGCCAGGGCCGCCTGGTGTCCGGCATGCCCGGCCTGCGGCCCTGCACGCCGCTCGGCGTCATGCGCCTGCTCGACACCGCCGGGGCCGCGCTCGCGGGCGCGCGCGCCGTGGTGGTCGGGCGCAGCAATCTGGTCGGCAAGCCGGTCGCCTTTCTTCTGCTCGAGCGCCACGCGACGCTGACGATCTGCCACTCGCGCACCCGCGACCTGGCCGCCGAAGTGCGCCAGGCCGACGTGCTGGTCGCCGCCATCGGCCAGGCGCGCTTCATTCAGGGCGACTGGATCAAGCCGGGCGCCATCGTCATCGACGTCGGCACCAACCGCGGCGCCGATGGCAAGCTGGTCGGCGACGTCGACTTCGCCGCCGCCAGCGCCCGTGCCGCGGCCATCACGCCGGTGCCCGGCGGCGTCGGCCCGATGACCATCGCCATGCTGCTCAAGAACACCGTCGCGGCGGCGCGCGCGCGCGAGGCGCGGGCGTGAGCCGCACGCCGCTCTACGACGCGCACCGCGCGCTCGGCGCGCGCATGGTCGACTTCGCCGGCTGGGAGATGCCGGTGCAGTATCGCGGCATCATCGAGGAGCACGCCGCGGTGCGCACGCGCGCCGGGCTGTTCGACGTCAGCCACATGGGCGAGATCGAGCTGCGCGGCGCCGGCGCGCTCGCCGCCTGCCAGCGCGCCACCGCCAACGACGTCGGTCGCCTGCGCGACGGCGCGGCGCAGTACTCGCTGCTCCTCGATCCCGGCGGCGGCATCGTCGACGACGTCATCGTCCACCGCCTCGATGCCGAGCGGCTGATGCTCTGCGTCAACGCCGCCAACCGCGCCGCCGACCTCGCCTACCTGCGCGAGCACGCGCGCGGCGCCGACGTCGTCGACGTCAGCGATGCGACCGCCCTGCTGGCGCTGCAGGGGCCGCGCGCCACCGCGATCCTGTCCGGCTGCACGGCGCTGGCGCTGGCCGAGATGCCGCGTTTCACCTTCGCCGCGGCCGAGGTCGCGGGCCGCCGCGCCCTGGTGGCGCACACCGGCTACACGGGCGAGGACGGCTGGGAGCTCTATCTCGCCGCCGGCGATGCGCGCGCCGTCTGGGACGCGCTGCTCGAGGTCGGCGCCGCGCACGGCATCAGCCCCGCCGGCCTCGGCGCGCGCGACACGCTGCGCCTGGAGGCGGCGCTGCCGCTCTACGGACACGAGCTGGGTCCCGACACCTCGCCGTACGAGGCGCGGCTCGGCTGGGTGGTGCAGCCGGGGAAGGGCGAGTTCGTCGGCCGCGCGGCGCTCCTCGCCGCCAGGGCGCGCGGCCCGCGCCGCCTCCTGGTGGGCATCGAGCTGGTCGATCCGGGCGTGCCGCGCGCCGAGTACCGCGTCCTGCGCGACGGCGAGCCGGTCGGCGTGCTCACCAGCGGCACCAAGTCCCCGACCCTTGGCAAGGGCATAGCGCTCGGATATGTCGACCCCGCCGCAAGCGCGGTCGACACGGCGCTGGCGGTGGAGATCCGCGCCCGCGCCGCCGCGGCACGGGTGGTGCCGTTGCCGTTCTACCGGCGCGGCGGGTCGTGACCGGAGGGGGCCGGATGCACGCCGCAGGGGGCAAGGAGAGAGCGACATGGAGTTCCCGGACGATCTGAAGTACTCGCGCGAGCACGAATGGGTGCTCGTCGAGGGCAAGGTGGCGACGGTCGGCATCACCGCCTTCGCCGAGGAGCAGCTCGGCGACGTCGTGTTCGTCGAGCTGCCGGCGGTCGGCGACAAGGTGACGAAGGACGAGGCGATGGGCGTGGTCGAGTCGGTGAAGGCCGTGTCCGACGTCTACGCGCCGGTCAGCGGCACCGTCCTCGAGGTCAACGACGACCTGCCCGAGAGCACCGAGCTGGTGAACGAGGATCCGTACGGCGACGGGTGGATGGTGAAGATCGAGCTCAGCGATCCCACCGACCTCGACGAGCTGATGACCGCCGCCGAGTACGAAGCGTTCGTGCAGGAGCAACAGGAATAGCGCCGGCAACAGCGCGACGGGTGACCGGTGATCCGTGACCGGTCCGCCTTTTCCACCGGTACCGGCTGCCGGGCACCGGTCCTTCTCTCTTCCAATGCGTTTCATCCCCCACAGCCCCACCGACGTCGCGGAGATGCTCGCTGCCGTCGGCGTGGCGTCGCTCGACGACCTCTTCCGCGACATCCCGGACGCGCTGCGCGCGACCGGTGCCATCGCCCTGCCGCCGGGCCTCTCCGAGCAGGAGGTGCGGCGCCGGCTCGCGGAGCTGGCGGCGCGCAACGACGGCGCGACGCACCTGAGCTTCCTCGGCGCCGGCGCCTACCCGCACTTCTCGCCGGCGGTGGTCGACAACCTGCTGCAGCGCGCCGAGTTCTACTCCGCCTACACCCCGTACCAGCCGGAGGTGAGCCAGGGCACGCTGCAGGCGATCTTCGAGTTCCAGACCCTGGTGGCGATGTTGTTCGGGCTCGAGGTCGCCAACGCCAGCATGTACGACGGCGCTTCGGCCACCGCCGAGGCGGCGCTGATGGCGCTGCGGCTGGCGCCGAAGCGGCCGCGCATCGTCCTCGCCCGCTCGCTGCACCCGCACTATCGCGCGACGGTGCGCACCTACCTCGAGGGCGCGGGCGATTCGGAGCTGCTGGAGGCGCCGTTCGGCGCCGACGGGCGCATCGATCGCGACTGGCTGGCGCGGCACGTCGATCCGCGCACGTCCGCGGTCATCGTCGGCTACCCCAACGTCTTCGGCGTCGTCGAGGACCTGCGCGGCCTGCACGCCATCGCCGCGGCCCAGGGGGCGCTGCTGGTGACGGCGACCGCCGAGTCGCTGGCCCTGGCGCTGTTGCAGTCGCCGGGCGACTGCGGCGCCGAGATCGCGGTCGGCGAGGGGCAGAGCTTCGGCATCCCGCTGTCGTACGGCGGCCCGGGCGTGGGGCTGTTCGCGACGCGCAGCAAGCACGTGCGCAGCATGCCGGGCCGCCTGGTTGGCGAGGCGCACGACGATGCCGGACGACGCGGCTACGTGCTCACGCTGGCAACCCGCGAGCAGCACATCCGCCGCGAGCGGGCGACCTCGAACATCTGCACCAACCACGGGCTGGTCGCGCTCGCCGCGACCGTCTACCTCTGTCTCCACGGCAAGCACGGCCTGCGACAGCTCGCGCACCTCAACCTGACGCGCGCCCATCGCGCCGCCCGCGCGCTCACCGCCGGCGGACGCTGGCGGATGGCGTTCGACGGCCCGTTCTTCAACGAGCTGGCGCTGCGCGGCGCCGGCGCGCAGGCCGCGCTCGACGCCGCCCGCGCCGATGGCGTCCTCGCCGGGGTGCCGCTGGGCGAGTGGTACCCGGAGCTCGACGACGCGTTCCTGGTCGCCGTCACCGAGGTGCACGACGACGCCGCGCTGCTGCGGCTGGCGAGGGCGCTCGGCGCATGAGCGGGGCGCGGCGCGACAAGCAGGCCGGCCTGCTGCTCGACGAATCGCTGATCTTCGAGCACAGCGCGCCGGGGCGGCGCGGCGTCGACCTGCCGGCGGCAGCGGGCGCGCCGGAGGATCTCCTGCCGCCCGACCTGGTGCGGCCGCCGATCGAGGGCTTCCCCGAGGTGAGCGAGCCGGAGGTGTTGCGCCACTTCCTGCGCCTGTCGCAGTGGAACCTCGGCGCCGCCACCACCTTCTATCCGCTCGGCTCGTGCACGATGAAGTACAACCCGCTGGCCAACGAGGTGGCGGCGCGGCTGCCGGGCTTCGCGGATCTGCATCCGCTGGCGCCCGACGAGAGCGCCCAGGGGGTGCTGCAGCTCTGCTGGGAGCTGCAGGAGATGCTGGCCGAGATCTGCGGCATGGACGCCGTGTCGCTGCAGCCCGCGGCCGGCGCGCACGGCGAGCTGACGGGGATGAAGATGGTGCGCGCCTACCATCGCGACCGCGGCGGCGCGCGCAAGGTGGTGCTGATTCCCGCCAGCGCCCACGGCACCAATCCGGCGAGCGCGGCGCTCGCCGGGTACAGCGTCCAGACGGTGGAGGCGAACCAGGTCGGGCTGGTCGAAGCGGCGACGGTGCGGCGCGCGATGACCGACCAGGTGGCGGCGCTGATGATCACCAACCCCAACACGCTCGGCCTGTTCGAGCGCGAAATCGCCCAGATCGCCGCGGCGGTGCACGAGCGCGGCGCCCTGGTCTACTTCGACGGCGCCAACCTCAATGCCCTGCTGGGCGTCGCCAAGCCGGGCCGCATCGGCGCCGACGTGCTGCAGTTCAACCTCCACAAGACGTTCTCGACGCCGCACGGCGGCGGCGGTCCGGGGGCCGGTCCGATCGGCGTGCGCGCTCCCCTGGCGCCGTACCTGCCGGGGCCGCGGCTGGCGCGCGACGGCGACGTCCTGCGCTGGAGCGCGATGCCCGAGCGCTCGATCGGCCGGGTGCGCGCCTTCCACGCCAACGTCGGCATGCTGGTGCGCGCCTACGCCTACATCCTGGCGCTCGGCGGCGACGGCCTGACCCTGGCGACGCGCATGGCGGTGCTCGCCGCCAACTATCTCCGCGTCCGCCTCGCCGGCACGTATCAGTTGGCGCAGGACGCGATCTGCATGCACGAGTGCGTCTTCACCGACAAGACGCTCGAGCCGCACGGCGTGAAGACGCTCGACGTCGCCAAGCGCCTGCTCGACCACGGCTTCTACGCCCCGACCATCTATTTCCCCCTGGTCGTGTCGGGCGCGCTGATGATCGAACCGACGGAGACCGAGAGCAGGGAGATCCTCGACGCCTTCGTCGCCGCGATGGAAGCCATCGCCGCCGAGGCGGTGGCGTCCCCCGCCGCGCTGCACGCCGCGCCCACGCTCACGCCCGTCGGGCGCCTCGACGAGGCCCGCGCCGCCCGCCGGCCGGTGCTCCGCTGGTGGCCGCCAACCGACGCGCCACCGGGGGGCGCGGAGGACCGCTGAGCCTCCGGTCGTCCTCCGTGCCCCGCCGGGCGAGGCTCACCACCACCAGAGCAGCAGCAGTCCGACGACGATGCGGTAATAGGCGAAGGCGCGGAAGTCGTGGCTCTGCACGAAGGCGAGGAAGGCGCGGATGACCAGCAGCGCGCTGGCGAAGGCGGTGACGAGGCCGATCGCCAGTGACACGGCCTCGTCGGCGTGGATGTGGCCTGCGGCCTTCAGCAGGCTGAAGAGGCTGGCGGCGGTGAGGGTCGGGAGCGCGAGGTAGAAGGAGAACCGCGTCGCCGTCGGGCGGTCGAGGCCCGACAGCATGCCGCCGATGATGGTGGCGGCGGCGCGCGAGGTGCCGGGGTAGAGCGAGGCGATCTGCGCCAGGCCGATCGCGATCGCATCGCGCCAGCGAGTCGCCGCGAGGCTGTGCACCGTCGGCGTATGGGGGATGCGCTCGACCAGCCAGATGACGAGGCCGCCGACGATCAGCGCCCAGGCGACGGCGTGGACGCTGAACAGATGCTCCTCGATCCAGTGATGGACCAGGAATCCGACCGCCGCCGCCGGCAGGAAGGCGAGCAGCACGCGGCCGATCAGGCCCCGGGCGCCGGCATCGCGGGGCGCCCGGCGGGCGAGGTCGAGGAGATCCGCTCGGTAGTGCCAGAACACCGCCAGGATCGCGCCCAACTGGATGAAGATCTCGAACGTGTCGCGCTGCGCGACCGGAAAGTCGATCAGGTCGGCGGCGATGATCAGGTGACCGGTCGACGAGACCGGCAGGAACTCGGTGGCGCCCTCGACGATCCCCAACACCACGGCCTTCAGCCACACCAGCATCGGATCTCCCCTCACTTCAGGCCGGCGGCGAGGATGACGACGCCGCCCTGTGGTCCCAGCATCTGAATCTCGGTCGACAGGATGAAGTGGATGTTGCCGTCCTCCCAGCGCGCGCCGGGCGGCGGATTGCGGTCGAAGAAGCCGACGTTGCACGCCTGCTGCAGGCGCCGGTCGCTCCCCAGGGTGACGCGCGAGGAGCGGTTGGTGATGGTGAAGGCGATCATCTCACCGCGCGGGTCCATCACCGCCTCGGCCTCCACCTGCTCCTGGGCGGCGATCGGCGCCGTGAGGTCCTTCTTCAGCGAGATCCAGAAATTCTGGAAGACGCGGATGGCGACGCGGCGGACGAAGGGGGCGAACACCTCGGCCTTGGTGTTGAGCAGGGTGATGTCGCCCTCGCGCACGTCGGGCAGGTAGTCGAGCGTGCCCACCGGGCCGCTGGGAATGAACAGGCCGTCGTTGCCGCCGGTGAGCTGGCGCCGCGGTCGCTCCTCGGGCACGTCCTGCACGACTTCCGGCGGTTGGCCGTAGCCCTCCTGCGCCAGCCGCACCGCGTTCGGCAGCAGCCGGTCGATCGAGGGCAGCTTCGCCAGTTGCTGCGTCTCGCGTCCTGGCGGTCCATTGCGCGCCGGTTGCGGCCGCGGCGGCGCCGGCTTCGGCGGCGCCGGTTTGGCGGCCGGCTTGGTCTCCGGCTGCGACTCGCCCGGCTTCGGCTCGCCGCGCTTGACCTGCTGCTTCTCGACCGTGGTGTCGCGTTCGCTCTTGAATCGGGTGTCGGGCGGGACCTCGTTCTTGCCAGCGTCGGGCTGCTGCACGATCTGCTCGGGCAGGGGAATCTTCCGCTCGGGCTCCTGTTTCGGCGGCGGCGGCTCGGGTGGCGGGATCTCCGGCTTCGCCGGCTCCGGCGGCGGGGCCTTGGGGACCTGCTGTGGCGGCGGCTTGGGGGCCGGCGCCTTGGGGCGCGCCCGCGGCTCGATGATGCGCACCGGCATGGCGCCCGACTGCTGGAGCCGCGGCACCGAGACCGCGATCGTCGCCACCCACAGCAGCAGGAGCGCGTGGAGGGCGATGGACAGCGCGACACTGGTCGCCCGCCGGACGCGCGGATGCATCGCTTCAGACTAGCGAGGCGGGGGAAGGCAGGCCAGCGCGTGCGCGTGTCGGCGCCGCCGCGCGCGTGCCCAGGCGCGGCCCGCGGACGGCGTGTCGATGCCGCCTCGGTCTGCCTTGCGCCGTCGGCGGCCCTTGTCTAGGCTGCCGCCCATGTTCGGACTCGGCATCGGCGAGTTGCTCGTCATCCTCGTCATCGTCCTGATCATCTTCGGAGCCGGCAAGCTGCCGGAAATCGGCCAGGGGTTGGGGAAGGGGATCCGCAGCTTCAAGCGCGAGGTCGCGCGCCCGGACGAGATCGACATCACCCCCAAGCCGGACGAGGAGAAGCCGCCGGGTGGGGATCCGCCGCCTCAGGCGTAGCGCTGGGCGCGCACCACTTCCGTGGTGAAGGTGGCCGCCCCGGGCGGAACCTCGGTGAAGATCGAGACGAACGGGCAGTTGCCGCCCGGCTGCAGGCCCAGATCGGGCGGCGGCTTGATGCTGCGCAGGATGCCGACCTGGTGCACGCTGAGCTCGCGGATCTTCGCCTCCAGGGCGTTGCCGCAGGCGGTGACCTGACGGTCGAGCGGGCGTTCGCCGCCATCCTGCAGCGAGGCGACGATCTGCACCGAGCGAAGGGTGTCGGCCGACTGGTTGACCGCCTTGCCGGTGATCACGAACACCACCCTGCCGTCCTTGGTGCGCTCGTAATTGCCGCGGACGTCGACGAGCGCGATGTCGTCGCCTGGCGAGACGTCGCGCAGGGAGGCCCCGATCACCGGTATGCCGCGGGTCAGCCGGCTCGCCCAGTCCGGATCGTCGAGCAGGGACCAGGTCAGGGCGCCGTAGCCGCACACCACCACCGCCAGAAACACGAATACCGCTCGCACGCCGATGCCTCCCCGCCGCTCCACCTCTGCCGGCGCCGCTGCCGTCTTCTGCGCCGCGAACACGGGATCGACGAAGAGATCCTCGACGTCGTCCACGGCGGGTTGTGACGCCCGCGACTCGTCCTCTTCCTGGTCGTCGTCGCCCTCGTCGAAGCGGAGCGACTCCTGCTCGGGAACCGGCCGCGCCGGCCGCGGCCGCCGCGGCCGCGGCGCCGCCGCCCGTGCCCCCTCGCCGGGCTCGGCGGGAGCGTTGAGCAGGAAGGCGTCTTCCGGTACATCGTCCGAGGTCAGTTCGGGCGCCCGCCACTCGTCGTCGTCGTCGAACGAGAACGACATGTTGTCGTCCACCGGCGTCCGCCGCGGGCGGCGCGGCGACGCGGCCTGGCCGGGAGCGGGGAAGACGCGCCGACACCGCGCACACTTGAGCATCGACCGGCTGTCCGACAGTTTCGCCTCCAGACGGAAGCGCGTGCCGCAGTGGGGACACTCGATGATCATCAGCCGACGACGAGCGAGGGGATTCTATGAGTGACGAGGAAAAAGGCAAGGCGACGGGACCGGTGAGCGAGATCTCGGTGGTACTGCCGGCCTACAACGAAGAGGCCAATATCGAGCGCGTGATCCGTCAGGTCGCCGCCTATCTCGACCCGCTCGGGATCGATTACGAGATCCTGCCGGTGAACGACGGCAGCCGCGACCGCACCGGCGAGATCCTCGCCGCCGTCGCCCGCGAGCTGCCGCGGGTGAAGCCGCAGACCCACCCCCAGAACCGCGGCTACGGCGCCGCGCTGCGCACCGGCTTCGACGCGGCGCAGAAGCGCTACGTGTTCTACATGGACGGCGACGGCCAGTTCGACATCAGGGACCTCGACAAGCTGCTGCCGCTGGCCAGCGAGGACGTGATCGTCACCGGCTTCCGCATCGAGCGCCGCGACCCGCTCATCCGCCGCCTCAACGCCCGCCTGTTCGGCGGCTGGCTGGTGCGGGTGATGCTCAACGTCTACGTCAAAGACCTCAACTGCGCCTTCAAGCTGATCCCCAAGAAGGTCTTCGAGGCCATCAAGCTCGATTCGACCGGCGCCCTGATCAACGCCGAGCTCTACGGCCGCGCCATCCGCGCCGGCTTCGGCATCCGCGAGGTCGGCGTCCACCACTACCCGCGCGAGGCCGGCGTGCAGACCGGCGCCCACCTGAGCGTCATCCTCCGCGCCTTCTACGACCTGTTCCGCCTGCGCCAGCAGATCATCGCGACGCAGCCGGCCGTGAAGCCCCGGAACCACTGAGGAACATGAATGACCCAGAATGAACGCGAAGCCTCGCGCGAGGCTTCGCGTTCATCCGTGGTCATCGGTGTTCATCTGTGGATCCGGATCACTCCTTCGCCGCCGCGGGCGCCGGCGGCTGGAAGACCTGGATGCGGTTGTTCATGGTGTCGGAAACCGCGACCTTGCCGTCGGGGCCGGTGGCGATGCCGATCGGGCGGTTGAAGTCGCCGGCGCCGTTGCCGGTCTTGCCCCAGGCGCCGGTGAGCTTGCCGTCGGTGTAGCGCGCGAAGCGGTGCAGGTAGGAGTCGGTGACGTAGGCGCCGTCGCCGGCGAGCGCGATGTAGGGCTCGGTGTAGAACTCCTCCCAGCCGTAGACCGGGAACTCGCGCGAGAAGGTGCCGTCGCCGAGGAATACCTGGATCCGGCGATTGCCGGTGTCGCAGACGTAGACGTCGTTGTCCGGGCTCACCGCGATGCCCACCGGCTCGATGAGCTGCCCGGGGCCCGAGCCGTCGCTGCCCCAGTATTCGATCTGCACGCCCTCGCTGCTGAAGGCGACGATGCGCTTGTTGCCGGTGTCGGTCACGTAGACGTGGCCGTCCTTGCCGACGGCGATGCCGCGCGGGCCCCAGAAGCCCGGATCGGGCGCCCAGGTCTTGAGCAGCGTGCCGTTGGCGTCGAACTTCTGCACCCGGTGGTTCCAGGTGTCGGCCACGTAGACGTTGCCGTCGGGGCCGATCGCGACGCCGCTCGGGTCCTTGAACTGGCCCGGCTCACTGCCGTTGCTGCCCCACGTCGTCAGCACCGCGCCGTCGGGCGCGAGCTTGACGATGCGGCTGTTCTTGGTGTCGGCGACGTACAGGTTGCCCTGCGCGTCGTACGCCAGGCCGCGCGGCTCGTTGAACTGGCCGGCCTTGCCCCAGACCGCGAGCGGCTGCAACTGCTTCGGATTCTCCGGGTAGCCGCGCGCCGCCGGCGGCGGGTTCACGGTGACCTTGGAGAAGGTCATCCCCGGCTGGAGATCCTTGTGCACGTACATGATGCCGTCGCTCGAGCCGAGCGGGCTCCAGGCGTCGCGCGTGATCAGCCAGCGCGCCAACTGCGGGACGGTCGGCGTGTTCGGCTCCCACCAGCCGCGAATCTGGAACGGCACCTTCTCGTAGGAGTCGAGGAGCACCTCGTCGTGCACCTTGCCGACTTCCTTGTCGACGATCAGCACCGGCACGTCGATATCGCGCAGGTTGGCGGCCCAGTTGACCGGGTAGTCGCGCAGGTACCAACTGAACGGCCAGGTGGCGTTGCCCGACACCGCCAGCCGCGTCTGCTTGCCGGTGCCGAGCTGTTTGCCGACGTCCTCGATGCGCTCCATGACCTTGTTCACGTCGTAGGTCGACTGCACGTACGACAGCATCGTCTCGCGCCGGTGCGCCGGATCCTGGTCCGGCCGCGGCGCGTCGTAGAGGAAGTTGGCGTCGAGCAACGACCAGAGGGTCAGCGCGCCCACCGCCGCCGTCGCCAGCGCCGGGCCCGGCCGCCGCATGGCGCCGCTCTCGATCACCCGCCCGAACCAGCGCGCCGACAGGATGGTGAGCGGCAGCAGTTGCGGGATCAGCAGCCAGGGCACCTTCTCCTGCGCCCAGCCGTAGATGAACAGCATGCCCGCGCCCCAGACGACGCAGAAGCGCATGAAGCGGTCCGGCGCCGGTTTCTGCAGGATCGCCCCGAGGATCGCCGCCAGCGCCGGGAAGGTGATCAGCGGCTCGTAGAGCACCAGCTCGGGGACGTAGTAGTACCAGGGCCCGCCGATGCGCTTGATGGTCTGCTGGCCCCACCAGTAGGTGATCGCGTCGCGCACCGGCGCCAGGCCGAACCACTCCAGCTCCTTCGCGTTGGTGCCGAACGACGAGTACATCGCCACCCAGATGATGGCGAAGATCACCAACGAGGTGAGAATCGGCACGATGCTGCCGCCGAGGAAGCCGCCGGTCTCCCTCACCGCCTCGCCCAGCTTCTGTTCGCCGCGGGCGACCCCCCACAGCATCATCACGCCCAGGCCGAACAGGAAGATCGGCGTGATGAGGTACATGTCCTCCTTGTTGGTGAAGGCGAAGGCGAGGGCGATGGCGCTGACGTAGAGGTACTTCGACTTGCGGGTCTCGCCGTAGCGGAAGGCGAGGTAGACGGCCGCCAGGTTGCAGAGCGCCAGATAGATGTCGTGGCGGACGAAGCGGGTGAAGTACACCCAACTCGGCGAGAAGGTGACCAGCACCAGGAACGACAGCGCCCCCCAGCGGCCGATGTAGCGGCGCAGCGGCCAGGCGAAGGCGACCACGCCCAGGCCGAACACCACCGCGCTCAGCCGCCCGGTGAAGTCGTTGTCGCCGAACAGCAACATCATCAGGGCGGTCGAGAAGTAGAGCGTCGGCCCGTGGTAGACCGGGTCGTACTTGTACTCGCTGAACCCGTTCTTGAAGATCTTCCACGAGAAGAAGGCGTGGATCGATTCGTCGTGGTGGTACGGCCGCACTCCCAGCTCGTAGGTGCGCAGGAACACCGCCGCGAGGATGATCACGATATAGGCGACCTGCTCGATGGTGAGGCCGCCGATGGTGCGCCGGTCGAGCGCGCTCTGCTGTGATTCCATAGGGTTACGCCGCCCCCAAGCAGCTACGAAGCCACCGGTCCTAACGGGGCGGTTCCGCCTTGTCAAACCTGTCCGGCGGCGCGCGGACCGCGCCCGGACCGCCGCGATCACGCCGCCGGGGCATGCCGCGGCCCGCGACCGTCACCAGCGGGTCGCGCCGCCTCCTTGCGGCCGGCGCGCCGCCCGACTAGGTGCCCGGCGATGGAGCTGGAGCTGTCCGACACCGAACGCCTGCTGCGCGATACCTTCCGCCAGTACTTCACCACGCAGATCGACCCGCACGTACCGGCGATGGAGCGCGGCGAGCTGTTGCCCTATCCGCTGATGCGCCAGATGCACCAGGCGCTCGGCCTCGACCAGATGATGGCGTCGATGGGCAGGGAGCGCGGTGGCGGCGGCGATGGCGGCTTCGACGCCAACACGGCGCGTTACGCGCGCACCACCTTCACGGTCGAGATGGCGCGCGTCAGCCCGTCGTTCGCCCTCAGCTACGGCGCCAGCCTCGGCCTGTTCGGCGCCAACGTCGCCGGCAAGGGCTCGCCCGAGCAGGTGCAGCGCTTCGCGTTGCCGGTGCTGCGCTGCGAGAAGATCGGCTCTTGGGGGCTCACGGAGCCGGGCGCCGGCAGCGACGCCCTGCGCGGCATGAAGACCACCGCCCGGCGCGACGGCGACTCCTACATCCTCAACGGCAGCAAGACCTTCATCACCAACGCCCCGTTCGCCGACGTCTTCCTCATCTACGCCCGCGTCCAGGGCGGCGAGCTCGACGGCTCGATCCAGCCGTTCATCGTCGAGCGCGACACGCCGGGGCTCACCACCGGGCCGCCGATGCGGAAGATGGGGATGCGCGGCTCGCCGACCGGCGAGGTGTTCCTCGACGAGGTGCGGGTGTCCGCCGACCAGCTTCTCGGCGGCGGCGTGCGCCAGCGCGATCACGTCAAGTCGAGCCTCGCGGTCGAGCGCGGCGGCCTGTCGGTCCTCTCCTACGGCATCGCCGAGCGCTGCTTCGAGATCGCCCGCGACTACGCCCGCGGCCGCCAGCAGTTCGGCCAGGCGATCGCCAACTACCAGCTCGTGCAGGGCCGGCTGGCGCGCATGTACACGGCGCTCTCCAACTGCCGGCGCATCGTCTACGCCGACTACCTCGCCGGCCGGGCGCTCAAGGAATCGGTGGCCGACGTCTGCGCCGGCAAGCTCTATTGCGCCGAGATGGGCACCTTCGTCGCCTTCGAGGCCATCCACATCCTCGCCGGCAACGGCTACATGGAGGAGTACGTCGTCGAACGCCTGGCCCGCGACGCCAAGCTGATCGAGCTCGGCGGCGGCACCACCGAGATGCAGATCCTCACCATCGCGCGCGAGATCCTGCAGGGCTGAGGCGTCCGCCCCGCCGCGGCGCCGCGGCGATCGTCAGATCAGTTCCACGAAGCGCCCGATCATGGCGTTCACCTGATCCGGCACTTCCAGTTGGACGAAGTGGCCGGAGCCGACGACGCGGCCGGTGTGGGCGCGCCGACAGAGCTGGCGCAGGTGGGCGTGATCGGTGCCGCCGAGGCTGCGGGCGATGTGCAGGAAGGGAACGCGCAGCGCCGCGACCGCGCGCTCGGAGTCCCAGGCGGCGATGCCGGCGAAGCCGTCGCGCATCACGTGCTGCGGCAGGGCGGTCATCGCGGCGATGATCCGCTCGCGCCGCGCCGCGTCGTCCGAGGGCAGGAAGTAGAGCCGGCCGATGGCGTCGCGGGCGGCCGCCCGGAAGTCGGGTCCGGCGAGCGCGTCGAGCAGCGCCGCCCAGGCGCGGCGCGTCTCCGGCGCCGGTCCGATGGTGGTGTCGAGGGCGACGGCGGCGGCGACGCGCTGCGGCCGCTCCACCGCCATCTCGATGGCGATCGCGCCGCCCAGGCTGTGGCCGATCAGCAGCGGCCGCTCGAGCCCGAGGCGATCGCAGAGCCAGGCGACGTCGGCGGCGAGCGCCGGCACGCCGTAGTCGCGCCGCGGCGCGTCGTTCGTCCCGTGCCCGGGCAGGTCGATGGCGATCACCCGGTGGGTCGCCGCGAGCGCCGCCCGCTGCGGCGCCAGGTAGCTGCGATCGCAGCACCAGCCGTGCAGGAGGACCGCGGCCCGCTCGCCGCGCCCCGATTCCTCCCATGCCATCCGGCCGCCGCCGGGGGCGTCGCAATCCGGCATCCGCATGTCATAGGCGACGCGCGCCGCGCTCGCCAGGCGTCGCCTCCCGGCTGGTGCAGGGCTTGCTCGTGATGCGGCAGCAAAGCGATGACTTCCCGCACCACCGAGAGCTGACGTGACCTTGCGCGCACCAATCGCCCGGGCGCTTGCTGTGTGGGCCGCGGGCGTCGTGCTCGCCGCCGCGGCGCGCGCCGACCTCGCGGTGTACGGCGACGCCGTCGCATCCGGGTGGCAGGACTGGTCGTGGGGCGGCGTCAGCCGCGACTTCGGGCGCGCCGCGCCGGTGCACGGCGGCACGGCGTCGATCGGCGTCACCTTCACCGGCGGCTGGAGCGGGCTGCAACTCGGCCGCAACGACCCGGTCGACATCAGCGGCCTCGACCGCCTGCGCTGCTGGGTGCACGGCGGCAGCAGCGGCGGACAGGCGGTGCAGATCGTGGTCGGCAACCACCTCACCGGCGCCCACGTCGATCTCTCGTTCACGCCGGTCGCCGACACGTGGACGAAGATCGACGCCCCGCTCGATGCCCTCGGCACCACCCAGGTGACCTACGTCTACTGGTTCAACGCCACCGCCGGCGCGCAGGCGACGTTCTCGATCGACGACGTCGCCTTCGTCGCCAGCGGCCTGCCGACCCCGACCCCGCTCGGCCCCGCCGTCGGCCCCGCCCTGCAGGTCGACGCCGGCAGCGGCCGCCACCCGATCAGCGAGCTGATCTACGGCGTCAACTTCGCCGACGAGGCGCTGGCGGTGGCCCTGCGCCTGCCGGTGCGCCGCTGGGGCGGCAACGCCACCACCCGCTACAACTGGCGCACCGACACCGCCAACCGCGCCGCGGACTGGTACTTCGAGAACATCCCCAACGACAATCCGAATCCCGCCGCGCTGCCCAACGGTTCGAGCAGCGATCGCTTCATCGACGAGAACCGGCGCGCCGGCGCCGCGACGCTGCTCACCGTGCCGCTGATCGGCTGGACGCCGCGCGGCCGCGCCTACGGCTGCGGCTTCAGCGTCGCCAGGTACGGCGCCCAGCAGTCGGTCGACCCCTGGCGTCCCGACTGCGGCAACGGCGTGCGCGGCAACGGCACCCCGATCACCGGCAACGATCCGTCCGACGTCAGCGACCCGATCGGGCCGTCGTTCGTCCAGGACTGGATGGCGCACCTGATCGCCAACTACGGCACCGCCGCCGCCGGCGGCGTGCGCTTCTACAATCTCGACAACGAGCCGATGCTGTGGGCCGACACCCATCGCGACGTCCACCCGGCGCCGCCCGGCTACGACGAGCTGCGCGACCGCACGCTCGCCTACGCGGCGGCGATCAAGGCGACCGACCCGACGGCCGAGACCCTCGGTCCCGCCGAGTGGGGCTGGAGCGGCTACTTCTGGTCGGCGCTCGACGCCGCGCCGGGCGGCGCCTGGTGGAACAATCCGCAGGATCGCCTGGCGCACGGCAACCTGCCGCTCACCGCCTGGTACCTGCAGCAGCTCGCCGCCTACGAGCAGCAGCACGGCGTGCGCCTGCTCGACTATCTCGACCTCCACTACTACCCGCAGGCGAGCGGCGTCTCGCTCTCCGGCGCCGGCGATGCCGCCACCCAGGCCCGCCGCCTGCGCTCCACGCGCTCGCTGTGGGACCCGACGTACGTCGACGAGAGCTGGATCGGCGAGGCGGTGCGGCTGATTCCGCGCATGCGCGACTGGGCGGCGCAGAACTATCCCGGCACCAAGCTGGCGATCGGCGAGTACAACTGGGGCGCGCTCGACCACATCAACGGCGCCCTGGCGCAGGCCGACGTGCTCGGCATCTTCGGCCGCGAGGGCCTGCACCTGGCGACGCTGTGGGATCCGCCGACCGCCGCTCAGCCGGGCGCCTTCGCCTTCCGCATGTTCCGCAACTACGACGGCGCCGGCGGCGCCTTCGGCGACGTCGCCGTCGCCGCCGCCTCCGGCGACCAGGCCACCGTCTCGCTCTACGCCGCGCAGCGCAGCGGCGACGGCGCCCTGACCATCCTGGCGATCAACAAGACGGCGCAGCCACAGACCTCGACGCTCGCCGTCGCCGGGTTCCCCGCCGGCGGCGCGGCCCGCGTCTACCGCTACGCGCCGACCAACCTGGCGGCGATCGAGCGCCTGGCCGACCTGTCGATCGCCGGCGGCAGCGCCAGCATCACCTGGGCGCCGCAGTCGATCACCCTGCTGGTGGTGCCGGCGGCGAGCGGCGCCACCCCGACCGCGACGCCGAGCGCGACGCCGGTGCCGCCCAGCGCGACGCGGACGGCCACCGGCACGGCGACGCGCACGGCCAGCGCCAGCGCGACGCGCACGCCGAGCGCGACGCCGACGCGCACCGCGACCGCGACGCGGACGCCCAGCGCCACGGTCACGGCCACCGCTCCACCGGCGTTCCCGCTCTCCGGTCGCATCCGGACGAGCGCCGGCCAGCCGCTGGCCGGCGTCACCGTCGCGCTGCCGCCCAGCCTCCAGAGCGCGACCTCGGACGCCGACGGGTCCTATGCCGTCGCCGCCGCGCCGGGGATCGGGTTGCAGGTCGTCCCGCGCCGCGGCGGCGGCGCCGGCGGCGCCGGCGCCGCCATCACCGCGCTCGACGCCGCCTGGGTGCTGCAGGCGCTCGCCGGCCTGCGGCCGCTGACGCCGCTGCAGCGCCTCGCCGCCGACGTCACCGGCGACGGCACCCTGTCGACCCTCGACGCCGTCCTCATCCTGCAACGCGCCGTCGGCGGCGCGACGCCGTTTCCCGCCGCCCAGGCGTGCGCCTCCGACTGGCTCTTCGTTCCATCGCCGGCCCCGGCGCCCGGCCAGTCGCTCCTCCAGCCCGCGCTGGCGAGCGGCGCCTGCGCGCCCGGCGCCATCGCCTTCGCGCCGCTCGGCGCCGCCGCGAGCGGCCAGGATTTCACCGCCGTGCTGCTCGGCGACTGCACCGGCAACTGGTCGCCGTAGCGGGCGGACGCAGCGTCAGCTCGCCAGCTCGCGGTACACGGCGAGAACCCCCTGCAGCTTGTGCTCCCAGAGATGGCGGGCGCGGGCGAGCGCGGCGCCGCGCTCGCCGAGCTCCATGGCGCGCAGCGGATCGCGCATCAGGGCGATGGTGTGGGCGGCGAGGATCTCGACGTCGGGGTAGGAGCACACCAGGCCGGCGACGCCGTTCTCGACGACCTCGGGAATGCCGCCGGCGGGCGTCGTGACCACCGGCACGCCGAACAGCATCGCCTCGAGCGCCGTCATGCCGAAGGTCTCGAACGGGCTGGCGATCACCAACAGCAGCGCCGCCGTGTACTGGCGCTCCAGGACGTCGGGGCCGACCCAGCCGGTGAAGCGGGCGCGCTCGCGGATCGTCGGCGGCGCCTGCACCTCCCACCGCTTGCGCCACTGCAGCTCGGCGCGCAGGTTCGCCGGCACGCCGCCGGCGATCACCGCTTCCGCGTTGCGGATGCGCGCCAGGGCGCGCAGCAGGACGCCGAACAACATCGACGTCCCCTTCGCCTCGTCGAAGCGGCTCACCGCCAGCAGCGGCGCGTCGTCGTACGGCGTCGTGCGCGCCGCCACGCTGGCCCGCGCCGCCGGCGAGTCGTCGATGCCGTGCGGCGCCACGCGCAGGCGCGCCGCCACCGCGTCGCCGTACGGCGCCAGCGCCGCCGCCGCGGCCCGTGAGGGCACGATGATGCGGTCCGCCGCCGCCAGCGCCGCCTCCTGGCCGGCGAGGCTCCGGGTGTGCTCGGCGGTGCGGCGCAGGGCGTTCATCTCGCGCTGCACGACGTGCACCGTCTTGACCGCCGGCACGCCGAGGTCGTCGCGCAGGCTGGCGGCGAAGGGCCACAGCATGCCGTGATGGACGTGCAGCAGGTCCGGGCGCATGGCGCGCGCGAAGGCGCGCGCCGCGCCGAGGTGCTCGACCTGGGTGACGCGCAGCACCTGGACGCCGTTCTCGTCGGCCGGCTCGCAGGGCTCGGGCACCGCGGCGCGCGTCGGCCGCCAGGCGTCGAACGACAGCACGGACACCGACAACCCGTGGCGGGCGCTGGCGCGCACCAGGCCGCCGACCGCGGTCGAGATGCCGCCGAGACTGCGCGGCGGCAGGTCGCGGGTGAGGTGGAGGACGCGCATTCAGAGCCCGGCGAAGGGATCGCGCGCGTCCGGCGGCAGCGCCGGCCCGTGCGCGACGACGTACCACTCCTCGGCGAGCAGCGGCGCGAACAGGCGGCGGAAGAAGGGACCCGCGGTGTCGAGCTGCGAGTCGTGGGCGCGGCAGGCGGCGAGCTTGCGCTCCGCCAGGGCGCGCACGTCGAGCCGCAGCTCGACCTGTGCGGGGTCGACGCCGAGCGCGGCGGCGCCGGGCTCGCCGACCGCGCCGGCCCGCCGCCCGAGCTCGCGCAGGGGGGCGAAATGGTCGCGCGGGAAGACCGCGTGCAGCAGCCGCGGCGTCTGCGCGGCCGGCAGGGCGCGCACCGCGGCGGCGACGATCGCGGTCCAGGCGAGGTGGTCGCGGTGGCCGTAGGCGCCGTCCGGGCCGAGGCTCACCACCAGCGTCGGGCGCAATCGTTCGAGGTGCCGGCGCACCAGGGCGACGGCGGCGGCGCGGTCGGCGTCGGCGACGCCGCCGTCCGGCAGCTCGGCGAACGCCGGCGCGGCGACCCCGAGCGCCGCGCAGGCGTTCGCGAGCTCGCCGCTGCGGTGCGCCGCCAGCGCGCTGCCCTGGGGGATGTGGCGGCGGCGATCGACGCCGCGCTCCCCGCGGGTGGCGCACAGCAGGCGCACCTCGGCGCCGCGATCGGCGCACCAGGCGAGCAGGCCGGCGGCGAACATCTCGTCGTCGGGATGGGGAAAGCAGCCGAGCACGCGGCGCGCGGCGGCGGCCATCAGTGCAGCGCCGGGCGGACGGGCAGGGCGGCGACGATCTCCGCCTCCGCGTCGAGGAGCTGGGCCAGGCGGGCGGACACCGCCGCGCCCGGCGCGACGTCGTGCGCGAGGCGCACGAACAGGGCGTGGTGGCGCGCTTCGGCGCGCGTCAGCTCGGCGTAGAACGCCCGCAACGCGGGGTCCGGCAGGCCCGCGGCGAGGAGGCCGAAGCGCTCGCAGGCGCGCGCCTCGACGATGCCGAACACCAGCAGCCGGTCGAGCAGGAAGGTGTGGACGTCGGCCTTGCGGATGAGCCGGTGCAGCGCCCCCATGTAGGCATCGGGCGCGTCCTGGGCGAGGCCCTTGTCGCGCTGGCGGAGCAGCGCGTGGACGCGGGCGAAGTGCTCGAGCTCCTCGCGCGCCAGGGCCACCATGGCGTCGACCAGCGGGTGTCGCTCCGGGTGCTGCACCGCCAGTTGCAGGGCGCTTGCCGACACCTTCCGCTCGTTGGCGGCGTGGTCCTGGAGGAAGGCGTCGACGTGGTCGCGGACGGCGCCGACCCAGTCCGGCACGGTGGGCGTTCGCAGGCGCAGCATCGTGCCGAGACGGTTAGCCGAGGCGCGCGAATTTCACCACCGCGCCGGCGCCGGAGGGGGCCGCCGGCCGATTGCCATCGGGCCATCGCCATGCACAATGCGGACATGCAGACCGCGACCACCGCCGAGGAGGTCCTGCGCGCGTTCGATCGCTACGCCTACCGCGCCCGCCAGTACGGGCTGACGGTGTCGCTGGCCATCCCGGGGCGGCTGTTCGGCCTGCTCCGCTCGCCGTTCACCCGGTTCGACCGCGAGGTGATCGCCGTCCTGCAGCGCCGGTACGAGGCCCTCCTCGCGCGCGACCTGGCCAACGTCGAGCGCGGCGACTATCCGCGCGACCTGCTCTATCAGTTGCCGCTGCTGCGCTACCTGCGCCAGGTGCCGGCGGCGCTGACCGATCTGCCCCGCTTCCTGTGGCGCAGCGTCGCCGAGCGGCACGACGACCTGCCCGCCGACGTCGATCGCAGCCGCTACCCGCACTACTACCTGCGGACGTTCCACTGGCAGACCGACGGCTGGCTCAGCGACCATTCCGCCCGTCTCTACGACCCGAGCGTCGAATTCCTCTTCGCCGGCACCGCCGACACCATGCGCCGCATGGCGATCCCGCCCCTGGTGGCGGCGCTGCGCGGCATCGCCCGGCCGCGCCTGCTCGATGTCGCCTGCGGCACCGGCCGCTTCCTGCTGCAGCTCAGCCGCGCCCTGCCGGGCGCCAAGCTGTACGGCGTCGACCTGAGCCCCCCCTACCTCGAGCACGCCCAGACGCTCCTGGCGGGACGGGGGGTGAGCCTGGTGAACGAGAACGCGGAGGCGATGCCGTGGGCGGACGCCTCCTTCGACGCCGTCGCCTCGGTCTTCCTCTTCCACGAGCTGCCGTCCGACGCGCGCCGGCGCGTCGCCGAGGAGATGTTCCGGGTGGTCAAGCCCGGCGGCGCGGTCGTGGTCTGCGATTCCGCCCAACTCGCCGACAGCCGCGAGATCGAGCCGGTGCTGCGCCATTTCCCGGCCGCCTATCACGAGCCGTACTACAAGGGGTATCTGCGCGACGATCTCGCCGCGCTGCTGGCCGAGGCCGGCTTCGCGGTGGAGTCGAGCGAGCCGCATCTGGTATCGAAGGTCGTGGTCGCCCGTCGTCCGCGCCGCCCCGCGCGGCGGCGGACGGGACGCCCGTGAGGACAGGGAGAGGAACATGACGCAGTGGCGACGAAACGCGGCGATGGCGCTGGTGGCGATCCTGCTGGCGGGTGGCGCGCACGCCGCGCAGCCAGTTCCCACCGCGCCCGGGGTCGAGGAGCACGAGCCCAATCCGGGTGCCGCGCTGGCCGCGGCGGGCCTCAACGTGCTGTTCCTGCCGCTGCGCCTGCCGCTGACCGTGCTCGGCGCCGCGCTCGGCGGCCTGACCGGATTCATGACCTTCGGCGGCAAGCACGCGGCGGACGACGTCTTCGGCCTCGTCGACGGCACCCAGGTGATCAACGTGCGCGTGCTCGAGGGCCGCGAGCCCTTCTGCATCGGCAGCCTGGACTGCCCCGCCACCCGCTGATCGGGCGCTGGCCGCGGCGAACGAACGGGACGCCGCGGTTAGGCTGTTAGGCTGTTACGCTGTTAGGCTGCTACGGGCCTGAAGCTCATGACCCTAACAGCCTAACAGCCTAACGGCCTAACAGGCTAACAGCCTCGCGCGACGTCACACCCGCCGGCCGGCCAGGTGGCCGTCGAAGATGGCGCGATCGATCCAGCGCGCGGCGACCGCGTCGCCGACCCGCGCGACGCTCGGCACCCGCCCGCGCAACGCGTGGTACAGCCCGTCGTCCGCTGCCCCGTGGGTGCGGATGACGAGGCGGTCCACGTCGCGCACCACGTCCGTCTGGCGCGAGAACACGTCGACCAGCGTGACGCTGCGGTCGCCGGCGGCGACCACGCCGGTGTTCGGCCGCCAGCGCATGCCGGCCTGCGCGGCGCGCGGCAGCGCGTAGCCGGCGGTTTCGCGGTCGAGCAGCATCGGCGTCGCCAACGGCGTCGCCACCGTGACCTCGACGCCGCGGCGGGCCAACAGCTCGCCCAGGCCGATGCCCTCGATGTGGCCGACGACGTCGAAGACCACGACGCGCCCGGCGAGCTGGTCGAGCTGCACCAGCGCCGCTTCGTGGTCGAGCGCGAACGGCGGCGCGGCGCCGGGGATCGGCAGCAGCGGCCACGCCTTGGCCGGCGCGTCGAGGGTGGGGCGGGCGCCGGTGGCGACGATCACCGCGTCGGGGGCCAGCGCCAGCACGCTCTCCGGTGTCGCCGCGTGGCGCAGGCGGACGTCCACGCCGCGGCGCGCGCACTCGCCGATGCGCCAGTCGGCGAACGCCGCCAGCTCGCCGCGGCCGGGCAGGCGCTCGGCGAGGCGGATCTTGCCGCCGAGCGCGTCGCCGCGTTCGAGCAGCGTCACGCGATGACCGCGCGCCGCCGCCACCCACGCCGCCTCCAGCCCGCCGGGGCCGCCGCCGATGACCACGACGTGCTTCGCCGCCGCTGCCGGCGTCAGCGTGCCGAGGCCGAGCTCGCCGTCGCGGCCGACCGCGGGGTTGGTGACGCAGGTGATCGGCAGGCCCTGGGTCAGGTTGCCGTAGCAGCCCTGGTTGCAGCCGGTGCAGCGCCGGATCTCCGCCGTTGCGCCGCGCCGCGCCTTCGCCGGCCACTCCGGATCGGCGATCAGCGCCCGCACCAGCGTCACCGCGTCGGCGTCGCCGCGCGCCAGGATCGCCTCCGCCTCGGCGGGCTCGAGGATGCGATGGACGGTGAACACCGGCGTGCGGGCGACGGCCGCTTTCACCGCCCGCGCCGCGTACGAGGCGAAGGCGTGCGGCACGTACAGCGGCCGCACCATGCCGATGCCGGAGATGCCGACGCTGACGTCGAGGAAGTCCACCAGCCCGCCCGCTTCGAGCCGCGCCGCCACCGCCGCCGCGTCGTCGGCGGTCAGGCCGCCCGGCGTCTCCTCGTCGCCGACCAGGCGCAGGCCGACGGCGATGCGCGGCCCGACCGCCGCGCGCACGGCTTCCAGGACCTCGACGGTGAGGCGCAGGCGATGCTCCAGGCTGCCGCCGTAGGCGTCGTCGCGCCGGTTGCTGCGCGGCGAGAGAAACTCGTGCAGCAGGTAGCCGTGCGCGGCGTGCAGCTCGACGCCGTCGAAGCCGCCGGCCGCGGCGTGGCGCGCCGAGTCGGCGAAGCCGGCGATCACCGCGGCGATGTCCTCCGGCTCCATCGGCTTCGGCGGCTCGAGCGAATTCGCCACCGCCGACGGCGCCCACGCCGGCTGCTTCGACCACGGTCCCTGGTTGACGCCGCCGTTGTGCGCGAGCTGCAGGAAGGCGAGGGCGCCGTGCGCGCGCACCGCGCCGCTGACGGCGCGGAAGTGCGGCACCGCCTCGGGACGCCAGGCGCAGGCGTTGTTCGCCATCTGGTAGGCGGTCGTCGGATGCACCTGCGCCTGCCCGGCGATCACCACGCCGGCCCCGCCACCGGCGCGATCGGCGAGATAGCGGCCGAGCCGCGCGCCGAAGAAGCCCGGCTCGCCGACCACCGGATTCGGTTCCGAGAACATCGTGAAGTGGGCGCCGAAGACGATGCGGTTGCGCGCCTCGACCGGCCCGATGCGCAGCGGCGTGAACAGGTGCTCGAAGGCCACCCGGCGCTTGTAGCCCCGGGCTCGGGAAGGGCAAGGGCTCGGGGTGGGCGCGGGGCGATGGGCCACCGGGCAGCCCGCCGGCACGGCCGGGGCGCGGGCGGCACACGGTCACCGATCACTGGTCACCGGACGCGCCTTTGTTCTACAGGGCGACGCATGGACTACCGCCGACTGGGCAATTCCGGACTCAAGGTCTCTCGCGTCTGCCTCGGCACGATGATGTTCGGGCGCTGGGGCAACGCGGACGTCGACGACTGCGTGCGCATCATCGACGCCGCCCTCGACCAGGGCGTGAACTTCATCGACACCGCCAATCGCTACAACTGGGGCGAGTCGGAGGAGATCGTCGGCCGGGCGGTGCGCGGCAAGCGCGACCAGCTCGTGCTGGCGACCAAGGTGTTCATGCCGGGCGCCAACGGCGTGCTCGACCGCGGCACCTCGCGCCGCCACATCATGCTGCAGGTCGAGGAGAGTCTGCGCCGTCTCGGCACCGATTGGATCGACCTCTACCAGTTGCACCGCCACGACAAGGACACGCCGCTGGACGAGGTGCTGAGCGCGCTCGACGCGCTGGTGCAGCAGGGCAAGGTGCGCTACCTCGGCGTCTCCACCGGCCACGCCGCCGATCCGGTCGACCTGCAGTGGCAGGGCTGGCGCATGGTCGAGGCGCTGTGGCGGTGCGAGCGCAACCGCTGGCAGCGCATCGTCTGCACCCAGCCGCCGTACTCGATCTTCGCCCGCGACGTCGAGCGCGACGTCTTCCCGGTCTGCGAGCGCTTCGGCATCGGCGCCATCGTCTGGAGCCCGCTCGAGGGGGGCTGGCTCGCCGGCCGCTACCGCCGGGGACAGCCGGCGCCGCCCGACTCGCGCGGCGCCAACGAGACCGAGTTCGGCATGTTCGTGCGCGACAACTTCGATCTCGCGAGCCCGCGCGGGCAGCGCCGGCTCGAGGTGGTCGAGACCCTGGTCGGCATGGCCGAGGAGCTCGGCGTGCCGCTCGCCGCCTATGCGCAGGCGTGGGCGCTGCGCCACCCGGCGGTGACCAGCATCATCGTCGGCCCGCGGCTGATGCGGCATCTCGACGCCGGCATCGCGGCGCTCGCCGTGTCCATTCCCGAGCCGCACCTGGCGCGCATCGACGCGCTGGCGCCGCCCGGGACCCGGAGCTGACCGGCGCCGCCGCTCCCCTCACCGGGCGTCGCCGTTGGCGGGCGGCTGCTGCTTCTTGAAGAGTTGGTCCAGGATGCCGCCCAGGCCCTGCCCGATCGCGCCGCTGCCGCCCTTCTTGAGCAGGTCGCCGACGAAGCCGCCGACCTGTTTGCCGACGACGCGCTCGAGCTCGTCGGCGGCGACGGCGAGGGCGACGTCGCGCGCCACCGCGACGAGGATGATGCGGCCGACCTCCGCCGGCGCCACGCCGCCCTGCTTGACGCCGATCGCCGTCAGCTCGAACGGCGACAGTTGCTCGCTGCGCGTCGTGCCGCCGGCGGCGCGGCCGTCGATGGTCACCTCGCCGCGAAGCAGCTCCAGGCGGTGGATGATCAGCCGCCGCCCGCCCGCGGCCCCCCGGCGTCGCGTGCGTTCGGCCGTCGGGGTGCCGTCGGCGGCCGCGCGCGCGGCCCGCCGCTGCGTTTCCAGGTTGCGGCGGATGACGTCGATGTTCGCCGTGCCGGCCGCGTTCACCTGATAGAGGACGCGCGGGTCGACGACGCGAACGGTGTCGATGACCAGGGGGTCGCTGAACAGCGAGGAGAGGTCGAGATCGATCTCGACCTCCGCGAGCGACAGCGCGTTGGGGTCGGTGAAGCCGGGCGGATTGGCGACCGTCAGCCCGCGCAGCCGCGCCCGGCCGGTGACGAGCTGGATGTCGACGCCGTCGACGCGCACCGCGGTGCCGGTCACCGCCGCGCCGCGCTCCTCGATGGCGCGCCGCACCGCGCCGTCGAGGCGAACCAGGATCACGACGACGCCGACGCCGATCACCGCCGCGACCGCGGCGGCGGCGGTCAGCAGCGTCCGCCGGTTCATGCCGCGGCGGGCAGCGGAAAGGTGACGCCGGTGAGCTGTTCGGAGAGCGCCCACAGGCGGCGCGCCGCCGCGGCGTCGCGCGAGCGCGCGTTCGAGGTGACGGCGCGCGGGTGCCCCCACAGCTCGCCGAGGCCCGACGGTCCATAGTACGCGCCGCCGCGCGCCTCCGGCGCCACCGCGGCGTAGAGCTGCGGCAGGGCGCCCATCGCCGCGCTCTGCGCGAACAGCGCGTTGCCGAGGTCCATGAGGCGCTCGCCGAACGACGAGCCCTGCATGCGCGGTCCGGCGGCCTGCAGGTTGGTGGCGGCATAGCCGGGGTGGGCGGCGACGCTGATCGCGCCGGCGCCCGCCGCGACCAGCCGGCGCTGCAGCTCGTAGGCGAAGAGCAGGTTGGCGAGCTTGCTCTGCCCGTAGGCCGGCCACTTGCGATAGCCCTGCGCCCACTGCGGATCGTCGAAGCGGATGCGCCCCATGCGGTGGGCGCCGCTGCTCACCGTCACCACCCGCGCGCCGGCGGTCTCGAGCAGGCGGTCGAGCAGCAGGCCGGTGAGGGCGAAATGGCCGAGGTGGTTGGTGCCGAATTGCATCTCGAAGCCGTCTGCCGTCTGCCGGTAGGGCAGGGCCATGACGCCGGCGTTGTTCATCAGCACGTCGAGGCGCGGCTGCGCCTCGCGCAGCGCGGCGGCGAAGCGGCGGATGTCGGCCAGGCTCGAGAGGTCGAGCGCCATCAGGGTCGTCCGCGCCCGCGGATGGCGGGCGTGGATCTGCTCTTCGGCGGCGCGGCCCTTGGCCTGATCGCGGCACGCCAGGACGACCTGCGCCCCCTTGCCGGCCAGCGCCAGCGCCGCTTCGAAGCCGAGGCCGCTGTTGGCGCCGGTGATGACGATCGTCCTGCCGCCGAGATCGGGGATGTCCGCTTCGCTCCAGCCAGGCATGCGGCGGACGCTACCACAGAGCGCCGCGCGGGGCACCGAGGCTGGTGCCGCCGGTGCCGGGCGCGGGGCGATTCCGTTCACTGGCCGGTCAGCGCTTTGAACCGGGTGCTGGAGCTCTTGCGGTTGGTGGTGAAGACGGCCTCCCAGCAGGTGGATCCGTTGCTGAGCTGGGCGGTGACCCGGCTTTGCTGGTCGAACGGCAGACCGGCGCCCGCCAGGTCGAGACCCAGGCCGGAGCCGTAGAGGCGCAGCTTGGTCTTGCCGGCGGCGCCTGCCTTGAGCCGGATCGACTGGATGCCGTCCCGGGCGCGGGTCCGATCGACGTAGCGGAAGCCGCGCCGCGACTCGGTCCAGTTGGCGCCGGCCGGCACGCGGTGCCAGAGCGCGAGAACGTCGCTGCCGGCGGACTGATCGTAGACGCAGAAGCTGTACGCGGTGTCGAGACGCGGATCGCCGAAGTCGACCTTCGCCGTCGCCTCTCCGGCGCGCAGCTTCCAGGTCAGCTTGTCGCGACGGTCGGCGGCGGCATCCCGCACGGCGAGCGCCGCGCCGCGGTCGACGGTCGTATGACGGCACGCCGGCAGCGGCGGCCGCGTCGTGCACACCGACGGCTCGCCAGCGCAGATGTGGCAGGCCTCGATGTGGCAGGCGGCATCGCAGCCGTCGCGAGCGGTCGTGTTGCCGTCGTCGCATTCCTCTCCGGCATCGAGGCGGCCGTCGCCACATGCCGGCAGCGGTGTTGCGGTCGGCGGGGGCGTTGGTGTGTCGGTTGTGGTCGGAGTGGCGGTGGCGGTGTCCGCCGGTGTCGGCGTCTCGGTCTCGCTCGGGGTCTCGGTCGCCGTGCCGGTGCTGGTGGGCTCCGGGCTGTCGGTCGCCGTGGCGGACGGTTCCGGTGAGGCGGTGTCGGTGGGGGTCGGCACGGCGGTGTCGGTGTGGGTCGGCACGGCGGTGTCGGTGGGAGTCGGCACGGCGGTGTCGGTGTGGGTGGGCTCGGCAGTGTCGGTGGGGGTCGGCACGGCGGTGTCGGTGTGGGTGGGCACGGCGGTGTCGGTGGGAGTCGGCACGGCGGTGTCGGTGTGGGTGGGCTCGGCAGTGTCGGTGGGAGTCGGCACGGCGGTGTCGGTGGGGGTGGGCACGGCGGTGTCGGTGGGAGTCGGCACGGCGGTATCGGTGTGGGTGGGCACCGGGGTGTCGGTCGGGGTCGGCTGCAACGTCTCGGTGTACGTCATCGTTGCCGTCGCCGTCTCGGTGGGCGCGGGCGTGTCGGTATGCGTCGGCGTTGCCGAGTTGGTCGCGGTGAGGGTCGCCGGCGGCGTGGGGCTGGATGTCTGGGTCGGGGATGAGGTCGCCGTGCTGGTGGCGGTCGCGGTGGCGCTGGTGGTGTTCGTGGCCGGCGGGGTGTCCGTGTTGGTCGGTACCGCGGTCGAGGTCGCGGTGGCGGTTGCCGTCGCGCTCGCGGAGGCGGTGGCGGTCGCGGTCGATGTCCGGGTGGCGCTGGCGGTCGCGGTGACCGTCGCCGTTGGCGACGGGGCGGTGTAGTAGACGGTCACCGGGATGCAGTCGAGATAGTCCGGATTGACCGGCGACCCGAGGACGCTGTCGACGCGCAGCCGGAAGTTCGCGTCGCTGAGCTCGCCATCCGTCCAGGCGCGGCCCCACAGATCGCTCGGCCCGCCCAGCAGGTAGTCGGTCAGCGGCGCATTGGCCGGAAAGGCCGATGTCTGTTTGACGGCGGTGAAGGTGGTGCCGCCGTTCCAGGACAGGGAGACCTCGAGGCGGTGCGTGCCGGCGGTGCTGTCGGTGGCGCGCGCCCGCACTTCGATGCCGGTGATCGCGGCACCGCTCGGCAGGGAGAACCCGTAGACGTGGTAGTCCTGGATGCGGTTGTTCTTGGCGTCCGCCGACACGTCATCGCAGGCGAGGGCGTTGGTCGGGTTGTTGAACCCGCTGCCGACCGCCGTCGTGGCGCTGGGGTGGCGCTCACCGGTGGAGGCGGCGGGAGCAGCCGCTGGAGCCAGGACGAGGGTCAGGATGGCGAGATGCGGGGTCAGAGCGCGCAGCATGGTCTGGCCCGGAGAGCATGTCCTGTGCCGGGCCGGTGTGTGGCCGCCGGTCCATCGGGCTGCCGGTGCCATGCCACCTGCGGTGACACAGTGCGGCATAGTCCGCCGGCACTTCGCTGACGCAACTGACGCCGCATGGCACTGGCGAAGCGCCTGGCCGGTTGAGTGGCGGTTCGTCGCCGACCCGCCCTCCGTCGCCCGGGGCGGTCCACGACCGCTCCGGCGGCGCCCCGCCAGCCCTTCCGGCGCGGCGGGTCAGGGTTCGCGCGACGTGGCGGCGGCGAGGAACTCGACCACCGCCGCCGTGAAGGCGTCGTTGCGGTCGCCGGCGACCATGTGGCCGGCGCCGGAGACGTCGGCGAACCGGGCGTGCGGCGCGAGGGCGAGGAACTCCTCGGCGGCTTCCATGGTGACCAGGTTGCTCATGCGGCCGCGCACCAGCAGGGTCGGGATGCGCAGGGCGCGCGCGGCGGCGAACAGGCGGTCGTGCTGGCTGTGCACGTCGGGCGGCCGCTTGCCGCTCATGAACTGCGGATCCCAGTGCCAGCGGTAGCGCCCGTCGGGGTGGCGGCGGAGGTTCTTCGCCAGCCCGTCGAGGGTCTTCGGCCGGGTGCGGTGCGGCACGTAGGCGGCGATGGTGTCGGCCGCTTCCTCGAGCGAGGCGAAGCCGTCGTCCAGGCGCGCGTTCATGAACTGGATGATGTGCTGCGTGCCCTCGGGGTCGAGGCGCGGCGTGACGTCGACCAGGACCAGGGCCGAGAACACCCCGGTCTCCGCCTCGCCCTGGGCGATCAGGGCGGCGAGGCCGCTCAGCGACGCGCCCACCAGCGCCGGCGGGCGGTCGAAGGCGCGGGCGATGGTGACGAGGTCGCGGGCGAAGACGTCGATCGAATAGTTGCCGTCCGGCGACCAGCCGCTGTCGCCGTGGCCGCGCAGGTCGACGCACAGCGCGTACCAGCCGCCCTGCGCCAGCGCGCGCGCCGTGCCGCCCCAGGCGTGCCGCGTCTGTCCGCCGCCGTGCATCAGCAGCACCGGCGGCCGCGCCGGATCGCCGTAGCCGTCGCCGACCAGGGTGATGCCATCGCTGGCAGTGAACGCGCGCCGCATCGGAAGGAGAAAAGAGCCTCGCGCGCCGGCAGTCAATCCACCCGCGGCGGGCGGCCGATCCCGGCCGCGCGCCGCGTCTCCACGCCGGCTCTTTCTTTTGGCTGCCGACTCTGGTTGTGCCTCCGGCATGTCGCTCGAGCCCGCGCTCATCCGCTACTTCTCGGCCCGCCTGGACGACGCGCACGAGGTCGAGGTGACGCGCTGCTTCCGCATCCCAGGCGGCGCCTCGCGCGAGACGTGGTCGGTGGACGTGCGCTGGCTGGACAGCGTCGGCAAACGCCGGGCGCAGGGATTCATCGTCCGCCGCGATCCGGAGGCGAGCCTGGTCGAGGGCTCGGACCGGCGGGTCGAGTTCGACTTCTACCGCTCCTTCGCCGACTCGCCCGTCCCGGTGCCGCGGCCGCTGTTCCTCGAGACCGGGAGCGAATGGCTGGAACGGCCGTTCTTCGTCATGGAGCGGATCGACGGCTGCGAGTCGCAGTTCACGGCGCTGCTCGATCCCGGCTTCGCGCCGTACCGCGCCGGCCTGGCGCGCCGCATGTACGAGGTCCTGGGCGACATCGCCGCGACCCCGATCGCCGACCTGCCGGCGACCGAGAGCAGCGCCGTGCCGGCGCCGGCGGAGTGCTGGCGGCGGGAGCTCGACCACTGGTCGGGGATCATCGCCCGCAACGCCAGCGAGCCGCAGCCGATCGCCGAGGCGGGCATCCGCTGGCTGCGCCGCCATCCGCCGCCGCCGCCGCCGCGGGTGACGGTGGTGCACGGCGACTACCGCACCGGCAATTTCCTCTACCGCGGCAGCGAGATCCACGGCGTGCTCGACTGGGAGATGGCGCACTTCGGCGATCCGCTCGAGGACATCGCCTGGTCGTTCATGCCGGCGTGGCAGTGGGCGCGCGACGGCCGCGCCGGCGGCATCGCCGACGAGGCGGAGGCGCTGCGGGTCTGGGAGGCGCGCAGCGGCCTGCGCGTCGACCGCGACGCGCTGCGCTGGTGGCAGGTGTTCAGTTGCGTGAAGGCGCAGGGCATCTGGCTCACCGGGGCGCGCGAATTCGCCGACGGGCGGGCGCAGGACATCATGCTGGCGTTCACGTCGTACTGGCTGATCAACGCCCAGGATCGCTTCCTGCTGGCGGCGCTGGGGAGGTCGTCATGACGCCGACGGTGCCGATCGTCCTCAACGGGCTGGCGCGGACGATGCTGATGGAGCTGGCGCCGCAGGTGACGGGCGCCTACGCCGGACAGACGCTGCAGCTCGCCGGCGCGCTGGCGATGATGATCGCGCAGGAGTTCGACCGCGCCGCGGCGCGTCTGGTCGAGGAGAACGCGGCCATCGAGGCGATCCTCGCCGACAGCGGCGACGGCGAGCTGGCGGCGCTCGCGGCGGCGCGCCAGCCGTCGCTGCTGGTCAGCGACCTGCAGGCCCGCAACCGCGATCTGCGGGCGGCGCTGACCCGCCTGCACGCGCACGTCGAGACCCTGGATACGCCCGCGGCGCGCGCCCTCGAGGCGCGCATCTGGGCCGAGCTCGTCGCCTCCACCCGCCGCCGCCTGCTCGACATGGCCATGCCGAGCTGAGCGGCGGCCAGCGATCAGGGCGCCATGTCGAAGAGGTCGCGGAAGCCCGACGTCGCGTGCGGGCCGATGATGAGCTGCTCGAGCACGCCGATGCCCTGGCGCGCGCCGCAGGTGGCTTCGCACACCGCCTGGACGTGGAGATTGAGCGGCACCGCGGGATCGAGGTCGGCGAGGGCGAAGGACTCGCCGTCGGCGACGTCGTCGCCCACCCGCATGCCGTGGCCCCACGTCGGGTGCTGGTAGCCGAGGCCGACCATGGCGAAGTTGTAGAGCGGGCGCAGCGCGATCCGCAGCGGCTCGCCGCCGGCGCGGCCGAGGGTGACGGTGGCGCGGCGGGCGTGGCGGGTGCCGGGCTGGAAGTCGATCGCCCAGTCGACGCTGGTCGCCGCGACCGGCGCGCCGCCCACTGGCGCGATCGTGCCCGCCTCGTGCCAGCGGCTGCCGTCGGCGTCCTCGTTGACGTCGAAGTGGGTGCAGAGATCCTCGAAGTTGACCGGCGCCCACAGCCAGAAGAACTGCGTCGGGCCGACGGCATCGGGCTCGCGCTCGCCGACCGGGCGGATCCCCCACGAGCGATCGCGCGATCCCCAGGCGCGGTCGGGGGTCAGGGCGATGGTCTCCCCGGCGACCGTGACGTGGCCGCTGATCGCGACGTGCTGCGTCAGGCGCGTCGAGTCCATGAACACCATGCCCTGGTGGGCGCGGTGGAAGCGCGGCTCCTCGATGACCCCGGCGCGGGCGGTGAAGGTGAGATCGGCGCTCAGCTCCCACGGGTTGGGCTCGACGACCAGGCGCAGGCTGCGCAACGGCTCGACCACCTCGACCCGGATCGGTCCGACGCGGCTGTCCATGCGCTCGTCGCCCAGGCGGCGCGAGGCGCGGACGACGTACTGGCGGCCGCGGTGGACGACGTTGAACGCGGCGTCGGCGACGCCGCGGTTCGGGTACTGGCCCATCGCGCCGGCGAGGAACAGGGCGCCGTCGCGCGTGTAGCCGTTGAAGAAGTAGCGGTCGTAGAAGTTGCGCTGGCCGCCGCCGGCGACGGCGATGGGGTCGGCGGTCTGGTGGATCGGGTAGTCGTCGGCTCGGGTGATCATCGGCGCTCCTGTGGTCGGCGGGACGGCGCGGGACCTGGCGCCGGCCGGTCCGGCGTCCTCGCGGTCGCGGCGCCGCGACCGCGTCGGGTTGGGGCAGGGGGCAGGCGCACCGGAGTGTCATAGGCAGAGCGCCCGCCCAGCGTCCATGCGCGGGCGCCGGACGGGCGGAGGATTTCGCTCCGCGCCGTGCGCCGACCATTGCAATTCGCCGCGGGCGAATGCTCAACTTCGGAAACGCGTTCGGGGCTCGGTCGGCAGTCGATCGCAGCGGCCGACGCGGCGCGCATTCGAGGTTCGCGGGGGGACAGCATGGCGTACGGCAGAGCGGCACGATCGTGCCTGGGCTGGGTCGCGGTGGCGACCGTGGTGGCGTGCGCCGGCTGCGGCAGCGACGCCAACCTCGGCATCAGCAACACCCCGCAGTGCGGCGGCGGCTCGGGGACGCAGGTCCGCGGCGTCGTGCGCATGCCCAACGGCCGCCTGGCGGCCGGCCCGAGCAGCCTCGCCGAGCGCCTGGCGGCGCTGGCCGTGGCGCCGGTCGACGCCCTGTCCGGCGCGGTCAGCCCGGTGGGCCGCGGCGTCAGGGTCGAGCTCGCGCAACTGCGCCCGGAAGACCTCGCCAGCGGCCGCCAGCCGGGCGCGATCGCGCACGCCACCACCAACGGCAAGGGCGAGTTCTGCGTCGCCCTGGCGCGCGACACCAGCGTCGACGTCTGCCGCTACATGCTGCGCGTCGGCGACGCCGGCGCGGGCACGCTGACGCGCGCCTTCGTCCATTCGACGGACGGGCCGACGGACATCGACTACGCCAGCGAGGCCACCGTGCAGGTGATCCTGCAGGGCATCCCGCCGGGGGATCTGTGCGAATACTCGCCATCCGAGATCGGCGAGATCGACGACGCGGTGCGCGCCGTCCCCGGCAGCGTCGGCGGCGGCTCGGCCGCCGAGGTGAACGCGCTCGCCACCACCATGGCGGCGGCCGACGCCACCGTGCGCGCCCTGGTGCGCGCGGCCGGCAACCTGCCGCCGCCGACCGCCACCAACGTCCCCGGCAGCACCGCGACGCCGACCGCGCAGTCGACGGTGGCGCCGTCGCGCACCGCGACCCACGCCGGCCCGACCGACCCCCCGACCGCCCGGCCGACACGCACGCCGAACGGCCCGAGCGCGACGCCGACGACGACGCGCACCGCCGCTGCCACCCGCACGCCGACGGTCGGCGGCGCGACCGCGACCGCCACCCGCCCCGGCGCGACGGCCACCGCGACACGCGCCGCGGCGACGGCGACCGCCACCATCCCAGCCGCGACGCCGACCGCCACCATCCCGGCCGCGACGGCGACCGCCACCGTTCCAGCGGCGACGCCGACCTTCACCGCCACCCCGATGCCCGGCGTCGAGCTCGGCGAGCGGGTGTTCACGATCCGCGAGGACAGCATGTTCCCCGGCGACGATCCGCGCGTCGGCTTCTTCTCCAGCGCCCTGGCCGGCAAGTCGATCAGCGACCGGTTCTCGCCTGGACCGCTCGTCTTCGTCGCCGGCGCCCCGGACGCCAACGGCATCGCCAGCCTGCGGCTGAAACAGGATGCGTACTTCAAGATCAACGTGCCGGCCGGCGCGACCGTGCTCTGCCTGCGCCTGCTCGCCGCCGGCAGCACCGGCCGCATCGACTGCGACGGCGGCACCCCCTTCGGCGTGACCTTCACCGAGGCCTCCGGGGCGAGCGCTCCCGCCGGCACGCTCCAGACCGGACAGGGCGCGGACAGCGGGCCGGGGGCGGGCGAATTCCGCGTCATGCAGTCGATCGCCGAGCTGAACAACTTCAATGCCGCCTGCGACGCGACCGTGACCTTCCCGACGCCGTCGACGTCGGTCTACACCACGGCGACCTTCACGGTGATGAAGGGGACGCGGACGCTGGCGAAGACGGGCGAGAGCTTCGACTGCGCGACGTGGACCATGACGGACGGTCCCGGCATGTGGGTCAACGGCGTCGCCGCCTATGAAACGCGCGCCGGTGGCGATTCCGCCAGCGCCACGCGCCTCGCCGACCGCTGATCCGGCGCGGCGCGTCGCGCTCCGGCCGCGACGCGCCGCGCTTGCCTGTCCCCCGCCGCGGTGGCAAGCGGGCCGCATGACCGATCTGTTCAAAGACCGCACCGCGATCGTCGGCATCGGCCTGACGCCGTTCGCCAAGAAGCGCGATCGCTCCGAGCTCGACGCCGGCTGCGAGGCGATCAAGCTGGCGCTCGACGACGCCGGCCTGTCGCCGCGCGACGTCGACGGCATGGTGCGCTACGAGATCGAGAGCAACACGCAGGAGAAGTACGCCCGCGCCCTCGGCATCGAGAACCTGCGCTTCTACGGCTCGGTGGAGTACGGCGGCGGCGCCGGCTGCGGCACGCTGTTGCACGCCGCGACGGCGGTGGCCACCGGCATGGCCGACGTCGTCGTCTGTCTGCGCAGCCGCAACCGCGGCTCCGGCGGCCGGCCGTGGGCGAGGACCGGCAACTGGGTCGAGGGCGACTGGCAGTTCTCGTCGCCGTACGGCCTGGTGCGGCCGGTCGACCAGATCGGTATCATCGCCCGCCGCATGATGGTCGAGGCCGGCGTCCGCCGCGAGCACTTCGGCGCCGCCGCCATCGCCGTCCGCAAGCACGCCGAGCGCAATCCCATGGCGCTGATGCGCAAGCCGCTGACCATGGACGAGTACCTGGCGGCGCGCATGATCGCCGACCCGATGTGCCTGTTCGACTGCTGCCTCGAGTCCGACGGTTCGCTCGCCTGCGTCATCACCTCCGCCGAGCGCGCCCGCGATCTGCGCCAGCGCCCCGCCTACATCCACGCCGCGGCGCAGGGCATGGGTCCGAACGCCTCGATCATGACCAACTATTACAAGCGCGATTTCCTCTCGACCGCCAACGCCTACGTGGCGCGCGATCTCTGGCGCCGCTCCGACATCCAGGCGGCCGACCTGCGCTGCGCCCAGCTCTACGACGCCTTCACGCCGCTCATCCTCGTCTCCCTCGAGGAGTTCGGCTTCGTGAAGCCGGGCGAGGCGGGCGAGTTCGCGCTCGCCGGCAACCTCGAATGGCCGCGCGGCCGCCTGCCGACCAACACCTCCGGCGGCTCGCTCTCCGAGGCCTACGTGCACGGCTTCAATCTCATCTGCGAGGCCGTGCGGCAGTTGCGCGGCAGCGCGATCAACCAGGTGCCGGACTGCGAGGCGGTGCTGGTGACCAGCGGCGCCGGGGTGCCGAACGGCGCGGTGCTGTTGCGACGCTGAGCGCCGTCAGCCGCCAGCGCTGGGGACGACCATGACCGACTACGCGAAGCCGCTCCCGTATCCCGATGCCGACAGCGCGCCCTACTGGCAGTGGGCGAAGCAGCGCGAGCTGCGCATGCAGCGCTGCGCCGATTGCCACCAGGTCCGCTTCCCGCCGCGGCCGATGTGCCCGGCGTGCAACTCGCAGCGCGACGAGTGGGTGGCGATGTCCGGCACCGGCACCATCTACAGTTGGATCATCGTCCATCCGCCGGTCCTCCCCGCCTTCGCCGCCGAGGCGCCGTACGCGGTGGTGCTCGTCCAGCTCGACGACGATCCGGGCCTGCGCCTGGTGGGCGCCGTCTCCGACATCGCCAACGAGGATCTCGCCGCCGGCATCCCGGTGGAGGTCTGGTTCGACGACGTGACCGAGGAGATCACGCTGCCGAAGTGGCGCCGGAGACGCGCGTGAGCCGCCGATCGCCGCAGCGGGCTCCGCGCGTGCCCCGTGAGGCTGTTAGGCTGTCAGGCTGTTGGCTGTCAGGGCCTGAGAATTCCGCCCCGAACAGCTCTAACCCTGTTGTGACGAACACCTTTCACCACGGAGGCACGGAGACACGGAGGGCTCGGTGCCATAGCGAAGGCGCGGGGCCTCTTCTCACTCCATTTCTGATGAACTTTGGGATGAACGCTGAGCTTCGAGATCAGTACTCTCCGTGTCTCCGTGCCTCCGTGGTGAAAGTCTTTGGTGGTGTCGGTCAAGTGGTGGAAAAGAGTCGCGCCTCGCATCCGGCAGCGTAACCAGTAATGGACTCTATGCGGTCAGGCCGCGTTGCTCCGTTGGGTAACCGCCGGCATCTCCTGCCAGCCGACCATGCGCCGCAAGGTGATCTGCCCGCTGCGGATCAGGCCGAAGAGCAGCAGCAGGACGGCATCCTCGCTCGGCAGGCTCGCCTGGGTCTTGGTGCGGCGGCGGAACTCCTCGTTGATGCGCTCCAGCGCGTTGGTGGTGCGCAGCGCCTTCCACTGCGCCACGGGATAGCGCAGGAAGGTGAAGAGGCGATCCCCCGCCTCCTCGAAGCTGCTCCACGCCGCCTTGCAGCGCAGCTTCCACTTGCGGCTGAACGCCACGCGCGCCTTCTCCACGTCGGCCGCCGTCGCGGCGTAGATCATCCGGCGGTAGTCCTCCGCGAGCTCCTCGCGCAGGTGCGCCGGGGCCTTGGCGAGCAGGTTCCAGAGCTTGTGATTGGTGCAGCGCTGCACGTCGAGCTGCGGCCAGGTCGCCTGCAGGGCCGCCTCCAGGCCGGGGTTGCCGTCGATCACCGCCAACACCGGGCGTCCCAGCTGGCGCTTCTGCAGCGCCTCCAACACCTCCTGCCAGGCGGCCGTGCTCTCCTCGCCCGCCACGCGCAGATCGAGCAGCACCCGCCGCCCGTCCGCGCACGTCCCCAGCGTCACCAGCACCGGGACCCGTACCCGCTTCTTGCCGATGCGGACCCGCGGATACCAGCCGTCGAGAAACAGGTAGCGGATCTGCTCGGCCGCCAGGTCCCGCTGGCTCCACGTGGTGAAGTCTTCGCGCAACCGCCCGACCAGGCGCGAGATCGCGTCCTTGCCCAGCGGCGCGCCGCGCAGCAACGGCGCCAGCGCCCCGCGCAGCCGCCGCGTGTTGGTGCCGCTCAGGTAGATCCCCAACAGCCCCTCGTCGACCCGCGCCGTGCGCCGCGCGTAGCGCTCGAACATCGCGCTGCGCCACTCGCGCTCCTCGCCGGCGGCGTCGTGCAGCCGGGCACGCGGCAGCGCGAACGTCGTCGGTCCCAAGCTGGTGCTCAACGTCCGCGGCCGCCGGCCGTGGCGATAGCCCACTCGCTCGCCGCCCACTCGCGCCGATTTCGCCGCGCCCAGCGCCGCTTCCAGCTCCTCCTCGACCAACACCTCGATCGTCTCCCGAATCCGCTCCCGCATCACCTGCTCGATCGAATCGCGGCCGAACGCTTCTCCCGGTCTCGTCCCCTTGCTATCGCTTCCCATGGCGTCATCCTCCGGCACCCGCTCTGGCCAGCGGGCGCGAGCTGTGGGTTACAACTCGCCGGATGATGACGCCTTTTCGCTTTTCCACCAATCAGCCGACACTACCAAGTCTTTTGTCGCATCAGGGCTAACAGCTAACAGCCTCACAACCCATCGACACTCACCGCTCACGTCGTTCTTCCCAATGTTCGCCCCCACTCTCGCCGCCGAGCTGCGGCGCACCGCCCAGCGGCATCCCGGCGTCGCCGCCGTCCACTTCCACGGCCGCGACCACACCTATGCCGAGTGGGACGCGGCGGCGGATCGCTTCGCCCGCGGTCTGCTGGCCGCCGGCGTGCGGCGCGGCGATCGCGTCGTGCTGCTGCTGCCGCCGACCCCCGATTATCTCTTCTGCTACCTCGGCGCGGCGCGCATCGGCGCCATCACCGCCGGCATCAGCACCCGCTACCGGCGGCAGGAGATCGGCGAGATTCTCGCCAACGCCGATCCGCGCCTGGTGCTCACCGTCGAGCAGGGCGAGGGCGTCGACTTCCCGGCCGTGATCGAATCGGTGCGCGGCGGCGCGCCCAGCCTCGAGCGCGTCGTGCGCTTCGCCAGCGCCGGCGACGATGGCCTGGCGGCGCTGCTCGCCGCCGGCGAGGGGCGCGACCTGGAGGCCGCCGAGGCGGCGGTGCGCGGCGACGATCCCATCGCCATCGTCTACACCAGCGGCACCACCGGCACGCCGAAGGGCGCGGTCTACGACTCGGCGGCGATGATCGCGTTGACGACGCTCTTCTCCACCCGCCTGCCGGCGCCGCCCCCTCCGGGCGAGCCGAACCTGTGGCCGGGCATGTCGCTCACCCACGTCGGCTTCATGGTGCGCGTCCACATCCAGCTCGCGTTCGCCTCGACCCTGGTGCTGCACGAGCGCTTCGACGCCCGCTGGTGCCTCGACCAGTTGCAGCGCCTGCGCCCGGCGCGTCTGGGCGGCTTTCCGCCGGTCCTGGTGATGCTCATGCGCGCCCCGGAGCGCGCCGGCCGCGACTGGTCGTTCATCAAGCAGGTGACCTTCGGCGGCGCGCCGCTGGCGCCCCATCTGGTGGACGAGATCCGCGCCACGCTCGGCGTCGAGGTCTACACCGGCTACTCGTGCACCGAGACCGCGATCATCAGCGCCACCCTGCCCAGCGATCCGCCGGAGCGGCGTGCCGGGACCGTCGGCCGGCCGACGCAGGGCATCGAGCTGCGGATCGTCGACGGCGAGCGCCGGCCGCTGCCCGCCAACCAGCCGGGCCGCATCGCCGTGAAGTCGCCGGCGAGCATGCGCGGCTACTGGCGGCGTCCCGAGGAGACGGCGCGCGCCCTCGATGACCGGGGCTGGCTCTACACCGAGGACATGGGCTTCCTCGACGAGCACGGCTACCTGCACCTGATCGGCCGCGAGAAGGAGATGTACTTCCGCGCCGCCTTCAACGTGTATCCGGGCGAGGTCGAGGACGTGCTGCAGCAGCACCCGAAGGTGGCGCAGGCGGCGGTCGTCGGCGTGCCCGACGACGTCCTGGGACAGAAGGGCTGGGCCTTCGTCGTCGCCACCGATCCGGCGGCGCCGCCGTCGCTCGAGGAGCTGCGCGACTGGGTCGGGCGCGAGCTCGCCAGCTACAAGCGCCCCGACGGGCTGACCATCGTCGACGCGCTGCCCACCAACGCGATGTACAAGGTCGACAAGCGCGCCCTGCGGGCGGCCTGGGAACACCGATGAACACGGATGGGCACCGATGAACACGGAGCCTCGCCCCGGCCGCTCGGGTGAGGGCGCGTGACCGTCGGGGGCCGAAGGAGGAGGCGAGGGGAGTGAGCGACCTGGGAACACCGATGAACACGGATGGGCACCGATGGACACGGATGGGCGCCGATGAACACGGAGCCTCGGCCCGGCCGCTCGGGTGAGGGCGCGTGAGCGTCGGGGGCCGAGCGAGGAGGCGAGGGGGGTGGGCGAACCGCGGCGCGTCCTGATCCTCGGCGCGGCCGGGCGCGACTTCCACAACTTCCTGGTGGCGTTGCGCGACGATCCGGCGGTCGAGGTGGTCGGCTTCACCGCGGCGCAGATCCCCGGCATCGCCGGCCGCCGGCTGCCGGCGGCGCTGACGGGCCGGCGCTATCCGCAGGGGATCGCGATCGAGGACGAGGCGGAGCTGGAAACGCTGTGCCGGACGCGGCGGGTCGATCAGGTGGTCTTCGCCTACAGCGACGTCACCCACGCGCACGTCATGCACCTCGCGTCGCGGGCGCTCGCCGTCGGCGCCGACTTCCTCCTCCTCGGCCCCGCCCGCACCATGGTGGAAGCGCCGCGCCCGGTGATCGCCGTCTCGGCCGTGCGCACCGGCTGCGGCAAGTCGCAGGTGGCGCGCTGGCTGGGCCGGCGGCTGCGCGCCGCCGGCCGGCGCGTCGCCGTGCTGCGCCACCCCATGCCGTACGGCGACCTGGCGCGCCAGGCGCTGCAGCGCTTCGCCAGCCGGGCCGATCTCGACGCGGCGGCGTGCACGGTGGAGGAGCGCGAGGAATACGAGCCGCACCTCGCCGCCGGCAACGTGGTCTACGCCGGCATCGACACCCGCGCCATCGTCGCCCGCGCCGCCGCCGAGGCGGAGGTGCTGATCTGGGACGGCGGCAACAACGACTTCCCGTTCCTGCGCCCCGACCTGCACCTGGTGCTGGTCGACGCCCTGCGCCCGGGGCAGGCCGCCGCCTACCATCCCGGAGAGGCGGTGCTGCGCATGGCGGACGTGGTGGTGATCACCAAGGTCGACGCCGCCCTTCCCGCCGACGTCGCGCGCGCCGAGGCCGAGGCGCGCGCCGTCAACGCCGCGGCGCCGATCGTCCGCGCCGCCTCGCCGGTGCGCCTCGACGCCCCGGAGCTGGTGCGCGGGCGGCGCGTGCTGGTGGTCGAGGACGGGCCGACGCTGACCCACGGCGGCATGGCCTACGGCGCCGGCTTCGTCGCCGCCACCGCCGCCGGCGCGGCGGCGATCGTCGATCCGCGGCCGACGGCGGCGCCGGCGCTGCGCGAGGTGTTCGCGCGCTACCCCCACATCGGCCGCGTGCTGCCGGCGGTCGGCTACGGCGCGGCGCAGCTCGACGCCCTGCGCGCCAGCATCCGCGCCGCCGCCTGCGACCTCGTCGTCGCGGCGACGCCGATCGACCTCGCGGCGTTGCTGGCGCTCGATCGCCCGCCGGTCGTGCGGGCGCGCTACGAGCTGGGCGATGCCGGCTCGCCGACCCTCGGCGCCGTGATCGACGCCTGGACGGCGGCGCACCTGCCGGCGCCGACCGGGTGAGCGCCGGCGAACGGCGGCGCGCGCCGGCGTCGCGTCTCAGACGCGCAGCAGGACGGCGCGCGCCGGCGCGCCGGTGGCGATGGCGAGCGCGCGGGCGTAGAGGCCGACCTGGCGACGGTAGAGGTCGACGTGGGCGGCGAGCTCCTGGTCGGTCTTGTAGTCGACGACCGTCCAGCCGTCGTCGTCGCGAAAGGCCAGGTCGACGACGCCCTCGACCAGCGTGCCGTCGTCGTCGACCAGGCTGAGCGGCGTCTCGCGCCGCAGCACCGGCGCCACCGCCGCCGCGCGCAGCAGCGGATGGGCGAGCGCGGCGATCGCCGCCGCCACCGCGGCCGCCTGCTCCTCGGCGGGGGCGGCGAGGATGCGCGCCTGCACCGCGGCGACGGGTTCGATCGCGTCGGCGGTCGCGTCGAGCGGCGCCAGGGCGAGCACGGCGTGCACCAGGGCGCCGAACCGCGGCCCCGACGGGCGGCCGGCGGCGCGCGGCACGTCGGCGATCTCGACCGCCGGTGGCGGGCTCGCCAGCGTCTCGGCGGCGCGCGCCGTGGCGGTGCGCACCACGCAGGAGGGCGCGGCGCCGCGCGCCGTCGCCTCGTCGCGCGCCGCCTGCCAGGCGGCGAAGCGCTGCCGGCCGGCGGCCCTGACCTCCGCCGGCGCGTCCTTGTCCAGCAATTTCCCCTGACGGATGCCGAAGCGGGCGGCGACCTGCAGGGTGAGGATGGCGGGGTCCCACCAGGCGACGTCGTAGCCCTCGCGCCGGTGCCGGCCCGGCCGCACCGGGTCGGGTTCGGGGTCGAGCTCGGGCGGTCGTTCGAGGACCGTGTCGTTCCCGAACGCCGGACAGCCGGGAGCCGGCTCGGCGGCGCGGCGGTCGTCGGGGTAGAGCGCGTCGTTCAGGACGCTCACCCAGCCGGCCTCGAAGGGCGCGTCGCCGACGGCCGGGACCACCAGCAGGTCGCGCGCCCGCGTCGCCGCGACGTAGGCGACGCGCATCGCCTCCGCCGCGTCGCGCGCCGACTCCATCGCGTCGTGCCGGAGGAGCTCGGCCGGCGTCCAGCCGCCGAGGCTCAGCACGCACAGGTCGCGCGCCGGGTCGGTGTGGCGATCGGCCCGTCCGCTCAGCTTGCAGGTGATGTCGGCCAGCAGGACGACCGGGAACTCGAGCCCTTTGGCGCGATGCACGGTCATCAGGCGGACGCCGTCGCTGCCCTCCTCGAGGATCGGCGCTTCCGCCGTCTGCGCGCGATCCGCCTCCTCCCGCAGGCGCTCGACGAAGCCGCGGAAGGAGATTCCGCCATCGATCTCGTAGGTGCGCGCCAGCTCGGCGATGTGCAGGACGTTGGCGAGCGCCTGCTCGCCGGACGGGCGCAGGACGAATCCGGCGTGCGCGCGCGTCGCGTCGAGCAGGCGGGCGATGGTGTCGGCGACCGGCCGCCGGTTGCGGCCGCGGTGCAGCTCGCCGAGCAGCGTCAGCGCCTCGGCGATCGGCGCCATCTCGCCCGCCAGGTCGGCGGGGACGCGAAACGGGTGCAGCGTGTGCTGTCCCTGCCGGTAGAGGAACAGCGCTTCATCGCTGATCGCGAACAGCGAACCGCGCAGCGCCGCGTAGACCGCGAGCTCGTCGTCCGGCCACTCGATCGCCGCCAGCGCGGTGCGCAGCGTCTCCACCTCTTCCCGGTCGTGGAACGACTTGCCTCCCACCAGGAGGTGCGGGATGGCGCGCGCCTCGAGGGCGCGGACGTAGCCGCGCGTCACGTCGCCGGCCCAGAAGGTGTGGAAGCGGCGGAAGAGCAGACAGACGTGGCGCGGGGCGATCGGGACGCGGGTCGTGCCGCTCTGCCGCTCGGTCACCGTCCACCCGCTGGCGGTGAACAGCCATTCGAGAAACGCCGCGGTGGCATCGGGAAGCGATCGTTCGATCGCGTTCTTGGCGATGGCGGGCGTGCGGCCGCGGCCGTACGGGCGCGGCACGGGGAGCGCGACCAGGCTCGGCTGCGCCGGGTGTTCATCGCGCGCCGGGCGCAGCGGCACGTAGTCCGCCTGCAGCGCGGCCGCGTCCGCCCGCAGGCGCGGCGCGAAGGCGGCGTTGACGAAGGTCTGCAGCGACGGCACGGCGCGGAAGCTGGTGGTCAGCGCGACGCAGCGCGCGCCGGCGGCGAGCAACCGCTCCTTGACCGCCAGGTAGATGCCGACGTCGGCGCCGCGAAAGCGGTAGATCGACTGCTTCGGATCGCCGACCAGGAAGAGCTTGCCCGGCACCGGCCGCGCCCGGCGCCAGTCGTCCACCGTCGGGTCGTCGGCGGCGAGCAGCAGCAGGATCTCGGCCTGCAGGGGATCGGTGTCCTGGAACTCGTCGACGAACAGGTGCGTGCAGCGGCGTTGGAAGTCGGCGCGCACCGCCGGCGCGTCGCGCAGCAGGGCGCGGGCGCGCAGCAGGAGGTCGAGGAAGTCGAGCGCGCCGGCGCGCGCCTTCGCCTGCTCGTAGCGCGCCACGGCGCCGCGCAGCTCGCCGCGGATGGCGGCGGCGAGATCGGCGTCGGCATCGCGCTGGAACGCCTCCAGCGCCGCCAGCAGCTCGCCGTGCGCGTCGCGCACGGCGGCGCGCGTGATGCCCTTGGCGTAGAAGTCGCCGTGGCCGCGGCGCGGGCGGCGGAAGTCGCGGTAGGCGGAGTCGGTGGCGAGGTCCACCAGCGCCGCCTCGAGGCCGTCGGCGTCGCGCGGCCGCACCGCCTCGGCGCGCGCCGCGGCGTCGCGCAGGCGGCGCGCCGGGGCGGTGTCGCGGAACAGCGGATCGCTGCGCGGGCTGGCGCAGCGCTCGCTGAGGTCGGCGAACGCCACGAGCTGCGCGAAGGCGGCGTCGACGGCGGCGGCGTGGGAAAAATCGGGGCGTTGCCAGTCGGCGTCGAAGTGGCGCCAGGCGATCAACTGCCAGGCGGCGCGCGACAGCCGTTCGCTGGCGCCGCCCGCGCCGGCGGCGCGCCGGCGCAGCGAGCGGCGCAGGCCCTCCGGCGGCGCGTGCATCTGCTCCTGCAGCCAGGGCGCGAAAATGGCGCGGAACAGGCGCTCGGCGTCGCCCTCGGGGAGGACGGTGAAGAGCGGATCGACGCCGGCTTCGATCGGCCGCTCGCGCAGCAGGTCGGCGCAGAGACCGTGGATGGTGCCGACGCGCGCTTCCTCGAGACGCGCCAGCGCCTGTTCCAGGTGGCGGCGCTCGCGGCTGCCGGCGGGCGCCGCGTGGCGCGCCGTTTCGAGCCCGGCGCGCAGCCGCAGCTTGAGCTCGCCGGCGGCCTTCTCGGTGAACGTCACCGCCACCAGGCCGTCGATGGCGCCGCGGCCGGCGGCGAGCACGGCGACGATGCGCCGCACCAGCTCCGTCGTCTTGCCGGTTCCGGCGGCGGCCTCGACGATCAGCGTCGCGTCGAGGTCGCGGGCGATCGCCGCGCGCGCCTCGGCGTCGGCGAGCGGCGGCGCGCCGGTCATCGGCGCCACCCGCTGTCGCTGCGCGGCCACGTGTCGGCGCTCACGGGCGTCCTCGCAGGCTGGCGAGCTCCGGCAGCGGATCCTTGCGGCCGACCCGCTCCTCCTCGTACGGGCCGCAGACCGGGCGGAAGTCGCAGCGGGCGCAGGCGCCGGCGCGCGGCGCGGGGTGGAAGCGGCCGGCGGCGACGGCGCGGTCGATCAGCGCCAGGACGTCGAGCCCGGCGGTGCGGCTGCGCGGATCGAACGGCACGACGCGCTCGCTGAAGCCGCCGCGGCTGGTGCAGTACGACAGGCGGGCGTCGCGCACCGGCACGCCGAGCGCGGCCTCGACGGCGAGGGCGTAGAGGACCGGCTGCAGCACCTCGCCGCCGCCGACGATCAGCACCGGCTTGCCCGGGTCGGCGCCGGTCTTGTGGTCGATGACGCGGACGCTGCCGTCGCGGTGGCGCTCGATGAGGTCGACCGAGCCGCGGAGCTGCCAGCCGTCGCCGACCCGCGCCGGGGCGCGGCTGCTGGCCGGATCGCGTCCGGGATCCGGGGGCAGGCCGAAGCCGTACTCGACGTGCAGCGGCTGCCAGGCGTCGCCGCGCTCGGCGAGCTGGCGCAGCCAGGTGATCAGATCGGCGCGCAGGGCGGCGATCTCGTCGCTCCAGATGCGCGGGATCGGCGGCGCCAGGCGTTCCTCCTCCTCGGCGGCGACGCGCGCCAGGGTGTCGGCGAGCTGCCGCTCGGCGGCGGCGACGGTGGCGCCGCCGAGCGCGATGCCGGCGGCGGCGAGGGCGCGCAGCGTCTCGGCCTGGACGCGGTGGATGAGGCGGCCGCGGGTGAGCGGATCGAGCTGCTCCAGCGGCGCCGCGTCGAGGCGGGGCGCGAGGCGTTGCACGGCGGCGAGGAAGAAGCGGTACGGGCAGGCGGCATAGTGCTGCAGCGCCGACGGCGAGTACGGCCGCGCCGCCAGCCGGTGCGCCGCCAGGGCGTCGCGCGCCGCGGCGCCGGGCGCCGTCAGGCCGTCGAGCGGCGACCAGGCGTGCTGCTCCCAGCGGGCCCAGCGGCTGCGCAGCGAGCGCCCGAGGTGCGGGTTGAGGTCGAGCAGATACTGCACCGCGCCCTTCGGCCGCGTCGCGCCGGGGGTGCGCAGCAGCTCGGCGATGGTCGCGAGGTCGTGCTCGGCGGCGTCGATCGCGTCCGCCGGCCGCGCCGGCGCCGGCCAGGCCAGGCGCGCGCCGCCGGCGGCGGCCGCGTCGCGCTCGTAGGCCTCGACGTCGGGGAGGACGCCGCGCGTCGCGCGGGCGACGTCGAGACCGTAGAACGAGATGACGCGCGGCCGGCCCTGGATGACGTCGGCGCGCGGATAGGAGAGGACGACGCGCCGGGTGGCGGCGCCGACCGCCAGGCGCAGGCGCAGGCGTTCGCGACCGAGGCGATCCTCCTGGGTTCGCAGGTCGGGCGAGAGGGCGCGGCGCGCGGCGTCGAGCAGCAGCGGGTCCTCGCGCGGCCGCTGCGGGAAGAGACGCTCGGCGACGCCGGGGAGGAAGACGACGTCGGCGGCGCGGCCGCGCGCGTCGTCCAGCGTGGTGACCAGCAGGCGGCCGTAGCGGTCGGCGGGGGGATCGTCGCTGAGGCTGGTCAGGCGCGCCGCCAGGACGTCGCGCACCTCGTCGAGGCCGACCGGGCCGACGGCGGCCATCGGCGCCAGCTCGGCGAACACGGCGCGCACGCCGGTCGGCGCGCGCAGGGCGCGCAGCGCCAGGGCGTCGAGGGCGCGCAGCCAGTCCGCCCAGGGGGCGCGAGTGGGCAGCGCGGCGAGCTGTTCGATCAGCGGCAGCGCGAAGCGGCGCAGCTCGTCGAGCTGCGCGCGGGCGCGTTCGAGGCCGGCGATCCCCGGGGCGTCGGGCTCCTCGGCCTGGAGCGCGGCCTGGCGCAGCGCCAGCTCGGCGTCGAGGCCGGCGAGGCGGCGCGCCCAGCGATCGGCGCCGCCGATCACCGCCGCCTCGACCAGCAGCGCCTTCCACTTCCACGGCGACGCCAGCACGGCGCCCTCCGGCGCGCCGTCCTCGCCGGCCGCCGCCTCGGCTGGCGTCGGGCCGACCGCGAGCGCCTCGTCCCGTGGCGGCACCCACGCCGCGGCGGGGGCGTCGCGCGGCACCTGGCCGAGCGAGAGGTATTCGGCGAAGCGCCGGGCCGAGAGCCGCTCGCCGGCGCAGGCGAGGAGGGCGAGGAAGGCGCGACCGGCGGGGTTGGGGCGGCGCGTGCCGCGGGCGAACCACGCCGGCACGCCGGCGCGGCGCAGCGCCGTCTCGAGCAGCGCCGCGTAGGTCTCGGGGGCGCGCAGGAACACGGCCATCTGGTCGAACGGCGTGCCGGCCCGCGCCTCGGCGAGCACCCGGCGGGCGATCTCGACCGCCTCGCGGCCCTCGCCGGGAGCGGAGAAGAGCTGCAGCGAATCGTCCGGCTCGGCGGGGGGCGGCTCGCTGTCGGCGAACAGGTAGCGCTGCAGGCGGGCGAGGCTGGTGGCGGGCGCCGGCTCGTCGGCCGCGGCCGCCGCGCGCCAGGGCGAGTCGTCGCCCGCCGGGAGGGTGATCAGCGCCCGCGGCGCGGCGGCCACCAGGCGCTCCGCGAAGGCGCGCTCGGCGCGGCTGTCGAACGGCACGTCGAGCAGCAGCAGCGGCAGGCCGATCAGCGGATCGGCGGGCGCGCCGCCGACGGCGGCGCCGGCGGCGGCGAGGAGCGCCGCGCGATCGGCGAGCCCGGCGGTCGCGAGCTGCGCCTGGTAGGCGGCGAGGACGGCGGCGAGCTGGTCGACGGGCGCCGGCGCGGCGGCCAGCGCGGCGGCGTCGAGGCCGGCGGCGCGCAGTTCGCCGATCGTGTCGGCGAGGGTGCGGGTGAACCCGGGCGTCTCGGCGACGGGCGCGAAGTAGGGCAGGCGGCCGGCGGCGAGCGCGTCGAAGGCGGCCCGCGCCGTCACCGCGTGCGCCGCCAGCGCCGTGCAGGGGGCGCGGCCGGCGGCGCTGGTCGCCGGCGCCGCCAGGCGGGCGGCCAGTTGCGTCAGGGTGAAGCGGTGCAGGCCGACGGCGGCCCGGCGGCGGCGCGCGACGCGCCGCGCCAGCTCGTCGGCCGCGTCGCGCGAGGCGCCGACGATCACCACCTCGCCATCGGCGGCGACGCGGTCGAGGAACGCCTCGGCGGCGGCGAGGCGGGCGCCGGCGGCGCCGGACTCGACCACCTCGACGGGGCGACGCCGCGGCGAGACCATGCGGCGGCGAGCTTACGAAGCGCCAGCCGTCGGCCACGCGGCGCGCCGACCGGCCGCTGCCTGCCGAGCGCCGACGCCGGCCGCCCAAAAAGGGACGGGCCGGGAGGACTGCTCCTCCCGGCCCGTCGTGCGGTGTGGCATGCCGCGCAGCGCTCAGCTCTTGCCGGAGCGCGCCAGCTCGTCGTCGATGACGGCCTTGAAGTTCTGGAACGGCTGGGCGCCGCTGATCTTGCGGCCGTTGATGATGAAGGCCGGCGTGCCGGTGACGCCCACGGCGCCGCCCTCGGCCATGTCCGCCTTGACCTTCTCGAGGGTCTTCTTGTTGTCGAAGCAGTCGTTCCACTTCGCCATGTCGACCTTCGTGCCCTTCAGCGCCTCCTGCGACTTCTCCTTCACGTTCTCGGGCGTGATCTGCTGCTGGTTGTTGAACATGTAGTCGTAGAACGTCCAGAAGGCGGCGGGATCCTGCTGGTAGGCGCAGGCGCCGGCGATGGCGGCCGGCTCGGCCCACTTGTGGAAGCCGAGCGGGAAGTTCTTGTACACCAGCTTCACCTTGCCGTCGTACTCCTTCATCACCTGCTCGCTCATCGTCTGATGGGCGCGGGCGCAGTACGGGCACTGGAAGTCGGAGAACTCGACGATCGTGACCTTCGCGTCCTTCGGGCCGCGGACCGGCGAGTTGTCGGTCTTGATCTTCGACGCGATCGCCTTGAACGGATCGGAGGTGATGTCCTCGACCTCGGCGAAGACCACGTAGCGGCCGTCGGCGGACATGAGGATCTCCTCGGTCTGCGTCTGGCCGCCGCGCGACAGGTTCAACGTCGCCTGCTTGGCGCCGGGGATCTTGGCGTCGGTGACGTTGGTCACCGTCACGGCCACTTCCGGCGGCAGGTTCGACTTGCGCCGGTAGTAGTCGATGATCTTCTGGTTGGTGGCGTCGTCCGCCAGGGCCGCCGTCGCGTAGGCCATGCCGGCCACGGCCACGGCGAGGAACCCGATCCGCTGCAGTTGTGCTTTCACGAAGGCTCTCCTTTTGATGAGGGGGTGGGGCAAAAATTAAAGAGCAGCAGTACCAGGCCAGGTGGGGGTTGGCAAACCTTTCGCCCGCCGGCGGGGGACAGCGGGCGGGGCGGGGCCGCAGCGCGGGTCTCCAGGTCCGCCGGGCGCCGCCGGCGGTTGCCGTTCGACCGCGCCCGGAGTGCGGCGCGGCCACGCGGCGCGGCGCCCTGGCCGACCGTCTCGTCCCCGGCGCGGTCCTCCAGGTGACCGTCGTGATCGACCGCCCGGCAGCGCCCGGGCTCGCGACCGACGCTCGAGCATCCCCGGCCGGCTCTCGCGGTGATCAGGGTTTTCCCTAGGTTGCCTTCCCCGCGACGCTGGATGAGAGAAAGATGAGCGCCCGATGAGAGGCATCGGGTCGGCGATCACTGACACTGCCTGGAGGGGGAACGCGATGGAACATCTGCTGCGGTACGGGTTTGTCCTGGCGAGCCTGGCGCTCGCCGGCGGCGCTGGCGCGGTGACGCCGGCCGAGAAGTGCCAGGCCGGCAAGCTGAAGCTGGCCGGCAAGTACGACTTCTGCCGCCTGAAGGCGGAGGCCAAGGCGGCGCAGAGCGGCGGGGCGCCGGACTTCTCGAAGTGCGACGCCGGATTCGCCGGCAAGTGGGGCAAGACCGAGGCGGCGGGCGGCGGCATGTGCCCGTCGAACGGCGACCAGGCGGCGATCCAGGCGTTCATCGGCGAGTACACCGACGCGCTGGCGACGGCGCTGGCCGGCGGCGGCCTGCCGCCGCCGGTGCAGCAGTGCAACGACGAGCTGACCACCTGCACCACCGACCTCGACACCTGCGAGACCGACCTGGTGGCCGCCGAGCTGTGCGGCAACGGCGCCATCGACGGCGGCGAGCAGTGCGATCTGGGGACCCTCAACGGCGCCACCTGCGCCACCGAGGGCTACGTCGGGGGCGTGTTGCGCTGCGGCAGCGGCTGCGTCTTCGACACCAGCGGCTGTTGGAACGCCCGCTTCGCCGACAACGCCGACGGGACGGTCACCGACAACCAGAGCGGCCTGCAGTGGGAGAAGAAGGTCAAGCTCGACTACAACCCGGACTTCGCCAACCCGCACGACGCCGACAACTACTACCCGTGGTCGGGCACCTGCACGGTCAACACCAGCAAGTTCTGCCAGCCGGCGGCGGCGGCGGCGACGCTGTGCGCCGCCAACGCCGAGGGCGGCACCACCGGCTGCGACGAGTGCACCGGCGGCGACGGCACCTGCAACCAGTCGACCACTATCTGGACCTGGGCCGCCGATCTCAACAGCGCCAACTTCGCCGGCCACAACGACTGGCGCGTGCCGAGGCTGCAGGAGCTGCAGGGCATTCTCGACTATGCCGACACCACGCCGCCGGTGGTCGACGTGGCCTTCGACGGCGGGAGCTGCGGCGTTGCGTGCGCCGACATCACGAACGCGGCGTGCTCGTGCACGCGGTCCAGCCACCATTGGTCTGCTACTACCTCCGCGCCCGATCCGCTCTACGTGTGGCTGCCGTCCTTCGGCCATGGGTACGTGGACTTGGGCGGCCGCACCAGCAGCTACTACGTTCGCGCTGTGCGTAGCGGCTCGTGATCGATCATTGGACCATTTGATACGGGGGGGTGTGGGGCGGGAGCCCCCCACACCGGGCCGATGGCGCAGAGCGAGCACCTTCCCATCTACAAGGCCGCCTACGATCTCTGCCTGTACTTCGAGCCGCGTCGGCCTGCGCCACCTCCCTGCACCCATCCGGGACCGCGGGCGTCTCGCCCGCAGCGCAGCGCCGTCGGAGTCTCCGACCAGCGGCGCCCTCCACGCGGATCGTGTCGGGACGACCCAGCTCGAAGCGACGGGAGGTTCCTCGGTAGGCAACCGGAACGAGGGCGGCGGCGCTCGCACGTTGCGCGCTGCGCTGCGGGCGAGACGCCCGCGGTCCCGGGCGGCGGCTTCGGTGCGCCGCATCGGGCTCCTGTGCTACGGTCCGGCAATGGCCTACTACCCGGTCTTCCTGCAGATGGCGGGGGAGCGTTGCGTGGTCATCGGCGGCGGGCACAAGCGGCGAGGGCGACGCAGTCCAACAACTACTGGTCTGCTACTACCTACGCGCCCAATCCGGACAACGCGTGGATCGCGAACTTCAACGATGGGAACGTGAACGCGAACAACCGCACCAACAACAACTACGTTGGCGCCGTGCGTAGCGGATCGTGATCGGCCCCGTGGCGGGCGCCGCCCCGGCGGCGCCCGCCACACTTGCCATGGACGTCTCCTTCGCCGACCTGTGGCGGCACTACCGCGCCTGCCGGCGCAGCAAGCGCAACACGCTCAACGCCCTGGCCTTCGAGATCGACGCCGAGTCCAAGCTGCTGGAGCTGCAGCGCGAGCTGCGCCAGCACAGCTCCGGCCGGGGCCGCTACGTCGAGCTGCTCGGGCCGCAGCGCCTGCTGGCGCAACGGGCCCTCGACCTGCGCCCGGCGCGCATCCCGCGCTTCGGCTACGCGCTGACCGCCGGTTTTTCCCTGGCGCGCGAGACGCGCATGGTCGAACGGGCGCTGGCCGGTGGCTGGACCGTGCTGCGGCTCGGCAGCGGCCGGGCGCCGGTCGTGATCGGCGGCCGCTGATCGGTTGCCGGCGTGCGGCGCCGTCGGCTGCATGGGCTCGCCGCCGCGGCTCGGCCGCCGCGATGTCGGTTTCTCGCCTCGGCGGGCCGCTGGTATAGCGTGTGGGCGCATGGGGCGGGCGGTCTATGGCGATTTCGAATGGGACGACGCCAAGGCGCGCGCGAATCTGGTCAAGCACGGGGTGTCCTTTCCGGAGGCGCTGACCGTGTTCTCCGACCCCAATGCGATCGATGCGCCGGATCGCTTCGTTCCCAGCCGCTTCGTGATCATCGGCTGCTCGTCCCGACAACGCGTCTTGTTCGTGGTCCACGCCGAGAGAGGTGAGCGAATCCGCCTGATCAGCGCCCGGAAGGCGTCCGCGGCGCAGAGGAGAAGATATGAAGAAGGCATCGGCTAGCCGCCGCAAGCGACCGGCGGAGGATTCACTCGAACGCTACGATTGGAGCAGGGCGAGCCGCGGACGCTATGCCGCCCGTTTCCCGCGCCAGGCGCATGCGGTGGTGGTCGACCCCGAGCTGTGGCCCTACTTCGGCAACGCGCGGGCCGTGAACGAGGGGCTGCGGGCGCTCGTCCAGGTGGCCGCGCTGGCGAGACGGGCCACCCCGAGGCGATCGGTGCGATCCAGGGCAGGCAGCGCGGCATAGCGCGTGCGCGCGAGTCCCGCTGCGGGCGCCTGCGGCGTGGGTGCGTCTCGCGCGGCGACCCGGCTTGGCGATGGCGACGGCGCCCGCCGCGCTGCTGCTGAGCCGGCACGCAATGCGCAGATCGCGCTTGGTGATCATCGGTTGCTCGTGCGTGCGACGCATACGCAGCACAGCGGCTCGGGGACGAGCGGAAGGGCGGCGGCGCTCGCACGTTGCGCGCTGCGGTGCGGGCGAGACGCCCGCGGTCCCGGGCGGCGGCTTCGGTGCGCCGCGTCGGCCTCCTGTGCTACGGTCCGGCAATGGCCTACTATCCGGTCTTCCTGCAGATGGCGGGGGAGCGTTGCGTGGTCATCGGCGGCGGGGAGGTGGCGGAGCGCAAGGTCGAGTCCCTGCTGGCCGCGGGGGCGCGGGTGACGGTGGTGGCGCCCTCCCTGACCCCCGGTCTGGCCGAGCGGCTGGCGCGGGGTGAGATCGGCCACTTCCACCGGACGTACCAGGACGGCGACCTGGACGGCGCCCGGCTCGCCTACGCGGCCACCGACGACGAGGCGCTGCACGCCGAGCTGGCGCGGGCAGCCGAGGCGGCGGGCGTGCTGCTGAACGTGGTGGACCGGCCGCAATGGTGCCGCTTCATCGTTCCGGCGGTGCTGCGTCGGGGCGAGCTCGCGGTGGCGGTCTCCACGGGCGGCGGCAGCCCCGCCCTGGCCGGGCGGGTCCGCGACGAGATCGACCGCCTGCTCGGTCCCGAGTACGAGCGCGCGCTCGACGTCCTCGCCCGCCTGCGCGCCCACCTGCAGGCGCGGGACTTACCCAGCGCCGAGCGGCAACGCATCCTGCGCGCGCTGGTGGCCTCGGACCTCCTCGAATGCCTGCGCCGCCCCGATGCGGCGGCGGTCGATCGCCTGCTCGCCGCCCACGCCGGGGCGCAGGTGTCGCTCGCCAGCCTCGGCGCCCATCTCTGAGCCGGACCGCTCATGGAGCTGCTCCTCTTCGCCCTCAGCCTGGGCCTCTACCTGACCTCCGCGGCGGCGTTCGTCGCCCACATCACCAGCGGCCGCGTCCTCGCCCATCGCATCGCGCTGGTGGCGCTCACCGCCGCCTTCGCGCTCGACACCGTCGCCGTCGTGCTGCGCCTGCACAGCGTCGGCCTCGGCGCGCTCGGCACCTTCCACGACCAGCTCTCGCTGCTCGCCTGGCTGATCGTCGGCCTCTACCTCGGCCTGCAGTGGCGGGCGCCGCTGGCGGTGCTCGGCGCCCTGGTGACGCCGCTCGCGTTCCTGCTGACGCTCTCGTCCTACATCGTGTTCTCGGGCGCCGACCGCCTGCCGGCCGAGCTCGACACCGCCTGGCTGCCGGCGCACGTCGCGCCGGCGTTCCTCGGCTACGCCATCTTCGCCCTCGCCTCCTGCGTCAGCCTCGTCTACCTGCTGCAGGAGCGGCAGTTGAAGGCGAAGCGGCGCGGCCGCTTCCGCCTGCCCTCGCTGGAGACGCTCGACAACCTCAACTACCGCTGCGTCGCCTGGGGCTTCGCCCTCTTCACCATCGGCATCGTCACCGGCTCGCTGCTGGCGAAAGCGGCCTGGGGCACCTTCTGGTCGTGGGAGCCGGTGCAGGTGCTGTCGGTGCTCGCCTGGCTGCTCTACGCGGTGCTGCTGCAGGCGCGCTCGATCGGCTGGCGCGGGCGGCGGGCGGCGACGCTCACCCTGGTCGGCTTCGCGCTGCTGGTGGTGTCGCTGATCAGCCTCAACCTCGGCCTGCCGCACGGGAGGTCGTTCGGGTGAGCCAGCCCGACGTGCTGATCGTCGGCCTCAGCCACCGCACCGCGTCGCTCGACGTGCGCGAGTCGGTGGCGTTCGCCGACGACCAGATCGACGACGTCAACCGCCGCCTGCGCGCGCTCGACGGCATCGACGAGGCCGCCGTCGTCTGCACCTGCAACCGGGTCGAGGTGGTGTCGAGCACCCGCCACGAGCCGGCGGCCGCCGCCGCCGGCATCGCCGACTTCCTGCGCCACGCGCGCACCATTCCGGGCGCCGACCTGGCGCCGCACCTCTACCAGTACTGGGGCCGCGAGGCGGTCCGGCATCTCTTCCGCGTCGCCTCCAGCCTCGACTCGATGGTCGTCGGCGAACCGCAGATCCTCGGCCAGTTGAAGCAGTTCTACGCCCGCGCCGCCGGCGCCGGCACCACCGGCACGGTGCTGCACCGCTGGTTCCACAAAGCCTTCTCGGTGGCCAAGCGGGTGCGCAGCGAGACCGGCATCGCCGGGCGGGCGGTCTCGGTGAGCTCGGCGGCGGTCGAGCTGGCGACCGACATCTTCGACCACCTCGCCGGCAAGACGGCGATGCTGATCGGCACCGGCAAGATGGGCGCGCTGACGGCGCGCCACCTGATGGCGAGCGGGGTGGGCACCCTGATCGCCACCAACCGCACCTTCGAGCGCGCCGTCGACGTGGCGCGCGAGTTCCACGCCACGCCGGTGCCGTTCGAGCAGTTCCCCAAGTACCTGCCGATGGCCGACATCGTCATCGGCTGCGCCGCCGCGGGCGAGCCGGTGCTGGTCGAGTCGCAGGTGCAGGAGGCGCTGCGCGAGCGCAAGGGACGGCCGATGTTCTGCATCGACCTGAGCGTGCCGCGCAGCTTCGACCCGCGCATCAACGACCTCGGCAACGTCTACCTCTACGACATCGACGACCTCTCCCAGGTCGCCGCCGACAACCTCGGCGAGCGGGCGCGCGAGGCGGAGAAGGCGGAGGCGATCGTCGTCGAGGAGGTCGAGGCGTTCTACCGCTGGCTCGGCCACCTCGAGGTGGTGCCGACCATCGTCGCCCTGCGCGACAAGATCGACGCCATCCGCCGCGCCGAGCTGCAGAAGACGCTCAACCAGCTCAAGGATCTCGGGCCGCGCGAGCGCGAGCTGCTCGACGTCATGACCACCGCCATCGTCAACAAGATCCTGCACGCCCCGATCGCGCGCCTGAAGCAGCAGGACCACCGCGCCGAGACCTTCTACCTCGACGCGGCGCGCCGCCTGTTCGACCTGGAGGACCCCGAGGATTCATGACCGCCGTCCTGCGCATCGGCACCCGCGGCAGCAAGCTGGCGCTCGCCCAGGCGGAGTGGATCCGCCGCCGCATCGAGGCGGCCAACCCCGGCCTGCGCGCCGAGCTGGTGGTGATCCGCACCTCGGGCGATCGCATCGTCGACGTGCCGCTGCACCAGGTCGGCGGCAAGGGGCTGTTCGTCAAGGAGCTGGAGACGGCGCTGCTCGAGGGCCGCATCGAGGCCGCGGTGCACTCGCTGAAGGACGTGCCCGGCGAGCTGGCGCCGGGACTGTGCATCGCCGCCGTGCCCGAGCGCGAGGACGCGCGCGACATCATGATCACCCGCGCCGGCGGCGGCTTCGCGGCGCTGGCGCCGGGGGCGCGGGTCGGCACCTCCAGCCCGCGCCGGGCGGCGCTGCTGCGGTCGCTGTATCCGGGGCTCGCGGTGGTGGACCTGCGCGGCAACGTCGACACGCGGCTCGCCAAGCTCGAGCGCGGCGAGGTCGACGGCATCGTCCTCGCCGCCGCCGGCCTGCGCCGCCTCGGCGTCGCGCCGCCGCACGCCCTGCCGTGCGACCCGCGCCAGTTCCTGCCGGCGATCGGGCAGGGCGCGCTGGCCCTGGAGAGCGGCGACGGCGCGGTGGTGGCGCAGTTGCGCGCCGTCGAGCACGCGCCGACCCGGCAGGCGATCGACGCCGAGCGCGCCTTCCTCACCACCATCGGCGGCACCTGCACGACGCCGCTCGCCGGCCACGCCGAGATCGACGGCGCGCGCCTCACCCTGCGCGCCGCGATCGCGCATCCGTCGGGTCGGCCGGTGGTGCGCGGCGAGCGCAGCGGCGCCGTCGCCGACGGCGCCCGACTCGGCGCCGAGCTGGCGCGGGCGCTGCTCGCCGAGGGCGGCGCCGCGGTGCTGCGCGAGCTGGGCTGGAGCGGATGACGCCCGGCACGGTGTATCTGGTCGGCGCCGGGCCGGGCGCGCCCGAGCTGATCACGCTGGCCGGCGCGCGCGCCCTCGGCCGCGCCGACGTCGTCATCTACGACTATCTGGCGAACCCGCGCCTGCTCGAGCACGCGCCGCCGCAGGCCGCCCGCATCCTGGTCGGCAAGCACGGCGGCGGCCAGCGCACCGAGCAGCCGGTGATCACCGCGCTGCTGCTCGAGCACGCGCGCGCCGGGCGGACGGTGGTGCGCCTGAAGGGCGGCGATCCCTTCGTGTTCGGCCGCGGCGGCGAGGAGGCGGAGGCGCTGGCGGCGGCGGGCATCCGCTTCGAGATCGTGCCCGGCGTCAGCTCGGCGATCGCGGTGCCGGCGTACGCCGGCATTCCGCTCACCCACCGCGAGCTCGCCTCGTCCTTCACCGTGCTCACCGGCTACGAGTATCCCGACAAGCCGGAGATGGCGGTGCACTGGGACGCGGTGGCGCAGCGCGGCAACACGCTGGTGTTCCTGATGACGACGCGGCAGCTCGCCGCCAACATGGCGAAGCTGGTGGCGCACGGCCTGGCGCCGGACACGCCGGCGGCGGTGATCCGCTGGGGGACGGTGGGCGAGCAGGCGACGGTGGTCGGCACGGTCGCCACCATCGCGGCCGCGGTCGCGGCGCGGCAGCTCCAGCCGCCGGCGATCGCGGTGGTCGGCCAGGTGGTGCGCCTGCGCGAGACGATCGCCTGGTACGAGCGCAAACCGCTGTTCGGCCGTTCGCTGGTCGTCACCCGACCGCGCGCCCAGGCGGCCGGGTTCATCGACGCCCTGACCGATCTCGGCGCCGACGTGCTGCCGTGTCCGACGATCGAGATCGTGCCCCCGGCGTCCTGGGCGCCGCTCGACGACGCCATCGAGCGCCTCGACGCCTACGACTGGCTGGTGCTGACCAGCGTCAACGGCGTCGCCATGTTCTTCGACCGGCTGCGCGCGCGGCGGCGCGACGTCCGCTCGCTGCACCGGGCGCGCATCGCCGCCGTCGGCTCCGAGACCGCGGCGGCGATCGCCGAGCGCGGCCTGCAGGTCGACGTCGTGCCGGAGGAATTTCGCGCCGAGGCGGTGGCGGCGGCGATGTGCGCCGCCGGCGTCGCCGGCGCGCGCGTCCTGCTGCCGCGCGCCGCGGTGGCGCGCGAGATCCTGCCGGTGACCCTGCGCGCCGCCGGCGCGCACGTCGACGAAGTGCCCGCCTACGAGACGGTGCCGGCGCGGATCGATCTCGGCGAGCTGCGCGACCGCCTGGCGCGCCGCGCCGTCGACCTCGTCACCTTCACCAGCTCGAGCACGGTGCGCAATTTCGTCGCCCTGCTCGGTGCCGACGCCCCCTCACTGCTCGCCGGCGTCCGCGCGGCCTGCATCGGGCCGATCACCGCCGACACCGCCCGCGAGGCTGGGCTCGAGGTCGTCGTGCAACCGAGCACGTACACGATCGCGGCGTTCACCGCGGCGATCGAGACGTACCTCCGGAAGCCTCAGATGAACGCAGATGGCCACAGATGAACACGGGTCCGCCTCCCACCCCAGCCGGCGGGGAGGGGGGCGGACCCGTGTTGATCTGTGGCCATCCGTGTTCATCTGTGGTTAGCGCAACGACATGGAATTCCCCATCTATCGCCCGCGCCGGCTGCGGCGCACGGAGACGCTGCGGCGGATGGTGCGGGAGACGCGGCTCAGCGTCGACAACCTCATCCTGCCGCTCTTCGCGGTGCCGGGGCGCGGCGTCGAGCATCCGGTGGGTTCGATGCCCGGGGTGGCGCAGCAGTCGGTGGACCGGCTGACCGAGACCTGTCGCGAGGCGCGCGATCTCGGCATCCCGGCGGTGATCCTGTTCGGCATTCCCGAGAAGAAGGACGCCACCGGCTCGCACGCCTACCGCGACGACGGCGTGGTGCCGCAGGCGGTGCGCGCGATCAAGCAGGCGGTCGCGGACCTGGTGGTGATCACCGACGTCTGCCTGTGCGAGTACACCGATCACGGCCACTGCGGCGTCATCGCCGAGGGCGAGGTCGACAACGACGCCACCCTCGATCTGCTCGCCAAGGAGGCGCTGACGCACGCCCGTGCCGGCGCCGACCTGGTGGCGCCGTCGGACATGATGGACGGGCGGGTGAACGCGATCCGCGAGGCGCTCGACGAGGAGGGCTTCGACCAGGTGGCGATCATGTCCTACGCCGCCAAGTTCGCCTCCGGGTTCTACGGCCCGTTCCGCGAGGCGGCGGAGTCGACGCCGCAGTTCGGCGACCGGCGCGGCTACCAGATGGATCCGCCCAACGCCCAGGAGGCGCTGCGCGAGGTCGAGATGGACATCAACGAGGGCGCCGACATCGTCATGGTGAAGCCGGCGCTGCCCTACCTCGATCTCGTCTGGCGGGTGAAGGAGCACTTCGGCTACCCGGTCGCCGCCTACCAGGTGAGCGGCGAGTACGCGATGATCAAGGCGGCGGCGCGGAATGGCTGGCTTGACGAGGAGCGGGTGATGCTGGAGACCCTGACCGCCATCCGCCGCGCCGGCGCCGATCTGATCCTGACGTACTACGCCCGCGAGGCGGCGAGGCTGCTGCGCCACGGATGAACGCCGCTGGCCGCCGATGAGCACGGATCCTCTCCGCGCCCTCGGCAGGGGTCAGTCCTGCATCCGCGGTTCTTGGTGGTTCTTGGCTAGGCGCGGCGGGTGCGGGTGTGCTAGGCGGTGAGGGATACCTTTCCCAGCCAGAGGAGCACCGTGTGGCGCGAGACGACCTGATTCAGATCGAAGGCACCGTCAAAGAGGTGATGACCGGCGGCCTCTTCAAGATCGAGTCCGACAAGGGGCAGCAGTTCACGGCCAAGATCAGCGGCCGCATGCGGCGCTACCACATCAAGGTCATTCCCGGCGATCGGGTGACCGTCGCCGTGTCGCCGTACGACCCCACCCACGGGTTGATCGTCTACCGCAACACCTGACCCCGTGGCGGGCCCGCCGGCCCGCCACGCCGCGGCGCGAGCGCTCTCAGGCGCGGCGCCGCCGCCAGCGCAGCGCCAGGATCAGCGCCGGCAGGAGCACCGCCAGCACGTCGCCGCTGCGGCCGCGGGCGCCGGGATCGATCTCGCAACTGCACCCCCCGCCCCCGCCGCTCTTCCTCGTCGCGGTGGGCGTGACGGCGACGCACATGTTGTTCACGCACACCTGGCCGTTGGGGCAGTCCTGGTCGCCGGTGCAGTAGCCGATCGGGGTGCGGGTCGGCGTCGGGGTGACGCACATGTTGTTCACGCACACCTGGCCGTTGGGGCAGTCGCGGTCGCCGGTGCAGTAGCCGATCGGGGTCCTGGTCGGCGTGGCGGTGACGCAGGTGTTGTTCACGCACACCTCGCCGCTCGGGCAGTCGTCGTCGTTGGTGCAGCGCGGAGTCGGGGTCGGCGACACGTCCTGCACGGTGATCGTGCAGTCGCCGGCGGTGGTCGGGACGACCATGCCCTGCGGGTTGCTGGCGCGGACGTTGACGTTGGTGAGGACGTGCTCGCCGAGCTCGGCGCTGCCGCGGACGTGGAAACTGCAGGTGTAGAGCGCTCCGGAGGGAATGGCGTTGGTGTTGTCGAGCGCCACCACCAGGTTGCGCACGCTCGGGATCTCGCCCGGCGGCAGGCTGGTGCTCAGGGTCTTGTCGGCCTCGGTGTCGGGTCCGATGGCGGGATTGATGACGCAGTCCCGCGGCGCGATGTCGAACGCGTCGCTGTCGAACTGGAGGTCGTTCTGGGTGCCGGCGACGACCTCGTCTCCCTCGAGCTGGAGGGAGATCGTCACCGGAGCGGAGCTGCCGCGCACGGCAGTGACGCTGCCACAGGAGATGATCGCCGCGCGGGCGGCGGCGGAACAGAACAGCACCGCCGCGACGGTGCCGACGACGCCTGCGAGACGCTTCATGGGAGCCTCCTCTAACCCGGCCTAGCCGCAGCACTGGGCCGCGTGCTCCGACAGTTGGCAGGCGCCGAAGTCGGTGCACGTGTCGCCCAGGCTGTTGTTCACGGCGCGGATGATGTCGTCGACGGTGATGCGGCAGTCGCAGTTGGCGTCGCCCGCCAGGCAGCCGCCGCCGCCCTCGCCGGGGCACAACGGCTGCAGGTCGAGGGCGATGTTGACCATGCGGATCAGGTCGTCGACGGTCACCGTGCCGTTGCCGTTGCAATCGCCGACGCAGGGGCCGCTCGGGCCGCTCGTCGTCGCGGTCGGCGTGGCCGGCGGCGTCGGCGTCGCGGTGGCGGTCGGCGCGCCGCCGTCCGGCGTCATGGTCGCGGTGCGGGTCGCCGTCGGCGTCGCCGGGCCGCCGGCGCAGCAGATCATCTCGTGCTCGGCGAGCGGGCAGACGTCGAAGGTCGCGCAGCCCATGAGGCTGTTGTTCACCGCCTGGATGATCTCCTCGACGGTGATCTGGCAGTCGCAGTTGGCGTCGCCGGCCAGGCAGGCGCCCATGCCCTGGTCGTCGCCGCAGACGCCGCGCAGGCCGAGGGCGATGTTCACCATGCGGATGAGGTCGTCGATGGTGACCTGATCGTCGCCGCTGCAGTCGCCGACGCACGGCAGCTCCGCCGGCGGCTCCGTCGGCGTCGGGGTCGGCGTCGGCGCCGCGCACTGGAAGGCGTCGAACGGGTTGCAGGCGAGGAAGGCGTCGAGATCGTTGTTGAGATCGTTCGGCACCAGGTTCGAGGCGGCGGAGGCGAAGCCGATCCAGCGGCCGTCGGCGCTGATGCTGACCGGAAAGTCGGCGACGCCCTGGTCGGGCTCGCCGAAGTTGTTGTACGCGATGGTCACGCGGGCGATCCGGCCCTGGTTCCGTCCCGGCGGGAAGCGGTCGTACACGTAGACGTCGCTGAAGCCGTTGCCGTCGTCGGGCACGAAGTTCGAGGCGAACGAGGCGAAGGCGACGAAGCGGCCATCGGCGCTGATGCCGGGACCGCCGCTGAGGCCGTTCGACTGGTTGCCGAAGTCGTCGACGCTCACCCGCTGCGTGGTGTTGGTGGTGAGGTTGCGGACGAAGACGTCGGGCACGCCGTTGGTGTCGTTGGGAACCAGGTTGAACGCTTCCGACTTGAACGCCACCTCGCCGCCGTCGGCGGTCAGGTCGGGCAGGAAGCTTCGCGCATTGGCGGCCTGGCCCTGGTCGTTCACCGACCCCAGTTGCACCGACTGCGTCTCCCAGTCGGCGACGTAGATCTGCTCGAAGGCGTCGCTCGGCGACGGGTTCACCAGATTCGTGGCGCGCGAGGCGAAGGCGACGTAGCGGCCGTCGTCGCTGATCGCCGGCGTGATGCTGGCGCCGTTGGCCTGGGCGCCGTCGCTGCCGACGCTGACCCGGCGCATGATCCCTTCGGCGCGATCGTAGAGGAAGATGTCGGTGACGTTGTTGGTGTCGTCGGCCACCAGGTTCCTGGCCGCCGACTGGAAGACGACGTAGCGGCCGTCGGCGCTCAGGCGCGGGAAGCCGCTGACCCCGTTGGCCGGGCCGTCGATGCCGCGACTGATGAGCTCGACCTCGCCGGTGGCGACGTTGGCCACGAAGACGTCCTCGAGGCCGTTGGTGTCGTCGGGCACCAGGTTGGTGGCCTGCGACGAGAAGGCGACGAACCGCCCGTCGGCGCTGATGCCCGGCGCGAAGCCCCCCGACTGGCTGGGGCGGTTGCCGGCCTTGCCGTCCGGCGCCTTGCTGACCAGCGACGAGGCGGTTTCGTCGAGGTCGCGCAGGTAGACCTGATTGCGCGAGGTCGTCTGCGGTGGCGAGGTCAGGTTGATGGCGTTGGAGTTGTAGACGCTCAGCAGCCCGTTGCCGTCGACCGCCGTCCCCTCGCTGCGCCCCTCGGCGGCATAGCCGCGCGCCGTCTGACTCAGCAGGTAGATGGCGCGTTCGAGCGCCCCGGCATGGGCCGGTACGAGCGCCGCCATGGCGGCGGCCAGGAGCAAGCGCGTCGCGTACTTGGTCATGTACCCCTCAACCAGCCCAGCGGCGCGCAGTTTCGTTGAATGGGGGTCGGAAAGTCAAGATCAAGGGCAAAGAAGGCGCGCGGATTTCGGAGATTTTCCGCCCCACTACGTCGCGCGTCGGCCGTCGCGGCGACGCCGACCGCGATCCGGCGTGGCGGTCGACGCGCTGGTCGAAGGCCGCGCTCCGCGCGGTCGCACGCCCCAACCGCGGTGGTCTCTCAGCCCGCGGGACGCCCGAGGAAGGCGCGCAGCGCGGCGCCGATTTCCGCGCGCGCGGCGTTGGCCGAGATGATGACGTCCACCGCCGGGATGGAGCCGTGGATCTGGCCGCGGCAGGCGAGGTGGCGCGTCGGCACGCCGGCCGCGGCGAGCGCGGCGGCATAGGCGGCGCCCTCGTCGCGCAGCGGGTCGAATTCGGCGGTCACCACCAGCGCCGGCGGCAGCCCGGTCAGATCCGCCGCGCGCAGCGGCGCGGCGCGCGGATCGCCGCGGTCCGCGGGATCGGCATAGCAGTCCCAGAACCAGCGCATCAGCGCCGTGGTGAGCAGGTAGCCGGCGCCATTCTCGCGGTACGAGGCGCGGGTGAGGTCGGCGTCGGTGACCGGGGCGACCAGCACCTGGCCGGCGATCGCCGGGCCGCCGGCGGCGCGCGCCAATTGGCAGACGACGGCGGCGACGTTGCCGCCGGCGCTCCAGCCGCACACCGCCAGCCGTCCCGGCAGGCCGCCGAGCGCCGCCGCCTGCTCGGCGATCCAGCGCACGGCGGCGCAGCCGTCCTCGATCGGCGCCGGGAAGCGCGCCTCGGGCGCGTGCCGGTAGTCGGCCGAGACGACGGCGGCGTCGGCCCGCACGCACAGGTCGCGGCAGAAGGCGTCGTCGGACGTGCTGTCGCCGAGCACCCAGCCGCCGCCGTGGAAGTAGACGACGATCGGATGCGGCCCCGGGCTGGCCGGTCGATAGAGCCGATAGGCGAGCGGGCCGGCGGCGCCGGGGAAGGTGCCGTCCACCACCGCGCCGACCGCCGGCCCCGGCGGCTGGCCGGCGATGCCGGCCAGGTAGGCGGCGCGCGCCGCGGGCACCGGCAGGGTGTCGAGGGGCGGCAGCTTCAGCTCCTCGATCAGCTCGATCACCGCCGCCGCGTCGGGTTGCAGCCGGCGCACGACGCCGTCGCGGCAGCGGGCGCCGCCCGGACCGTCGAAGGCGAAGCCGAGGTAGTCGCGCCGCACCACCTCGTCGCAGGCGCGCCGGTAGCGGTCGACGCCGCCGATGTAGGGGAGGAAGACGCGCGGCTTCCCCGGGACGTTGGCGCCCATGTACCAGGAGTCGGCGCGCGGATAGAGGGTGATGTCGGCGCAGTCGTTGACGTGCTGCACCCATCCCGCCTCCGCCAGCGGCGTCGGCTCGACGACCTCCAGGCGCTGCGCCCGCATGTGCGCCAGGCAGTCGCCGATCCACTCGACGTGCTGCTCGATCGACACCGCCATGTTCGACAGCACCGAGGGGCTGCCCGGTCCGGTGATCGTGAACAGGTTGGGGAAGCCGGCGGTCATCAGCCCGAGGTAGGTGCGCGGCCCGCCGGCCCATTTGGCGGCGAGCGCCGCGCCGTCGCGGCCGCGGATGTCCACCGCCAGGATGGCGCCGGTCATGGCGTCGAAGCCGGTGGCGAAGACGATGGCGTCGACGGTGACGGCGCGCGCCGCCGTCTCGATGCCGTGCTCGGCGATGGTGCGGATCGGCTCGCGGCGCAGGTCGACCAGACGGACGTGCGGCAGGTCGAAGGTCTCGAAGTAGTCGGTGTCGAGGCACGGCCGCTTGGTGCCGTAGTAGTGGTCGATCGGAGCGAGCGCCGCCGCGGTCTCGGGATCGCGCACCCGGGCGCGGATCTTGTCGCGAAGGAACTCGGCCACCGTGGCGTTGGCGTCCGGGCTGATGCCGATGTCGACGAACGCGTTGCCGAAGGCGAGCAGGTCGCCCGAGGCGTAGGCCGCTTCGTAGGCCGCCCGCCGCTCCGCCGCCGACACCTGCAGGGCGCGCGCCAGGGTGCGCTCGACCGGCACGCCGGCCGGCGACTGCCGCGCCGCCTGGCGGTAGGCGCGCGGATCGGCGGCGAACGCCGCCCGCTTCGCCGCCGCCACCGGGCCGTTGTGCGCCGGGCGGGAGAAGTTGGGCGTGCGCTGGAAGACCGTCAGCTCCGCCGCCTGCTGGGCGATGATCGGGATCGATTGGATGCCGGACGAGCCGGTGCCGATGACCGCGACCCGCTGGCCGGTGAAGTCGACGCCGGCGCGCGGCCAGCGGCCGGTGTAGTAGGTCGCGCCGCGAAAGCGCTCCACGCCGGGCACGTCCGGGATCTTCGGCAGCGACAGGCAACCGGTGGCCATGACGAGGACGCGGCCGCGCAGCGCGTCGCCACGATGGGTGCGGACGTCCCAGCGACGCGCCGCCGCATCCCAGGCCGCGGCGGTGACCCCGGTGGCGAAGCGGATGTCGCGCCGCAGGTCGTGCTTGTCGGCGACGTGCTCGAGATAGCGCAGGATCTCCGGCTGGGTAGCGTAGCGCTCCGACCACTGCCACTCGCGCTCCAGCTCGGGGTCGAAGCTGTACGAGTAGTCGACGCTCTCGATGTCGCAGCGGGCGCCCGGATAGCGGTTCCAGTACCAGGTGCCGCCGACGTCGTCGCCCTGCTCGATCCCGACCGCGGTGAATCCGAGGCGGCGCAGCCGGTGCAGCATGTACAGGCCGGCGAAGCCGGCGCCGACGACGACCACGTCGACGTCGCCAGCGGTGTCTTCGGCATGCGGCGGTGCGGCGCCCATCGATCCCCCGCCGGGCATTGTCACACGGCGGGCACTGTTGGCACCAGCGAATGATCGGCCGCGCGCACGGTGGCGGGTGCCGCGCCGCTCACGACCCCGGGGCGGCGAGGGACGGGCCTGCGTGGCCGCGACGGACCGGAGAGATCCGGATTGCGCGTCAAGCGGCGGTCGCCAGCGGCCCTTTGCGATCCCCGGATGGCTCACCCATGAAAATCCGCCTCATGATGATCGATTTTCGTGGTATGTTCTGGGTCCATGGTCACTCGCCGCATTCTCCTCACGGCTCTGACCGCCGCGCTGCAGCGCAGCCGGATCGTCTTGTTGGTCGGGCCGAGGCAGTGCGGGAAGACGACGCTGGCGCGCGAGCTGTTGAGCGAGGAGTCCGCCAATTACTTCGATCTGGAGGATCCCGCCAGCCTGGCGCGGTTGGACGAGCCGATGACGGCGCTGCGGCCGCTCAAGGGTCTGGTGGTGATTGACGAGGTGCAGCGGCGGCCGGAGCTGTTTCCCGCGTTGCGGGTGTTGGCGGACCGGCGCGCGGCGCCGGCGCGCTTCCTGATCCTGGGCAGTGCCTCGGGCGATCTGTTGCGCCAGAGCTCGGAAAGCCTGGCCGGGCGGGTCGAACGCATCGCCATGGGCGGCTTCTCGCTGGCCGAGGTGGGGGCCGAGGGGGCGCAGGTTTTGTGGCGCCGCGGCGGGCTGCCGCGGTCGTACCTGGCGGCGAGCGAGGCGGACAGCCTGGCCTGGCGCAAGCAGCTCATCCAGACGTTGCTGGAGCGCGACCTGCCGCAGTGGGGCGTTCGGGTGCCGGCGGTCGCGCTGCACCGCTTCTGGACGATGCTGGCGCACTATCATGGGCGGCTATGGAACGCCGCCGTGCCAGCGCGGGCGTTGGGGGTGAGCGAATCGACCGCGCGCCGCTACCTCGACCTACTCGTCGACGCTTTCATGGTTCGACAGCTCCAGCCCTGGCACGCCAACCTGCGCAAGCGCCAGGTGAAGGCGCCGAAGGTGTACGTGCGCGACAGCGGCTTGCTGCACCAACTCCTGGGCATCGCCAGCGACAAGGCCTTGCTGAGCCATCCCGCCATCGGGCCATCCTGGGAGGGATTCGTGATCGAGCAGGTGCTGGCGATCGAAGCGCACGACGAGGCGTTCTTCTGGGCGACGCACCAGGGGGCCGAGATCGACCTGCTCTTGCGTCGCGGCGACACCTTGCTGGGCATCGAGTGCAAACGCACGGATGCGCCGCGGCTGACGCCGTCCATTCGCATCGCGCTCGACGATCTCGGTCTGGCACGGGTAGCGGTGGTCTACCCCGGCGGCAAGCGTTTCGCGCTGGCGGAGCGGGTCGAGGCGGTGCCGCTCGACGAACTGGGCGAGGGGCGGCCGCTGTTCACGATGGCCGGCCAGTGAGGCGAGGACCTGGCGCTCGCCGCGCTCGCGGGGACGCGGCCGCGGTCAGTCGGCCACCCGTTCCTTGCGGGTCAGGAACGGGCGCTCGATCCAGCGGTAGGTGAGGGTCGAGACGGCGAGGCAGGCGGCGGTCGCGACCGCCGCGACGGCGATCGTGCGGGCGTTCCAGGCGAGCGGCAGGGGGATGCCGAGCTGGCGGGTCCAGCGGAAGGCGAACTGCTGGATCGGCAGGTGCCAGATGTAGACCGAGTACGAGAGCACGCCCAGCCAGATGGTGGCGCGGTTGGTGATCAGGCGCGCGCTGCGCAGCGGCGCGACGAGGACGAGGAGCACGACGGACGCCCACAGCGCGCCTTCCAGGACGTGCCAGACGTGCCGCGGCGGCGCCTCGGCCCGCGTCGGCGTGCCGACGATCACCCATTGCAGCAGCAGGCCGAGCGCGAGCAGCACGGCGAGCAGGATGGCGTCGGCGCCGCCGCGGCGCAGCAGCGGTCGGGCCGCGAGCCGCTGCCGCCAGGCGGCGCCGTGTCGGCGATAGAGCGCGGCGGCGGCGATGCCGCACAGGAACAGCGGCGCGCGTCCGAGCAGCGAGTAGGCGAGGCGCACCTGTCCGGGGAGGGTGTCCATGCGCAGGGCGCGGGTGAGGAATGCGCCGTACGCGGCGAGCCAGGCGAGCAGCAGCACGACGCCGGCGATCCGCCCGGCGCGCGTCGCCAGGAGCAGCGGCAGCAGCGGCAGGACGAGGTAGAATTGCGCCTCCGTCCCCAGGCTCCACCAGGCGCCGCTGTAGGGCAGCATCGGCGTCGACCAGTCGGTGACCGAGTTGAGGAAGAACATGTAGGGCAGGGCGCGCGCCAGATCGACCAGTCGCTCGGCGGTGAGGATGGTGGCGACGGCGATCGCGAACCAGTAGAGCGGCAGGATGCGCAGCGCCCGGCGGCTCGCGTAGGCGGGCCGCGACACGTGCCGTCCGCCGTCCGCCTCGGCGAGAAACGGCAGCGCCAACAGGAAGGCGCTGAGGACGAAGAACAGGCTGACGCCGGTGTGGCCGGCGAGCACGAACGCGGTCAGCGGCGTCGGTTCGTCGGCGGTGCCCGCCGAGCGGCGGACGACGGTGCCGTTGAGATGGAAGGCGTAGACCAACAGCATGGCCCAGCCGCGCAGCGCCTCGAGCTCGGGGAGGTAGCGGTGGGCGCGCCCGACTCCGACCGGGCGCTCGGCGGCGGGCGCTGCGACTGCGTCTGTCATCGAGCGATCGACGGGCCGCGCCCGCCGCGCCGCGTGCGCTCAGCCGAGGCCTTCGACCAGGGCGGTGCTGAGATAGCGCTCGGCGGAGCTGGCGAGCACGGCGACGATCAGCTTGCCGGCGCTCTCCGGCCGGCCGGCGACCTGCAGCGCGGCCCAGACGGCGGCGCCGCTGGAGATGCCGCAGGGGATGCCTTCCTCGCGGCCGACGCGGCGCGCCATGGCCAGCGCGTCGTCGTCGGCGACCTGGACGATCTCGTCGATGATGCCGGTGTTGAGGATGGCCGGCACGAAGCCGGCGCCGATGCCCTGGATGGCGTGCCGGCCGGGTTGGCCGCCGGAGAGCACCGGCGACTTGCTCGGCTCGACGGCGACGGCGCGAAACGACGGCTTGCGCTGCTTGAGGACCTCGGCGACGCCGGTGATGGTGCCGCCGGTGCCGACGCCGCTGATCAGGACGTCGATGCGCCCGTCGGTGTCGTCCCACAGCTCGAGGGCGGTGGTGCGGCGGTGCACGTCGGGATTGGCGGGATTCTGGAACTGCTGCGGGATGAAGGACTTGCCGTGCTGGCGCGCCAGCTCCTCAGCCTTGCGGATGGCGCCGGTCATGCCCTCGGCGGCGGGCGTCAGCACCAGCTCGGCGCCGAGGAAGTGCAGCAGCTTGCGCCGCTCCATGCTCATCGAGTCCGGCATGGTGAGGATCAGTCGATAGCCGCGCGCGGCGCAGACGAAGGCGAGCGCGATGCCGGTGTTGCCGCTGGTCGGCTCGATGATCACCGTGTCGTGGTCGATGCGCCCCGCCTGCTCGGCGGCGTCGATCATGTTGACGCCGATGCGGTCCTTGACGCTCGACAGCGGGTTGAAGAACTCGCACTTGGCGTAGATCTCCGCCCCGACGCCGGCGGCGACCCGATTGAGCCGGATCAGCGGCGTGTGGCCGATGGTCTCGGTGATGTCCTTGTGCAAGCGGGCCATGACGCCTCCCTTTAGCAAGTTGTTAGGTTGTTGGTTGTTAGGTTGTTAGGTTGTTAGGTTATCAGTATGAGTCGCCCGGAAAACCTAACAACCTAACAACCTAACAACCTAACAACTAGCAACCTAACAACCTGTCATTCTGCCAACCGTTGCTTGAGCAGCTCGTTCACCTTCCCCGGATTCGCCTTGCCCTGCGTGGCCTTCATCACCTGGCCGACGAAGAAGCCGAAGAGCTTGTCCTTGCCGGCGCGGTACTCGGCCACCTTGTCGGCATTGGCATCGAGCACCGCGGCGATGGCGGCCTCGATGGCGCCGCTGTCGCTGACCTGGCTGAGGCCCTGCTCGGCGACGATCGCCGCCGGCGCCTTGCCGGTCGCGACCATCTGCTCGAACACGGTCTTGGCGATCTTGCCGCTGATCGTGTCGTCGTCGATCAGCGTCAGCATCTCCGCGAGATGCGCCGGCGACACCGGCCAGTCGCGGATGACCAGCGCCTCGTCGAGCTTGCGCTCGCGGACGATGCGCAGGATGTCGCCCATCACCCAGTTGCTGACCGCCTTGGCGCTGCCGCCGGCGCGCACCGCGGTCTCGAAATAGTCGGCGATGTCCTTGCGCGCGGTCAGCACCTCGGCGTCGTAGGCGGGCAGGCCGTAGGCGCTGGCGAAGCGCGCCCGGCGCGCGTCGGGCAGCTCGGGCATGGTCGCCTGCACGTCCGCGATCCACTGGCGCGAGACTTCCAGCGGCAGCAGGTCGGGATCGGGGAAGTACCGGTAGTCGTGCGCCGACTCCTTGGAGCGCATCGAGCGCGTCTCCTCGCGGTCGGGATCCCACAGCCGCGTCTCCTGGACCACCTTCTCGCCGTGGCGGACGAGGTCGATCTGGCGCTCGATCTCGTGCTCGATCGCCTTCTCGACGGCGCGGAAGGAGTTCATGTTCTTCACTTCCGCCTTGGTGCCGAACGCCGCGGTGCCGCGCGGCCGCACCGAGATGTTGGCGTCGCAGCGGAAGCTGCCCTCCTCCATGTTGCCGTCGCACACCTCGAGGTACTGGAGGATCTGGCGCAGCTTGCGCAGGTAGGCGCCGGCCTCCGCCGGGGTGCGGAGGTCGGGCTCGCTGACGATCTCGAGCAGCGGCACGCCGCAGCGGTTGTAGTCCACCAGGCTGGCGTCGCCGTGCTGGTCGTGGATGTTCTTGCCGGTGTCCTCCTCCATGTGGATGCGGGTGAGGCGCACCGGGCGGGTGGTGCCGTCGACCTCGATGTCGATCCGTCCGTCGAGGCAGATCGGCAGCTCGTACTGGCTGATCTGATAGCCCTTCGGCAGGTCGGGGTAGAAGTAGTTCTTGCGCGCCCAGCGGCTGAGCGGCGCGATCGCGCAGTGGGTCGCCAGGCCGGCCTTGATCGCGAACTCGACCACCCGCCGGTTGAGCACCGGCAGCACCCCCGGCAGGGCCAGGCAGAGCGGGCAGGTGTTCTCGTTCGGCGCCGCGCCGAACTTCGCCGAGCAGCCGCAGAAGATCTTCGACTCGGTGAGCAGCTCGGCGTGCACTTCCAGCCCGATGACCGCTTCGTAATCCGTCATGATTTCTCACCACGGAGGCACGGAGACACGGAGGTGAGTCCCGTGCTCCGTGTGTCCGTGCCTCCGTGGTGACGTTCTCCGTTCATAGGTCCGGGCGGCGCTGGTGCCAGTCGGTGGACTGTTCGTAGGCGTGCGCCGCGCGCAGCACGGTCTCCTCGTCGAAGGGCCGGCCGATGATCTGCAGGCCGATGGGCAAGCCCTGGCGGTCGAAGCCGCACGGCAGCGACAGCCCCGGCAGGCCGGCCAGGTTCACCGAGATGGTGAAGATGTCGGACAGGTACATCTCCAGCGGATCGGTGATCTTCTCGCCCAGCCTGAAGGCCGTGGTCGGCGCGGTCGGCGTGACGATCGCCTGGCAGGTCGAGAAGACCTGCTCGAAGTCGCGGCGGATCAGGGTACGGACCTGCTGTCCCTTCAGGTAGAAGGCGTCGTAGTAGCCGGCCGACAGGGCGTAGGTGCCGAGCATGATGCGGCGCTTCACCTCGGCGCCGAAGCCGGCGCCGCGGGTCTGCTGGTACATGTCGAGCAGCCCCTGCCCGCGGTCGACGCGCAGGCCGTAGCGGGTGCCGTCGTAGCGCGCCAGGTTCGAGCTCGCCTCGGCGGTGGCGATCAGGTAGTACGCCGCGACCGCGTACTCGGTGTGCGGCAGCGAGACGTCCTCGACGACCGCGCCGAGCGCTTCGAGCTGGCGCACCGCGCCGCGCACCGCGTCGGCCACCTCGGGCGACATGCCCTCGACGAAGTACTCCTTCGGCAGCCCGATGCGCAGGCCGCGCACGCCGCCGTCGAGCGCCGCCGCGTAGTCCGGCACCGGGCGCGGCACCGAGGTCGAGTCGAAGCGGTCGTGGCCGGCGATGCCGCCGAGCAGGTGGGCGCAGTCGCGCACGGTGCGCGCCATCGGGCCCACCTGGTCGAGCGACGAGGCGTAGGCGATGACGCCGTAGCGGCTCACCCGCCCGTAGGTCGGCTTCAGCCCGACGATGCCGCAGTGCGCCGCCGGCTGGCGGATCGAGCCGCCGGTGTCGGTGCCGAGCGCGCCCAGGCACTGCCGCGCCGCCACCGCCGACGCCGAGCCGCCGGACGAGCCGCCCGGCACGCGCGTCGGATCCCACGGATTGCGGGCCCCGCCGTAGGCCGAGCTCTCGTTCGACGAGCCCATCGCGAACTCGTCGCAGTTGGCCTTGCCGACGCAGACCGCGCCGGCGGCGCGCAGCCGCTGGGTGACCGTCGCGTCGTAGGGCGAGACGAACTGCTCGAGGATGCGCGAGCCGGCGGTGGTGCGCACGCCGCGGGTGTTGATGATGTCCTTGATCGCGAGCGGGATGCCGTCGAGCGGTCCGCGCGGCGCGCCGGCGGCCAGGCGCGCGTCGGCCTCCCGCGCCTGCGCCAGCGCCAGCTCGGGCGTGACGGTGATGAAGCTGTGCAGCGTCGGTTCGGTCGCCTCGATGCGGGCCAGGGCGGCGGTCGTCAGCTCCGTCGAGGAGACGCGGCGGGCGCGCAGCGCGGCCGCCGCGGCGTCGATGGTGAGGTCGACCAGCGCCGACCCCGGCGCGCCGCCGCCGCCCCCTGTGGCGGGCGTCGTCATTCGATGATCTTCGGCACTTTGAAGAAGCGCCCGTCGCGCGCCGGGCCGTTGGCGAGCCAGGCGTCGGGGTCGGGCGTGGTGCTGACCACGTCGTCGCGGAACGGCGTCGCCAGCGGCGCGATGTGCGCCGTCGGCTCGACGCCCGTGGTGTCGAGCCGGTCGAGGTTGGTGAACGCCGCGAGGATGTGATCGAGCTGCTGCGCGAAGGCGATCTCCTCGTCCGCGTTCAGCGGCAGGCGCGCCAGGAGCGCGATGTGCCGGACCTCCTCGCGCGTGATCGCCATGCGCGGTCGGTACCATAGGGGGGTAGGGGGTTCAACGCAGCGTGCCGCGCGCGCGCTCGTATCGCCCGCGCAACTGGTCGGCGATCGTGCCGCGCCACAGCGGCACGCCGACGAGATAGGCGGCGCGGCCGATCACCTGCGCCGCCACCGGCGCGGTGAGGAGCAGGAACAGCGCCCCGGCGCCGGCGCGCGCGGCGGCGCCGAGGGCGCCGAAGTGCAGCGCCGCGCCGAGCAGGCAGGCGACGATGCCGAGGGTCGAGGCCTTGGTGCTGCACGACATGCGCAGGAACAGGTCCGGCATGCGCAGCAGGCCGATCGCCGCCAGCAGGATGAAGGCGGCGCCGACGACGAAGAGCGCGGCGACGAGCAGGTCAGCCATCGCCGCTGGTCCGTTCGACGTAGAAGGCGAAGGCGACGGTGCCGAGGAAGGTGACGAGCCCGACCGCGAGGATGATGTCGAGGAACACCGCCTCGCCGACGCCGACCGCGAAGGCGGCGAGGATGCCGATGACGATGATCGCCAGCAGGTCGAGCGCCACGGCGCGGTCGGGCAGGCTGGGGCCGCGCAGCAGGCGCGCGGTGGCCAGCACGGCGGCGGCGCAGAGCATCGGCAGCGCCGCGTACCAGATCGCCAGCGAGGTCATCATTCGCAGAGCTCCTTGATGCGGCGTTCGAACGTCCCCTTGAGGTCGCGGACGAAGGCGTCGACGTCGTCCCCGACGTGGGCGACGTGCACGTAGAGCGTGCGCCGGTCGCTGGCGACGTCGATGCTCAGCGTCCCCGGGGTGAGGGTGATGGTGGCGGCGAAGGTCTGGATCGCCAGGTCGCTGCGCACGTCGAGCGGCACGGCGACGATCGCCGGCCGCAGGTGCCGGTGCGAGCTGAGCACCAACCAGGCGACCCGCAGGTTGGCGAGCAGGAGCTCGCGGGCGAAGAAGCACGCGAAGCCGATGCCCCGGCCGATCCGGCGCAGGCCGTTCATCGCGCCTCCAGCACCGCCGCGACGTAGACGGCGGGATCGAGCAGTTGCGCCGCCGTCTGCCGCGCCAGCGCCACCGCCGGCTCGGCGGCGAGGCCCATCGCCACCGTCAACAGCGCCAGCGCCGCGGTCGGGGCGCCGAGGAGGAGCGCGGCGCGACGGTCGAGCCGCGCCGGCGCGACCCCGTCGGGGCGCGGCGACCAGAACGCCGCCGCCCAGATCTTGGTCATCGAGAAGAGCGTCAGCAGGCTGACCCCCAGCGCCGTCGCCGTCGCGGCCCAGTACATGCCGGCGAGGCCGGCGTCGATCAGCAGCAGCTTGGCCCAGAAGCCGGAGAGCGGCGGCACCCCGGCGAGCGCCAGCGCCGGCACGAGGAAGAGCAGCGACACCCAGGGGTGGTCGCGATAGAGGCCGCCCAGTCGGGCCAGCTCGAAGCTGCCGCACAGCCGCTCGGCGATGCCGCCGACCAGGAACAGCGCCGATTTCGCCAGCGTGACGTGGACGAGGAAGAACACCGCCCCGGCCAGCGCCAGCGGCGAGGCGAGGCCGAGCCCCATGATGAGGTAGCCGATCTGGCTGACGACGTGGAAGGCGAGCAGGCGCCGCATGTCCTGCTGGGCGACGGCGCCGAGCACGCCGCTGACCATGGTCAGCCCGGCGACCGCGAGCAGCAGCGTCCGCATGCCGTCGTCGATCGGGAAGGCGAGGGTGAAGACGCGGATCAGCGCGTAGACGCCGACCTTGGTGAGCAGGCCGGAGAACAGCGTCGTCACCGCCACCGGCGGCGTGTGGTACGAGGCCGGCAGCCAGAAGAAGAGGGGGAAGATCGCCGCCTTCAGCCCGAAGGCGACCAACAGCAGCAGCGCCAGGGTGCGCGCCACCCCGCCGCCGGGCAGCGTCGGCAGGCGCTGCGCGAGGTCGGCGAAGTTGAGCGTGCCGACGGTGCCGTAGGTGATGCCGGCGGCGGCGAGGAACACCGCCGAGGCGATGAGGTTGAGGGTGACGTACTTCACCCCGCCCTCGAGCTGCGCCCGCTCGCCGCCGAGCACCAGGAGGACGAAGGAGGCGATCAGCATCACCTCGAACCAGACGTAGAGGTTGAACAGGTCGCCGGTGAGGAAGGCGCCGCAGACCCCCATCAGCAGCACGTGGAACAACGGGTAGTAGCCGAAGCGCTCGCGCTCGGCGTCGAGGCTGCCGAGCGCGAACACCGCCACCGCCACCGCCATCACGCCGGCCAGCAGCACCATGATGGCGCTCAACAGGTCGGCCGCCAGGGTGATGCCGGACGGCGCCGGCCAGTTGCCGGCCTGCAGCACCAGCATCCCGTGGGTCCGCACGGAGGCCAGCAGGGCGACGCCGGCGGCCAGCAGCGCCACCGATCCGGCGACGCTCAGCAGCCGCTGCGTCGCGAGCGATCGCCGCGCCAGCAGCGACGCCACCGCGCAGGCGAAGGGAATGAGGATGGGCAGGACGAGGAGCGGCATGTCGTGCGTCACCGCGGCGGCGTCAGTGGTCGGTCGAGCGCATGGCGTCGAGATCGTCGCTGCCCACCGCCTGGTAGGCGCGCTTCAGGAGGACGAGGGCGAACGCCTGCACCCCGAAGCCGATGACGATGGCGGTGAGCACCAGCGCCTGGGGCAGGGGATCGGCGTACGGCGGCAGCAGCGCGGTGGCGCCCTCGGCGACCAGCGGCGGCCGGCCGTGGGTGATGCCGGCGGCGCCGACGATCAACAGGTTGGCGGCGTGGCCGAGCAGCACCAGGCCGATGATCAGTTTCACCAGGCTGCGGCGCAGCATGAGATACACGCCGCAGGCGTAGAGGACGCCGACCGTGACCGCGAGCAGCAGCGCCACCTCAGTCCTCCGCCAGGCTGAACAGCATCAGCAGCACGACGCCAACCACCACCAGGTAGACGCCGCCGTCGAACAGCAGCGGCGTCCCCAGCGCGCCGGCCCACAGCCCCGTCAGGTAGGGCTGCCCGACGGCCATCGCCGGCAGGCCGCTCAGGCCCGCCAACAGCAGGCCGCCGCCGATCAGCGCCTGCGGCGCGACGCGCAGCCGCTGCCGCGCCGCGGCGGTGCCGAAGGCGAGCAGATAGAGGGCGAAGGCGGCCGCCGCCGTCAGGCCGCCGACGAAGCCGCCGCCGGGCGCATCGTGGCCGCGCAGCAGCAGGAAGATCGAGAACAGCAGCAGCAGCGGGAACACGTAGCGGGTGGCGATGCGGAAGAGCAGCGACGGCGGGAAAGCCGGCGCCGGCGCCATTGGCGCCGCGTCGCGGCGCAGCCGCATCAGCGACCACACGCCGATGGCGGCGACCGCCAGCACCACGCTCTCGCCCAGCGTGTCGAGGGCGCGGAAGTCGACCAGGATCACGTTGACGACGTTGCCGCCGTGTCCGCCGGGCACGCTCTGGGCGGCGAAGTAGGGCGCCAGGCGCGACGGCAGGGGCGAGGCCGAGGCGACCAGCACCAGCGCCGCCATCAGGGCGCCGACGCCGCCCGCCAGCAGCGCGTCGCGGCGGTGCACCGCCGGCGAGGAGAGCAGCGAGAAGGGCGGCAGGCGATAGATCACGAGCAGGAACAGGATGACGGTGAGGGTCTCGATCGCGAACTGGGTCAACGCCAGATCCGGGGCGCCGAAGAAGACGAACAGCAGCGCGATGCCGTAGCCGACCGCGCCGAGCGCGGCGATCGCCGCCAGCCGCGAGGTCGTCCGCGTCGCCGCCAGCGCCGCCGCGATCATCATCAGGCAGACCGCCACTTCCGGCAGGTTGACCGGCGCCAGCATCAGCCGCCGCCACCAGATCGGGTGCCACAGCACCGCCGTGCCGACGGTCGCCAGCAGGGTCGCGAAGACGATCAGCACGTAGGCGCTCAACGAGCCGCTCTGCAGCACCCGGGTCTGCATGCCGGCGACCGCCAGCAGGCCGGAGACGGCGCGCTGGTAGGCGCGCCCCGGGGTCAGCCACGCCCACGACCGCAGTCCCGTCGCCACCTGCTCGGCGCGCCGCCGCGCGTCGACGGCGTGCAGCGCGACGCCGGCCGCGATGGTGACGGCGCTCAGCGCCAGCACCGGGTTGAGGCCGTGCCACAGCGCCAGCGCGATCGTGGTCGGCTCGCCGCGCACCGCCCCGGCGGCGGCCGCGATCAGCGGCGCCAGCAGCGCATCGGGCGCGGCGCCGATGACCAGGCCGAGCGCCGCCAGCACCAGCGGTCCGAGGAGCAGGGCGAGCGGCGGCTCGTGCGCGCCCGGCGGCGCGCCGCGCGCCGCTCCCCAGAACGGCCGCACGGCGACGGCGCCGGCGACGGCCACGGTGAGGACGTTGGCGAGCACGCCCGCGGCGGTGATCCACGCCGCGGCGGCGGGCGCCTGCAACTTCGCTTCGTACAGCAGTTCCTTGCTGATGAAGCCGAGCAGCGGCGGCAGCCCGGCCATCGACAGGCCGGCGGCCAGCGCCGCGGCGGCGAGCCAGGGCATGGCGCGGCGCAGGCCGCCCAGCGCCGTGACGTCGCGGCGGCCGGTTTCGTGGTCGACCGCGCCGGCGACCATGAACAGCGCGCCCTTGTAGAGCGAGTGCACGACCAGGAAGAGCATCGCCGCCTGCGCCGCCAGGGCGGTGCCCAGCCCGAGCAGCAGCACCAGGGTGCCGAGCGCGCTCACCGTCGAGTAGGCGAGCAGCCGCTTCAGATCGCGTTGGGCCAGCGCCAGGACCGCGCCGGTCACCATCGTCGCCGCGCCGGCGAGGCTGACGAGGTAGTGCCAGGCCGGCGAGCCGCCGAGCGCCGGCTGCAGGCGGGCGAGCAGGTAGACGCCGGCGGTCACCATGGTCGCCGAGTGCAGGTAGGCGCTGACCGGCGCCGGCGCTTCCATCGCGCCGGGCAGCCAGAAGTGGAACGGCACCTGCGCCGACTTGGTGCAGGCGCCGGCGAGCACCAGCAGGAGGATGGGCAGGTAGAGCGCGCTGGCGTGGATGGCCGCCGCCTGCTCGCTCAGGCGCCAGAGCTCGCCGCCGCCGGCGACCTGGCGCAGCAGCAGGAGGCCGGCGAGCAGCGCCAGGCCGCCGCCGCCGGTGACCAGCAGCGCCTGCAGGGCGGCGGCGCGCGCCGCCGCGCGCTCGTGATCGAAGCCGATCAGCAGATACGAGCTGATGCTGGTCAGCTCCCAGAAGACGAAGAGGGTGATGACGTCGCCGGCGCAGACGAGACCCACCATGGCGACGGTGAACAGCAGCAGCAGCGCGTAGAAGCGGCCGAGCTGCGGATGGCCGGAGAGGTAGCCGCCGGCGTAGATGGTGATCAGCGTGCCGATGCCGGAGATGAGCAGGGCGAACAGCAGGCTCAGGCCGTCGAGCTGGAGGCTGAACGCGACGTCGAGGCTCGGCACCCAGGCGAGCGCGAGCCGCGGCGTCGCGCCCGCGACCACGGGCGCGATCTGGGTCGCGAAGCCGGCGAACGCCGCCAGGGGCAGCAGCGCCAGCAGCCACCCGGCGCGCGCCGGCGGCGCGGCGTGATGTGGATCGGCAGACAAGGCCTGCCAGCATACAGGGCGCGGGCGCTCGGTCCAGCCGTCGCCGCGGGCCTCTGGTCGCCGCGCCGCCGGCGTCGCGGCGGAGGGCCCGCGGCGGCGGCGCTCGCCGCGGCGTTTCAGGTGGCGCGCGCCGCTACAGGTCGGCGACGAATGCCGCCGCCGCCGCCGCCGCGTTGTGCGCGGCCAGCGGGTAGTAGGCGTAGAACTGCTCCGGGAAGCCCGGCAGGTCGAGCGGATCGCCGGCGCCGTCGGAGACGCCGCGGAAGGCGATGAAGGGCAGGCCGTGCTCGGCGGCGACGCGCGCCACGGCGGCGCTCTCCATGTCCTGGATCAGGATCTCGAGCGCATCGCCGGCGCCGCCGCGCGGCGCCGCCGCGGCGGCGGCCGCCGGATCCGCGGCGTCGCAGCCGTAGACGTCCGCCAGGCTGCCGGCGTTGCGCGAGCAGCGGAAGGCGCCGCCGAACGGATCGTCGCTCATCCCCGCGCCGCCGACGACCAGCACCGGCGGGCTCGCCAGGCACACCGGGTCCGGCGAGTGCTTGGGCACCAGCGTGCAGCGGGCGAAGGCGACGGCGTCGCGCGCCGCCAGGCGCCGGGCGAGTCGCTGGTAGCGGGGATCGACCGGATAGCGGCTGCCGTCGGGCAGCGCCCAGGTGGTGACGGCGACGACGTCGGCGACGTTGAGCGGGCTGCCGGCGACGCCCGAGACCACCACGCCGCGGATGTCGAACGCGGCCAGCACCGCGGCGGTGGTGGTGGCGGCGTTGACCAGCCCGATGCCGGTCATCGCCGCCACCACCGGGGTGCCGCCGAGCGTTCCGACCCGGACGTTGCGCTCGGCGATCGTCACGTGATCCTCGATCGTCATCCGCGCCAGCACCGCCGCCAACTCGCCCGGGAAGGCGCTCAACACCGCGATCCGCCCCTGCGGCGCGCCGCCGCCGCCGCCGTCCCCGCAGCCGCTCGCCAGCGCCAGCAGGGCGACGGCGAGCGCGCCGCGCGCCGCGGCCTGTCTCCCCCCGATGCCCACGATCCCGTCCGTACCGCGTCGCCGCGCGTCTCACCAGCGTGGCGCGATCCCGCCGGGTGTTGCCACCCCGCGCGCCGGCGACGTAGGAGATCGGCATGGCATTCGCGGAATACGCCCAGTACGACGGACTCGGCCTCGCCGAGCTGGTGGCGACCAGGCAGGTGACGCCGATCGAGCTCGCCGAGGCGGCCATCGCCCGCATCGAGAAGCACAACCCGACGCTCAACGCGGTCATCCGCCCGCTCTTCGACTACGGCCGCGGCGTGGCGGCGGCGCCGGGCGGCGGTCCGTTCCGCGGCGTGCCGTTCCTGCTCAAGGACATCCTCGGCAACCTCGCCGGCGTGCCGACGCAGAGCGGCGCCCGCTTCCTGGTCGACCTGCCGAGCGCCCAGGACGACACGCTGGTCGTCCGCTTCCGCGCCGCCGGCCTGGTGCCGCTCGGCAAGACCAACGTGCCGGAGTTCGGCCTGCTGCCGACGACCGAATCGGCGCTCTACGGTCCGGCGCGCAATCCGTGGAACCCCCGCCACTCGACCGGCGGCTCGAGCGGCGGCTCGGCGGCGGCGGTCGCCGCCGGCATCGTGCCGCTGGCGCACGCCAACGACGGCGGCGGCTCGATCCGCATCCCGGCCTCGTGCTGCGGCCTGGTCGGCCTCAAGCCGAGCCGCGCCCGCAATCCCCTCGGCCCGATGCTCGGCGACATCATGAGCGGCCTGATCGCCGAGCACGTCGTCAGCCGCAGCGTGCGCGACACCGCGGCGCTGCTCGACTGCACCGCCGGACCGGAGCCCGGCGATCCCTACATGGTGGCGCCGCCGGCGCGCCCGTTCGCCGAGGAGGCGCGCACGCCGCCCGGCCGACTGCGCCTCGCCTTCGCCACCCGGGCGCCCGGCGGCGTCGCGATCCATCCCGAGTGCGTGGCCGCGGTCGAGGCGACCGCCCGGCTGTGCGAGGAGCTCGGCCACGTCGTCGAGGAGGCGGCGCCGCCGGTCGATCCGGGCCAGTTCTCGCAGTCGTTCATGGCGCTGTGGACCGCCGGCCTGGCGATGCAGATCGAGGCCGTGTCGATGCTGGCCGGGCGCGCGATCCGCGAGGCCGACTTCGAGGGCCTCACCTGGTCGCTGTATCAGCAGGGCCGGCAGGTGACCGGGTCGCAGTACCTGCTGGCGCTGGCGATGCTGCAGATCACCGGGCGAGCGGTCGGCCAGTTCCACGAGCGCTACGACGCCTGGCTCGCGCCGACGCTCGCCGCGCCGCCGATCGCCCTCGGCACCATCGACATCGACGAGCGCGACGTGCTCAAGGCGTTCGCGCCGATCATCGACTACGTGCCCTTCACCCCGCTGCAGAACGCCACCGGCCAGCCGGCGATCTCGCTGCCCCTGCACTGGACCGCCGACGGCCTGCCGGTCGGGGTCATGTTCAGCGCCCGGCTGGGCGACGAGGCGACGCTGCTGCGCCTCGCCGGTCAACTCGAGCAGGCGCGGCCGTGGAAGGATCGCCGGCCGGCGGTCTGGGACTGAGCAGCGGCGGCCCGCCCGACGACCTCAGAGGGGGGGAGAGCCGGCGGCCGGCCGAGGGGGGACACGGCCGTTGCTGCCGCCGGCTCTGCTGCGGCGCGGCGGTGCCAGCCGCCGAGCGGCCGCACGCACCGCGTGCACACGTCGAAAGGTCCAGGCGCGCAGGGCGTCCACCTGCGTCGCCAACGCCGCGGCGCTGCACAGCAGCGCGCCGGCGAGGCTCCACGCCAGCGCCGCGGCGAGCTCCGGATAGGGGAGCGCCGCGGCGGGCAACCCGTTGCCCGCCGGCGCCGGCGCGAGCATCGCGGCGGTGAGGGTCTCGAATGCGTCCATGCGTTTCCCGGCTCCTTCCGACACCGCCACCCCCACTCGCGTCGCGGGCGCATCGCGCTCGCTACTGCTGACCATTGGCATTCGCACTCACGCGCTGACGGACATCTGCCCCGCATGATGAGCAACCGGCAGGCCAACGCCTCGCCGATGTGAAGCGTTGCTCATGCCGCATCGCGTCAGCGGCGCCGCTGCCCACGGCGCGCGCTGCTGCCGTGCGAATGGGCAAGGCGGACGGCGACGAGCCGCGCGTCCGGCGCGGCGACGGCTCACGCCGGCGGGCCGGCGGTCGGCAGCCAGACGCGGAAGGTCGAACCGGCGCCGGGCGCGCTCTCGACGCTGACCGCGCCGCCGAGCATCGACAGGAGGCGGCGCACGACGTGCAGGCCGAGGCCGACGCCGCCGTAGCGGCGGGTCATCGAGCTGTCCGCCTGGCGGAAGGCCTCGAAGATGATCGGCAGCGCCTCGGGGGCGATGCCGATGCCGGTGTCGGCGACCACCACCTCGATGCCGTCGTCGCGCCGCGCCGCGCCGAGGCTCACCGCTCCGCGTTCGGTGAACTTCACCGCGTTGCTCACCAGGTTCTTCACCACCACCTTCAACTTCGCCGCGTCGGTGCGCAGCCGCGGCAGGTCGGGGGCGAGCGCGCAGCGCAGCGCCACCGCCGGCTTGTCGCGCAGCAGCTCGCGCGCCTCGCCGGCGACGGCGGCGAGCAGGGCCGGCAGGTCCACGGGGGCGAGATCGAGCGTCGCCCGCCCCGATTCCAGTCGGCTGAGGTCCAGGGTGGCGGTGATCAGCTCCAGCAGCTCGTCGCCGCTGCGCGCCACCCGCGCCAGCACCTCGCGCTGCTCCGCGGTGACGTCGCCGAAGCTGCCGCCGCGCAGCAGCTCGGTGTAGCCGAGGATGATGTTCAGCGGCGTGCGCAGCTCGTGCGACATGGTGGCGACGAACTCGGACTTCACGCGGTTGGCGCGCGCCAGCTCCTCGAGGGCGCGCGCGTGGGCGAGCGCGATCGCCGCCAGATGGGCGATGCCGCGCGCCACCCGCACGTCCGCGGCGGTGAACGGCCGCCGGCGCTCGCGGCCGCCGGCCATCAGCACGCCGTCGCAGGCGTCGCCGCGGCGGATCGGGAAGAAGATCGCCGCGCCGCACGGCCGTCCGCCGGGGCGCAGCGCCGCCGGCAGCGCCGCGCAGGCGGCGGCGTCGAGCACCACCACCTCGTCGCGGGCGAGGCGCTCGAGCAGCGGCGCCAGCGCCGCCGGCGACACCGGCGTCGCGGCCGGGGCGGCGCCCGCCTCGCGGTCGGCGGCCGCGACCGGCACGTAGGCGTCGCGCGCCGCCAGCCAGAGCAGGGTGTGGCTCCAGTCGCACGCGAGGGCGTCGAGCGTGACCTCGCACAGGCGTTCGAGGATGGCGGGCGAGTTGATCGAGGCGATCAGCGCCTCGCCGACGCGCACCAGGGCCGCCGCGACCGCCGCCTCCTCGCGTTCGGCGGCTTCGGCGTGCTTGCGGGCGGTGATGTCGACGACCGTGCCCTCGTAGTGGCGCAGCCGGCCGTCGGCGTCGCGCACGGCGCGCGCGTTCTCGGAGATCCATACCACCGCTCCGTCCCGGCGCCGCACCTCGGATTCGAAGCTCTGCACCGCGTCGCGCTCCTCCAGCAGGCGGCGGAACTCGCGGCGGCGCCCGGCGTCGACGTACAACTGCTCGGCGATGTCGGTGAGGTGCGCCATCAGCTCCGCCGGCGAGGCGTATCCATAGATGCGCGCCAGCGCCGGATTGGCGGTGAGATACTGGCCGTCCGGCGTGGTCTGGAAGATGCCCTCGATCGCGTTCTCGAAGATGCTGCGGTGCTGCTCCTCGGCGCGGCGGCGCTCGCGGATGTCACGCAGCGTCACCAGCACGAGCTCGCGCCCGTCGACCGTCGTCGGCCGCGCCCGCAACTGGATCGGGCAGCGCGAGCCGTCGATGCGCCGCAGCTCGCAATCCTCCACCACCAGGCCGTGGCGCCAGGCGCGGGCGGCCACCGACGGCGATCCCGGCGGCCGCAGCAGCCCGAGCGAACGGCCCACCAGCCAGGCCGGCTCGTAGCCGAGGAGCTGGCGCACGGCGCGATTGACGGCGACCACGCGGTCGTCGGCGCTTTCGATCAGGGCGATGCCGTCCGGCAGATCCTGCAGCGCGGCGGCGAGCAGGTCGGGCGCGGGCGGCGCGGCGACGCGCGGCGCGGCGAGGGAGGCGGTGGCAGCCATCGCCGCGGAGGGGAGCAAGCGATGTGCCCCGGCGGCGGGCATCGCACAGCATCCGCGCGGGGACGTCCGCGCAGCGCCGCGGCGCCGCCGCCGTGCCTCAGCGTCGCGTCGATGTCATCGGCCGCGCCGATGGCGGGCATTCACCGCGTCGATGCGCAGGGCATCGCGCGCCGCGCGGCATGCGCGACCAACGTCGCGAGTGCGCGCAGCGCGCGAGACGCGACGCCGCAATCCGTCGCGTGCGGCGGCGCGCGCCGCCGCGATGCGGTGCGTCGCGCCATGGCAGCGCGCGCGAGACGCCACATTGCTGCGGCACCGTGCATGTATGATGCGCGGCAGGATGAAATTACATGCAAATTGTATCTTGTCAGCGAAGATAATTTGTGAACGAGTGCAGCAACCATGGCGCAATCGGTCATCTCTGACGCTGTCGAGACGGCGAGCGCAGCAAACGTAACATGCAGCGATGCAGGTGAATCATGGACGCGAGAGTGCCGGCTGCCCACGACAGCATCAGCACTGGGCAACTTTCGGGCAGGCGGCCCTCCGCACGCGAGCGGCGTGCGTGATCCGATGCGCGATCGCGGGGGCGGTCGCGCTGGTACGGGAGTGGCAACGACGCGGGGCATGAGGCGGAGGTGAGGCGAGACGATCGGCGCTGATCGCCGATCGCCGCCGCGCGCGTGACGCGCGGGGCGGCAGCGGGGCGAGGCGTTCCGCCGCGGGGCGGAGCGGATTGGGAGCAGGCGTGGAGCGGGCTTCACGCCGGCGGAAGCATTGCAGCGGGAGCGGCAGGGGCGCGTACGGACGTTCCCCGGCGGCCGGAAGGGGAGTCCGGCTCGTCGGGCGGAGCTGTGGCTCCGGTCGCCATCGGCATCCGCGAGGCGGGGCGCGTGATGGCGGCGGCGTGGTACGTGGTGGAGACGCAGCGGCATCGCGAGCTGGTGGCGCGCGCGGTGCTCGCCGACCGCGGCATCACCAGCTACCTGCCGCGCGTGCGGCAGTGGCCGCGGCCCGCCGTCGGGTCGGCGGTGGCGCCGCTCTTCCCCGGCTATCTCTTCGTGCGGGTCGCCTTCGGTGAGCAGGGGCACCAGGTGCTGCGCAGCAACGGGGTCAAGGCGTTCGTCGCCTTCGGCGGCGAGCCGGTTCCGGTGCGGGACGAGGTCGTCGCCTTCCTGCAGACGCGCGAGGGCGCGGACGGCGTCATCCGCTGCGGCGAGCCGAGCGGCGGCGCCGCGGTGCGCATCGTCGACGGTCCGTTCCGCGGCCTCACCGCGGTGGTCACCGAGCGGCTCGCCGCCGGCGACCGGGTGCGGGTGCTGATGGAGCTGCTGCAACGCCAGACGTCGGTCGAGCTGCCGGAGCGCTGGGTCAGGAGGCTGTGATGACGATCATTCGTTGGCCGCGCGGCGCCGCGCCGCGCCCGCTGCGCCGCGCCGCGCGCGTCGCCGTGCTCGTGGGCCTGCTCGGCGGCTGCGCGAGCGCGCCGCCGGCGGCGCCGCTGCCGCCGCCGGAGCCCGCCGGGCCGTACGTGATCGAACCCGGCGACACGTTGACGCTGCGCTTCGCGCGCAACCCCGAGCTCAACGAGGACGCCCTGGTGGTGCGGCCGGACGGCATGATCGCGCCGCAACTGGTCGGCGAGGTCGCGGCCGCCGGACTGACGCCGGCGGCGCTCGCCGCGCAGCTCGCGCAGGCCTACGCCGGGGAGCTCGCGCATCCGCAGGTCACGGTCGGCGTCCGCACCTTCACCCGGCACCGGGTGTCGGTCGCCGGCGAGGTGGCGCAGCCGGGGGTGCAGCCGCTGCTGCACGGGCTGACGCTGTCGCAGGCGATCCACCACGCCGGCGGCTTCCTCAAGACCGCCAATCGCGCCCAGGTGATCGTCATCCGCCACCACGGCGACGGCACGGTGAGCGGCCACGCCGTCGACCTGGAGGCGGTGGAATCCGGCCAGCAGCCGCAGGACGACGTGACGCTGCAGGCGCTCGACCAGATCTACGTGCCGAAGACGCAGATCGCCAACATCAACGTCCTCGTCGAGCAGTACATCCGCAACAACATCCCGGTGAACAGTCTGGGCATCGGGATCACGCCCTTCTGAGGAGGCCGACGTGCGCGAGCTCGAGCTGCTCACCTGGAGCGACCTGATCGACGGCCTGCGCCGCCGCCGCGCGCTGATCCTGCGCGTCGGCGTCGGCGGCGTGCTGCTGATGGCGGCGCTGGCGCTGGCGATGGCGCCGACCTACGAGTCCACCGCGACCCTGCTGGTCACGGCCGCCCGCTCGCGGTCGATCTCGCCCGACGCCGAGGCGATGCCGCTGATCGACCGGGTGGCCGAGGAGGATCTCAACTCGCAGGCCGAGCTGCTGCAGAGCCCGCTGCTCATCCGCCGCGTGCTCGAACCGCAGCTCGACCAGATGCCGCCGCGCGGGCTGCTGTCGCGGCTGCTCGGCGCGCCGCGCGAGCTGGCGCGCGCCCTGCACCGCCTGCTGCACGGCGTACCGGCGCCGAGCCCGCTCGACCAGTGGACCGACGACGTCGCCGAGCACCTGGCGGTGGCGGTGCGCAAGAAGACGAACCTGATCGACGTCGCCTATCGCCAGCGCGGCGTCGACCCGGCGTGGGCGGCGGCGTTCGTCAACGGCCTGGTCGACGCCGCCCTGAGCCAGCAGGGGGCGGCGAGCCAGCAGGAGCGGGCGTCGTCGTTCTTCGCCGAGCAGCGCGGCCTGCTGACGGCGCGCGTGCAGGCGGCGGAGCAGGCGAAGCGGGCGTTCTTCGTCCGCGAGGGGCTCGACGCGGTGCCCGATCAGCGAGCCCAGCTCCGCGCCCGCCTGATCGAGCTCGGCGTCGGCCTGGAGGACGCCGAGGCCGGGCTGGCCAGCGCCTCGGCGCGGGTGGCCAGCCTGCAGCGCGAGATCCGGCGGCATCCGCAGACCGTCTCCAAGGAGGTGCGCCAGGCGCAGAACCAGGCGGTGCAGTTCATCAAGCCGCGCGTCCTGGAGAAGGAGATGGAGCGCGACGAGCTGCTGTCGCGCTACGCGCCGACCAGCAGCCGCGTGCAGGACGTGGAGCGCGAGCTCGCCGCGGCGCGCCGGCTCCTCGCCCGCGAGCAGGCGACGATCGCCGAGACGACGACGACGATGAACCCGACCTATCAGCAGCTCGACGGCGACCTGGCGCAGGCGACGGTGGACGCGGCGGCGCGGCAGGCGCATGCCGAGGCGCTGCGGGCGCAGATCGCCTCGGCCCGGGCGGCGCTCGACCGCCTCGATCAGGTGGCGGCGGAGAACAGCCGCCTCGACCAGGAGCTGGCGGCGGCGAACGAGGCCTTCCTCACGTACACCCGCAAGCAGGAGCAGGCGCGCCTCGGCAGCGCCCTCGACGCCTCGCACCTCGTCAACCTGGCGGTGGTCGAGCCGGCGGTCGTGCCCGATCGGCCGGCGCGGTCGCACGGGCTGTTGCTCGTCGTGCTCGCCGGCATCCTGAGCCTCGGCCTCGCCGTCGCCGCCGCGCTGCTGCTCGAGCTGCTCGATCCCACCATCCGCGGCCCGCGCGACGCCGAGGCGGCGAGCGGCCTGCCGGTGCTCGGCCGCGTGCCGGCGTGAGGGAGGGGCGCATGTACGAGGCGCATTTCGGGCTCACCGCCGATCCCTTCTCGCTGTCGCCGGATCCGGCCTTCCTCTATCCCAGCCCGGCGCACGCCGAGGCGCTGGCCGGCCTGCGCATCGCGCTGGCGAGCCGGCGCGGCCTGGCGACCCTGATCGGCGAGGTGGGCACCGGCAAGACGACGCTGCTCTACGCCCTGCTGCGCGACGCCGAGCCGGCGATCGCCGCCGCCTACCTCGCCAACCCCAGCCTCGGCTTTGCGGCGCTGTTGCGGCAGGCGCTCGCCGACTGGGGCGTGCCCTGCGACGGCGGCGACCGGGCGGCGATGCTGGCGGCGCTGCACGCGTTCCTGCGCCGCTGCGCCGAAGACGGCCGCATCGCGGCGCTGGTCATCGACGAGGCGCAGCACCTCGACGCCGATGCCTTCGAGCAGGTGCGGCTGCTCACCAACTTCGAAACGTACTCGGCGAAGCTGCTGCAGGTCGTTCTCGTCGGCCAGCCGGAGCTGGCGGCCATCCTGCGCCGCCCGGCCCTGCGCCAGGTGAACGAGCGCGTCGCCCATCGCTGCGCCCTGGGGCCGCTCGCCGCCGGCGAGGCGGCGCGCTACCTGGCGCACCGCCTGGCGCGCGCCGGGGCGCCGCCGGCGCTGCTCACGCCCGCGGCGCGGGCGCTGCTCGTCGTCGCCGCGCGCGGCCTGCCGCGCCGCCTGAACGTCCTGGCGCACACCGCGCTGCTCTCCGCCTACGGCCGCGGCGCCCGGCGCGTGCGCGCCGGCGACGTCTGGGCGGCGATGCGCGCCAGCCGCCGCTGACGGCGATCGCGCGCTGGCTGCCGCGACGGGCGCGGCGCGGCGCCGCCTGGGCGGCGCCGCACCGGCGTGCTGGCGGCGGCGGGCGTCCGCGACGGCGCTCAGCTCGCTGCGCGCGCCACCGCCGCCAGCCGCGCCCGCGGCCGTGTCGGTCGCATCCGCCGCGCCCGCCGCGCCGGCGCCGGGCGGTGACGCCGGGCTCGAATCGGGTCTCGCCGCGCCGCCGCCGCCGGGCGACCAGGTGGTGGTGGTGCGGAAGGGACAGACGCTGTCGTCGATCGCCCGCCGCCATTACGGCAGCGGCGGCCCGGCGGCGGTGCGCCGCCTGCGCGCCGCCAATCCGGAGCTGCGCGGCGGCGATCGCCTCACCGCCGGCGACACGTTGCGCGTGCCGCCGGCCGCCAACCGGCAGGGGGACGAGGGATGAGCACGTACATGCGAGCCTTGCGACGACTGGAGCGCGAGGGACGAATGGCGGCGCCGCCGGCGCCGCGGGCGCCACGCGGCGCCGGCAACGATCGCGGCGAGCCGCTCGCGGCGCGCGACACCTGACGCCACCCGGCGCCGGCGTGAATGGCGGCGACCGGCGACCGCGCCCGCCACTCAAACCGAGACTCGACGCGCTGCTCGATCGGCTGCGCGCTCGCCCGCCGCGACGGCGCGCCGTGCGCCTCTCCCACCGGTGGTCACTTTCGGTCGACGCGCTGCAGCCGCGGCGCGCGCCACCCGACCTCTTTCGGTTTACGCCGGCGGCGCCGGAACGGCGGGTGGCGCTCGCCGTCGCCGGGCGCGACCGGACTTGACGCGCCGCTGCTCCGGGCGCGCGACGGCGACGCGGCGCCACTGCCGCTGCCGCTCGACGGGCCGGAGCTCGGCGCGGCGCTGCGCGCCTGGCTGGACGCGCAGCCGCCGGCGCCGCTGCGCCTGATCGAGGCGCCGCCGCTCCAGCGCTCGCTCGATGCCGTGCTCCTGGCCGGCGCCTGCGACGGCCTGCTGCTGGTCGCCGAGACCGGCGTCACCACGCGCGCCGCCCTGCGCGCCGCCGCCGAGCGCGCGCGCGAGGGCGGCTGCGTCACCGTCGGCGTGGTGCTGACGGGCCGCGACACCTGAACCGGCCGCGGCCGCACGGAGGAGGAGGCATGACCCCACGTCGCCAGATGCTGCTCACCGGACTGGGCGCCGTCGACCTGCTGCTGGTGCTCTGCGCCATCGCCGCAGCGCTGGCGCTCAGCGCCGGGCTGCCGCTCCCCGGGCTGCTGGAGCGCTCGCTGAGCCTCGCCGAGGTGCTGCTGCTGGCGCTGTACCTCTTCTACTGGCACCTGGCGCTGGCCAGCATCGGGCTCTACGGCTCGTATCGCCTGGCCACCGCCAGCCGCGAGCTGCGCGACGTCGCCTTCGCCGCCGCGCTCGCCGCCGCGCCGGTGCCGCTGCTCGGCGCGCTGCTCGGCTACCAGCGCCTCGGCGGCGCGCTGGCGGTGACGCTGTGGGCGCTGAGCGTGCTGCTGCTGGCCGCCGGCCGCCGCCTGCTGCGCGCCGTCGGCGCGCTGGCGCGCCGCGCCGGGCGCAATCTGCGCGACGTCATCGTCGCCGGCGAGGGCGAGGCGGCGCGCCGCGCCGCCGATGACCTCGGGGCGCGCGGGACGCTCGGCTACCGCATCGTCGAGGTCATCGACGCCGCCGGCAGCGGCGACACCGCGGCGGCGCGGGCGCAGGCGGCGCTGGTGCGCCTGGAGGCGGCGCTCGACCGGCAGCCGATCGACGAGGTCTTCCTCGCCTTCCCGCTCGACCGCTCGCAGCCGGTGGTCGCGAAGATGGTGTCGCTGTGCGAGGAGCAGGGCGTGCTGGTGCGGCTGCTCGCCGACCTCAGCGTCGTCCCCGGCGCCTGGGCGGCGGCGGACAGCCTGGTCGGGCGCGCGGTGATGACCATCGGCAGCGGCCCCGACGATGCCGCCCTGCTCGCCGCCAAGCGGCTGATCGACCTCGCCGGCGCCCTCGCCGGCCTGGCGCTGCTGGCGCCGGCGCTGCTCGCCATCGCCATCGCCATCAAGCTCGACTCGCCCGGGCCGGTGATCTTCGCCCAGGAGCGCATCGGCCTGAACCGCCGCCGCTTCCGCGCCCTCAAGTTCCGCACCATGGTGCCCGACGCCGAGCGCCTGCAGGCGGCGCTCGAGGCGCGCAACGAGGCCGAGGGGCCGGTGTTCAAGATCAGGGCCGATCCGCGCGTCACCCGCCTCGGGCGCTGGCTGCGCGCCACCAGCCTCGACGAGCTGCCGCAGCTCGTGAACGTGCTGCGCGGCGAGATGAGCCTGGTCGGGCCGCGGCCGCTGCCGGTGCGCGACGTCGAGCGCATCGACGTGCGCTGGCACAAGCGCCGCTTCAGCGTGAAGCCCGGCATCACCTGTCTGTGGCAGGTGCGCCGCCGCACGCCGGAGTTCGACGCCTGGATCCGCTCCGACATGGAGTACATCGACAACTGGTCGCTGGCGCTCGATCTGAAGATCCTGGCGCAGACCATCCCCGCGGTGCTGTCGCGGCAGAACGCCTACTGATGGACGGTCGCGCCCCAGCGCCGGCGGCGCCCGCGCCGCGCCCGATGCGCCGGTCCTCGCTCCCCGAGCGGCTGATCGTCGCCTACTTCACCGCCCTGCCGCTGCTGTGGGCGATCGGGCTGGTGCTGCCGTGCGCGGTGCTGCTGATCGGCGGCACGGCGCTGTTCGCGGTGCGGTCGCCGCGCGCCTGGGGATTCGCCTGGCCGTGGCTCGCGGTCGCCGCCTGCCAGTTGCTCTCGTCGGGCGCCAACCTGATCGCCGCCGGGCAGCCGCCGTTCCTCATCGTGCGCCACGCGCTCGCCAGCTACGTGCTCGGCTGGCTGATGCTCGGCGCCTGCATCGCCATCGGCGCCAGCGGCGTGCTCGACGCCCAGCGCCTGCTGCGCGCCGCCGCGCGGGTGGGCTACGCCTGCGCCGCCCTGGCGCTGGTGCTCTACCCGCTGGCGCTGGCGCAGGGCTGGCAGTACCTGCACGTGCTGACCCCGATCGGCCGCCTGCTGCCGGTGAGCCTGCCGTCGACCTCGTTCTACTTCGGCATGCTGCTCTACAATTGGGAGGAGCTGTTCGGCGTCCTCCTGCCGCGCCTGTCGCTGCTCTTCCCGTGGACCACCGCCATGGGCTTCGGCGGCCTGTGCCTGATCTTCGTCGCCGCCAACGAGCCGGCGCGCTGGCGGCGCCGACTGGCGATCGGCTGCGGCCTCTTCATGGTCGCCGCCAGCATGAGCCGCCTGGCGGCGCTGCTGCTCATCCTCACCGCCGGCCTGCGCCGCTTCCTCGACTGGCCGCGCGCCGTGCAGGGGCTGCTGGTGGCCGCTGGGGTCACCGCCGGCGCGGCGATCGGGATCGTCGGCACCATCGGCTGGGGGACGCCGACGGCGCTGGTCGACCGGGTGCACGAGCGCTTCGACGACCTGCGGCCGAGCGCCACCCGCTCGCGCGATCTCGTCTACCTGGCCACCCGCGAGGGTCTGGCGACGGCGCCGCTGCTCGGCCACGGCTGGCCCGGCGATCCGGTGTACCCGGAGGACTTCCCGCAGGTGATGGCCGGTGGCGGCACGATGGTGCCGGGCAGCCACTCGACCTACCTCGGCCTCATGTACCTCGGCGGCGCGCTCACCCTCGCCGCCTTCCTCTTCGCCCTGCTGCGCACCGCCTGGCTGGTCGCGCGCGCCCCCGGGCCGCCGGCGCTGCGGCGGAACACCCTCATGCTGCTCGCCGCCGTGGCCCTCACGGGCATCGGCGAAGGCCTCTACAGCCTGGTCGTGCCGACCCTCTACGCCTTCCTCTGGCTCGGCGTCGCGCTCGACGCGCTGAGCGCGCCGCGGCCGGCGCGCGCCCCGCTCGCCGCCGCGCTCCGCCCCCGCCTCCTCGCCTCCGCCACGTGACCGCCGCCCTCCGCGACCCCGGCCCGTTGCCGCGCCAGCTCACCGTCCTCCGCCGGGCGGCGGTGCCGGCGCGGCGCCTGCGCCTCTCCGTGATCGTGCCCAGCTACGACACCGCGCCCTACGTCCGCGACACCCTGGCGTCGCTGTTCGCGCAGACCATGCCGGATCTCGAGGTGGTGGTGGTCGACGACGGCTCGCGCGACGACAGCCTCGCGGTGCTGGCCGGCATCGCCGACCCGCGCCTCACCGTCGCCGTGCAGGCGAACCGCGGTCTCGCCGGCGCCCGCAACAGCGGCCTGCTGCTGGCGCGCGCGCCGCTGATCGGCTTCTGCGACGCCGACGATCTCTGGTTCGCCCGCAAGGCGGAGCGGCACCTGGCGCTGCTCGCCGCCGCGCCGCGCGTCGGCCTCACCTTCTCGCACTCCGCCTACCTCGACGAGCGCGGCGCCCGCACCGGCCAGTACCTGCTGTCGCGCTGCCGGGCGCCGTCGGCGCGCGACCTGATCCGCCGCAACCACGTCGGCAACGGCAGCACGGTGGTGGCGCGGCGCGAGGTGTTCGCCCGCGCCGGCCTGTTCGACGAGTCGCTGGGGAGCTGCGAGGACTTCGAGATGTGGGTGCGCGCCGCGGCGTGCAGCGGCTACGAGGTCCGCCTGCTGCCGGCGGTGCTCACCGGCTACCGGGTGCGCGCCGGCAGCATGTCGACCACCTACGACGACTTCGTCCGCGGCTACGTCCGCGCCCTCGAGCGCTTCCGCGCCTACGTGCCCGGCTTCACCGCCCGCGACGCGGCGCGCAGCCACGCCGAGGGCCTGCGCATCGCCAGCCGCAAGGCGTTCTCCAACGGCCAGGTGGCGCGCTCGCGGCAGCTCTTCGCCGCCGCCCTGCGCCAGGCGCCGACCCTGCCGCTGCGCGATTGGCGGGCGCTCGGCATGCTCGCCCTGCACCTCGGCGCCTGGCCGCTGCCGCCGGCCGGACAGCAGCGCTTCTACCGCGCCGTCCGCGGCGCCATGCGCGCCGGCTTCCACGCCGTCCTGGCGACCCGTCCGCGACCCGCGGCCGAGCCCTGAAGGCGACCCCACCGCATCCCGCGCACCCCGGAGGCTCCCGTGTCGGACGCCCCCCTCGACATCCTCTACATCGGCGGCTTCGGCCGCAGCGGCAGCACGCTGGTCGAGCGCTGCCTCGGCCAGCTCGACGGCTTCTGCGCCGCCGGCGAGCTGCGCCACGTCTGGGAGCGCGGCGTGGTGCAGAACCAGCTCTGCGGCTGCGGCGTGCCGTTCCGCGACTGCGCCTTCTGGCGCGAGGTGATGGCGGTCGCGTTCGGCGGCATCGACCGCGTCGACGGCGGCGACCTGGTGGCGCTGTCGCGGCGCGTCAACCGCACCCGCTACATCCCCTACCTGACGCTGCGGCCGAGCGCCGCCTATCGGCGCGACCACGCCCGCTTCGCCGCCGCGCTGCTGCCGCTCTACCGCGCCATCCGCCAGGTGTCGGGCTGCCGCTGGCTGATCGACTCGTCGAAGGAGCCCTCCTACGCCTTCCTGCTCGCCACCCTGCCGGGGGTGCGCCTGTCGGTGGTGCACCTGGTGCGCGACAGCCGCGCCGTCGCCTTCTCCTGGATGAAGCGCAAGGAGATTCCCGACGTCCACTGGAAGCGCGCCTACATGCACCGCTACTCGGCGGCGCAGAGCGCGGCGTGGTGGGCGGTCTTCAACGGCCTCTGCCACGTCTTCCGCTGGACGGCGGCGCGCGCCGTGCGCGTCGCCTACGAGGACTTCGCCCGCGACCCGGCGGCGGTGCTGCGCCGCATCCTGACGGCGATCGGCGAGCCGCCGGCGCTGCCGTTCCTGCGCGGCGCGACGGCGACGCTGCGTCCGAACCACACGGCGTCGGGCAACCCGACCCGCTTCCTCGTCGGCGAGGTCGCGATCCGCCCCGACGAGGCGTGGCGGTCGCAGATGGCGCCCCGCGACCGGCGCCTGGTGGCGGCGCTGACCCTGCCGCTGCTCGCCGGTTACGGGTACTGGGAGCGGCGGCGTCCCGCCCGCGGCGCGGGGGGCTGAGCGCGCGATGCGAGAGCTGCCGCCGGACGATCCCGACGTGCTCGTCATGCCGGCCGCCGCGCTGCGGGCGGGGCGCCCGCGCCGCGCGCCGCGCTCGTGGGCGATCGACATTCCCGCCGAGCAGCGGGGCTCGCTGCTGCTGCTCGTCGGGCGCGGCGTGCAGTTGGTGAACGGGCTGCTGCTGTCGATCGTGCTCGTGCAGCGCTTCGGCCTCGCCACCGTCGGCGCCTTCGCGCTCGGCATCGCGGCGGTGAACATCCTGGCGACGGTATGCGCGCTCGGCCTCGGCGCCTACCTGCCGCGGCAGCGACAGTCGCACGGCCAGTCGTGCTTCGCGGCGCTGCTGCTGTTCCTCGTGCAACTGCCGCTGGTGGTGCCGCTGCTGGCGCTCTACGCGACCGCGCAGGCGCACGACCGCGGCGAATGGCTGGTGATCTTCGTCGTCGCCCTGAGCGGCTTCTTCATCGGCCTGCAGAACCTCGGCATGATGCTGTCGATCATGATCCGGCGCTTCCACCCGGGTCTGATCGCGCCGCTGTGCGAGACCGCCGGCCTGCTCGTCGGCTGGCTGTGGTGCGCCAGCGCGCCGGCGCTGGCGCTGACCCTGCTCGCGGCCCGCGTCGGCTCGGTGCTGCTGATCTGGGGCGGCTTCCGCCTCGAGCGCCTGCCGCTGCGCCGCGTCGGCGCCATCGCCCGCGACGGCGCGCGCTGGCTCGCCCCGGACCTGCTCGGCCTGCTCGGCGAGCAGGCGGCGCCGCTGGTGCTCGGCGCCGTCGTCGCGCGCGGCGAGCTCGGCGTCTTCCGTCTCTGCCAGCAACTGCTGATGGCCGCCGACTCGGCGTGCTGGACCTTCGTGCAGTCGAAGTACCCCGAGATGGTCGAGCGCGGGCCGGCGCTGGTGGGCCGCGTGCACGGACAGGTGCGGCGCATGGCGCTGGGCGTCGCCGCGGCGCTGCTGGTCGGCGCGACGGTGCTCGCCTACGGCTTCTTCCACGTGCCGGCGGTGGCGCCGCTGATGGCCGTGCTCGCCGCCGCGCTGCCGTGGCGGTACGAGAGCTACCTGTTCGGGCAGGCGCTGCGCGCCGTCGGGCGGGTCGACGCGGTCACCTGGCTGGGCGGCGCCAAGCTGCTGGTCTTCCTGCTCCTCATCACCGCCGGGACGTGTCTCGCCGGCGTCTGGGGCGCGGTGGTCGCGCTCGCCGGCTGCTCCGTCCTCTCCGGGCTCGCCTACGCGTGGGCCTATCGCCGATCCATTGCCGTTGCCGCGGAGGTGCCCCGATGATCACTCCCCACCCGCAGCCCGATGCCGTGCCGTACGTCAACGGCGCGCCCGCCCTCGCCGTCGCGCCGCCGCCGCCGGAGCCCGACCTCGCGGCGCGCTACCGCGACCGGCGCGTGCTCATCACCGGCGGCCTCGGTTTCCTCGGCAGCACGCTGGCGCACCGCCTGTGCGGCTACGGCGCCGAGGTGACGGTGATCGACTCGCTCGATCCGCGCTACGGCGGCAACTGGTTCAACGTCCACGACGTCGACGGCGAGCGGTTGACCACGCTGGTCCACGACCTGCGCGATCTCGGCGCGGTGCGGCCGCATCTCGCCGCGGCCGACTTCGTGTTCCACCTGGCGGCGCAGGTGGCGTACATCGACAGCCTCAGCATGCCGTTCGAGGACCTCATGCTGAACGCCGGCCTGACCCTGCAACTGCTCGAGGAGTGCCGCCAGCTCCGGGTCGCGCCGGTGATCGTGCTGGCGTCGAGCCGCATGGTGATCGGCAAGGTGGCCGAGGCCTGCGTCAGCGAGGAGTCGCCCGCCAATCCGGTCAGCCTCTACGGCGTCCACAAGCTCGCCTCGGAGAAGTACCTGGCGATCTACCACCAGAACTTCGGCCTGCCGACGATCGCCCTGCGCATCACCAACCCGTACGGGCCGCGGCAGCAGATCCACCACAACCGCTACTGCATGGTCGGCTGGTTCATCCGCCAGGCGCTGGAGGGCCGCACCATCCAGGTGTTCGGCGACGGCCAGCAGCGGCGCGACTACGTCTACATCGACGACCTCGCCGAGGCGTTCCTGCGCTGCGCCGTCTCGCCGCAGGCGATCGGCGGCGTCGTCAACATCGGCTCCGGCGTGCCGACCCGCTTCCGCGACATGGTCGAGACGGTGGTCGAGGTGGTCGGCCGCGGCCGCATCGACTACGTGCCGTGGCCGGCGGCGTACGAGAAGATCGAGACCGGCGACGTGGTCGCCGACCTCAGCCGCCTGCGCCAGCTCACCGGCTGGCGCTCGCGGGTCGACCTGCGCGCCGGCGTCGAGCGGACGACGGCGTACTACCGGCGCCACTGGCGCCACTACGTGCGGGACGGCGCCGCCCCGCCCTGAGGCACCGCCGCCAGCGATGGGGTGCCCGGGGCGCCGCGCCGCCGTCGGGAGGAGGGGAGCGTCATGTCACGACCACTGCGCATCGCGGTCATCGGGCCGCGCGGCATTCCGAGCGCCTACAGCGGCGTCGAGCGGGTGACCGAGAGCCTGTACGGGGCGCTGGCGGCGCGCGGCCACGAGGTGACCGTCTACTGCCGGCCCGAATACGCGCCGCGCTCGCCGCAGCGCTACCGCGGCATGCGGCTGCTGCGCACGCCGGCGCTGAACGGCCGCAGCCTGGGGACGGTGTCGCACGTCTTCACCAGCAGCGCCCACGCGCTGTGGCGCGGCGGCTACGACGTCGTGCACCTGCACGCCCTCGCCCCCGGGCTGGCGGCGCCGCTGCACCGCCGCGCCGGCGTGCCGACCGTGGCGACGGTCCACGGCATCGACTGGCAGCGCGCCAAGTGGCGCGGCCTGGGGGCGCGCGTCCTGCGCCGCGCCGAACGCTGGCTGGTGCGCAGCGTCGACGAGCTGATCACCGTGTCGCGCGATCTCGAGACGTACTACCGGACCACCTACGGGCGCGGCTCGACGCTGATCCCGAACGGCACCGACCTGACGCCGGAGGCGCCGCTCGACGCGGCGCTGCTGCGGCGCTTCGGGCTGACCGCCGGCGACTACGTGCTGTTCGTCGCCCGCCTGGTGCCGGAGAAGCGCGTCGAGGACCTGATCCGCGCCTTCCGCGGCGTCGACACCGCGGCGCGCCTGGCGATCGTCGGCGACTCGAGCCACACCGACGCCTACGCCGCCGGCCTGCGCCGCGAGGCGGCCGCCGACGGGCGCGTCGTCTTCACCGGCGTGCAGCCGCGCCAGCACGTCGAGTCGCTCTTCCGCGGCGCCGCCGCCTTCGTGCTGCCGTCGGAGCTCGAGGGCATGTCGATGGCGCTGCTGCAGGCGCTGGAGATGGGGGTGCCGTCGATCGTCTCCGGCCTGCCGGTGCACCACGAGCTGCTCGACGGCATCGCCGGCTACGACCTCTTCTTCCCGGCCGGCGACGTCGCCGCGCTGCGCGACCGCCTGCGCCGCCTGCTGGCGCGGCGCGACCACTACCTGCCGGTGGCGCGGCGCGCCCAGGCGCACATCCGCCGCGCCCATTCCTGGCCGGCGATCGCCGAGCGCACCGAGCGCCTCTACGAGCGGCTGGTGGCGCGCCGGCGCGCATCCCCGGGGGCGGCCGCCTGGGCCCTCGGCGACGGCGCCGCCGGGGAGGGGGGACGATGAGCGCCGCCGCCGGCGCCGCGCCGCCGCCGCGGGTGCCGCCGTTGCCGCCGCGGCCGCTCCACCATCCCGGCGTGGTGCGCGCCGCCGCCATCGCCGGCGCGGCGCTGCGCCTCTCGGTGGTGGTGCCCTGCTACAACGTCGGCCGGCTCGCCGCCGCGGCGGTGGCGTCGCTGCTGGGCCAGACGCTCACGGCGTTGGAGGTGATCGCGGTCGACGACGGCTCGACCGACGACACCCTGGCGCACCTGTTGGCGGTCGCCGACCCGCGCCTGACGGTGGTGACGCAGGCGAACCGTGGCCTCGCCGCGGCCCGCAACGCCGGCATCGCGCAGGCGCGGGCGCCGCTGATCGGCTTCTGCGACGGCGACGACGTCTGGTTCCCGGAGAAGGCGGCGAAGCAGGTGGCGGTGATGGACGCCGACCCCGGGGTCGGCCTGACGTTCTCCCATTCCGCGTATCTCGACGAGAGCGGAACGCCCACCGGCCAGCTCCTGGTCAGCCGCTGCCGGCGGCCGACGACGCGCGACCTGATCGCCCGCAACCACATCGGCAACGGCAGCACCGCGATCGTGCGCCGCGCCTGCTTCGCCGCCGCCGGCCTGTTCGACGAGTCGCTGGCGAGTTGCGAGGACGCCGAAATGTGGACCCGCCTCTCGGTGCGCGCGCCGCACGCCTTCCGCCTGGTGCCCGAGCCGTTGACCGGCTATCGGGTGCGCGCCGGCAGCCAGATGCACACCTTCGACAGCTACATCGCCGGCAGCCGCGCCTACCTCGAGCGCTACCGCAGCTACGTGCCCGGCTACGGCGACCGCGAGGCGGCGCGCACCTGGGCGCTGCACCTGCGGGTGCTCAGCCGCAAGGCGTTCTCCAGCGGCGACGTGGCGCTGTCGCGCCGCATCCTGGCGGCGGCGCTGCGCGCTTCGCCGGGGAGCGTGTTGGGCGACGCGCGCGGGCTGGCGATGGCCGGCCTGCACGCGCTGGCGCTGGTCCTGCCGCCGCCGGCGCGGACGCTGCCCTATCGCCTCGGACGCGTCGCCCTGCGCGGCGCCTACGGCCGGCTGGTCGGGACGCCGCGCCGCGCATGAGCCGCCGGCGCGCCTGCCCGCCGCTGGCGCTGCTCGTCCTCCTCGCCGCGGGCGCGGCGGCGGCGCAGTCCGCGGCCACCCAGCCCGCCACGGCGCCGGGCCGCGACTGGCGCCAGCAGCCGTTCAGCCGCCGCTCGCCGTGGAACCATCCGCTCGGCAGCGCCGCCGCGTACGCGCCGGTGCCCGGCCTGTCGGCGGTGCCGATCGGCTTCAACTACGAAGGCCGGTGGACGGCGTCGGTCGTCATCGCGAGCGCGGAGGATCCGACGGTGGCGATGCTGTTCAGCCCCAACTGGGGCCCGACGTCGTCGTGGAGTTTCCTCGACCGCGGCCACCCCAACTGCGGCAACCCCGCCGCCGCCGAGCGCGCCCTGCGGCGCGCCGCCGCGGCGTCGCCGCCGCCGACGGCGATGAACTACTACTCGACCACCGCGGCGGCCAACGACCACCGCTGGGTGGGGCCGTCCGGCTACCATCCGGCGACCGCCGACTGGCGCGGCACGTTCCGCCTCCCGGCGGGCGCCTGTCCGTCGCCCGACTCGGACGGGCTCATGGCGGTGTTCCAGCCCGACGGCTGGGTGATCGACATCTACGCCGCCGTCGTGCTGTCGAGCGGCGAGGTGGTGGGCACGATGGCGAGCTGGATCGACGCCCGCGGCGACGGCACGGGGTGGTGGAACGGCCGCCGCGCCAGCATGTTGCCGTCGTTCGCCGGCCTGATCCGCGCCGGCGAGATCGCCGCCGGCCGCATTCCGCACGCCCTCGCCCTGCAGGTTCCGCCGTCGTTGCTGAAGCGCCAGGCGGTATGGCCGGCCTACGCCTTCGACCGCGACTCCGGCTACTCGGGCGCGCTGCCGATGGGCGCGCTGCTGGCGATCCCGCCCGACGTCGACGTCGAGCGGCTCGGGCTCTCCCGCGCCGGGCGGGTGATCGCGCGGGCGCTGCAGGACTACGGCGCCTACGTCGTCGACCGCGGCGGCCGCGGCATCACCGTCCTCGCCGAGCTCGGCGATCCCGACATCCAGTGGGACGCCCGCGGCGGCGGGCCGGCGAGCTGGCAGGACCTGGCGACCCTCCGCGACCACCTGCGGTGGGTGACCAACAACGGGCCGGCCAGTCGCGGCGGCGGCGGGACGCCGCGCCGGCCCCTGGCCGCGCACCCGCGCCGCGACTGACCCGCCCGGCGCCGGCGTCGCGCCCCGCGCCGGCGGGGGGCGCCGGAAAATCCGTCGCCGCCAGGGCTCGGCCCCTGTTCAAGCTCCGCCGTCCATGGATGACTGTGGAGCATGAAGGGCAGAGCCGTGCTCGCGTTGCTGCTGGCCGCCGCGGCCGCGTCGGCCGAGGTCGAGCATCCGCCGGGCAGCCTCGAGCAGACGCGGCTGATCGTCGACCGCTTCGCGGCCCGCTTCGCGCGGGTCGGGCCGGAGATGGGCGAGGAGCTGGAGGCGCTGTACAGCGCCGATGTCGCCTTCCGCGATCCGCTCACCAGCGTCGTCGGGATCGCGCCGCTGCGGCGCTACCTGGCGCACTTCGGCGAGACCGCCGGCGGCGCCCGCTTCGTCATCACCGACACGGTGATCCAGCCCGGCAACGCCGTCGTCTTCTGGACCATGGTGCCGGCCGGCGGCGGGCCGGCGGTCGACGGCGTCAGCCATCTGCGCATCCGCGACCGCGTCTACGACGAGCGCGACTACTTCGACCTCGGCGTCGTCTACGACCAGGTGCCGGTGCTGCGCTGGCTCACCGGCCTGGTGAAGGGGCGGCTGGCGCCGCCGGACTCGTGAGGCCCGGCGTGCGCTTCGGCCGCGGCCTCAACTTCGCGCTCTACTACGCCGGCTGGTTCGCCTGCGTGCTCGGCCCGGCCTGGGGGTACCCGTGGACCGGGACGGCGATCGCGCTGGCGTTCGTCGCCTGCCATCTCGCCCTGGTGCGGCGGCGGCGCGACGAGCTGGCGCTGATGGCGACCGCCGCGGTCATCGGACTGGTCGCCGACACGCTGCAGATCGCCGCCGGCCTGCTCCGCTTTCCCACCGGCACGCTGTTCGGCGTCCTGCCGCCGGTGTGGCTGATCGTGCTGTGGGCGCAGTTCGCCGCCACCTTCCACTACTCGCTGCAGTGGTTGCAGGGTCGGCCGTGGACCGCGGCGCTGTTCGGCGCCTGCGGCGGCCCGCTGGCCTTCCTCGCCGGGCAGCGCCTCGGCGTCGTCGCCTTCCACCCCGCCATGTGGCGCAGCCTGCTGTCGCTCGGCGTCGTGTGGGCGATCGCCATGCCGCTGCTGCTGGCCGTCGCGGCGCGGCAGCGCGGCCGCGAGGGGGTCGGCCAGTATCGCTCGTGGCGGCGGGCGGCGGCGTGACGCGGCGCGGGCGGCCTGCGGGGCGGCGCATCAGAGGAAGGGGATCCGTCCCTTGAAACGGCCGATGAGCGTGCCGGTGGCGGCGGGCATGAGGCGCATCGCCAGATCGATGGCGTGCGTCTCGCGGCCGATGAGGACGCGCGGCCGGCCGCGTTCGACGGCGTCGCAGATGCGGCGGGCGACGGTGGCGACCGGCAGGGCGCGGGCGGCGACGAACTGCGCTTCCATCGCCTGCTTGGCGGCATCCCAGGCGCGGCCGCGCGCCACCAGACCGGTGGCCACCGGACCCGGATAGGCGCAGGTGAGGCGCACGCCGGTGCCGACCAGCTCGGCGCGCAGCGACTCGCTGAAGCCGCGCAGCGCGAATTTCGAGGCGCAGTACGCCGACTTGGTCGGCAGGCTGAACAGGGCGAAGTCGGACAGCACGGTGCCGATGCGGGCCGCCGGCGCCGCCAGCAGCAGCGGCAGGAAGAACTTGCAGGCGTGGACGGTGCCCCAGAAGTTGACCCCCATCAGCCACTCGAGATCGGCGAGCGGCAACTCGGCGACCGGCGCCGCGACCGAGACCCCGGCGTTGTTGAGCAGCACCTGGGCGCCGCCGTGGGCGGCGCGCACCGCCTCGGGCAGGGCGGCCATGGCGTCGCGGTCGGCGACGTCGACGCGGTGCGCGCTGCTGCGGGTGGCGATCAGGCGCTGCGTCTCGGCCAGCCCCTCGCCGTCGATGTCGACCAGCGCCACCGCGCAGCCGCGGCGCGCCATCTCCAGCGCCAACCCGCGCCCGATGCCGCCGCCGGCGCCGGTGACCACCGCCGTGACGTCCGCTCCGAATCGCATCGTATCCTCCCTCGTGTCCATCGTGGCGGCGCTTGTCCGGTAGCGGTGTCAGGTGACTCGCCGGGTGGCGCGCGATGCCGCATCGGCGCGCCCCGACCGATCGCGACCGGTTACGGGTCACTGGCCGCGCCCGGGGGTTACAACTCCACGGCGACCTTGAAGCCGCCGTAGATCATCCGCGTGCCGTCGAAGGGCATCGCCGCAGACGTGCCGCACAGGCGCGGATCCTTCATCACTCTGGCGAGCACGGCATCGCGATGGCGACGCGACTTGTAGACGATCCACGAAAACCACACCACCTCGCCGGGCTTCAGCTTCACGCTCTTCGGGAACGAGGTGTGCTTGCCGCGCCTGACGTCGTCGCCGACGCACTCGACGTAGGCGAGCGCGCCGTGTTCGCGCCAGACCTTGCCGGCCCGTCGCGCCAGGGCGCGGTAGGCGGCGATGTTCTTGCGCGGCACCGGCAGGACGAATCCATCCACGTAGTTGGCCATTGCGGCATCTCCTTTCGAACGGCGGTCGGCCGTCGGCATGGTCTCGGGCTTCCATGGTCCATGTCGCACGACGCCGCCGCCGATCGACCGATCGGTCCGGATCCTCCCTGCCTCCGTCGCTTCGACCTTTACCACGCGCCGCGATCGTGGTGTGGTACGGCCATGCAGCGCATCCCATTCGGGCGCACGGGGCACGACAGCTCGCGGGTGCTGTTCGGCGCCGCGGCGCTCGCCGCCATGCGCCAGGACCGGGCGGACCAGGTGCTCGAGCTCCTGCTCGAGTTCGGCGTCAACCACATCGACACCGCCGCCTCCTACGGCGACGCCGAGCTGCGCATCGGGCCGTGGATGGCGCGCCATCGCGACCGCTTCTTCCTCGCCACCAAGACCGGCGAGCGCACCGCCGCGGGGGCACGGGCCAGCATCGAGCGGTCGCGGCAGCGGCTGCGGGTCGAGCAGCTCGACCTCGTCCAGCTCCACAACCTGGTCGACGAGGACGACTGGCGCGCGGCGATGGGCCCCGGCGGCGCGCTCGAGGCCCTGGTGGAAGCGCGCGAACGGGGGACGGTGCGCTTCCTCGGCGTCACCGGCCACGGCACCTGGGCGCCGGCGATGCACCGCCGCAGTCTCGAGCGCTTCCCCTTCGACAGCGTGCTGGTGCCCTACAACTTCAGCCTGCTGCAGGATCCCGTCTACGCCGCCGACCTCGAGGCCCTGCTCGCCCTGTGCGGCGAGCGCGGCGTCGCGGTGCAGACCATCAAGTCGGTGGCGCGGCGCCGCTGGCGCGAGGACGACACCAGCCATCGCTTCAGTTGGTACGAGCCGCTGCGCGATGCCGACGCGATCGCCCGCGCCGTCAGCTTCGTGCTGGCGCGCCCCGGCCTCTTCCTCAACAGCTCGAGCGACGCGACGCTGCTGCGGCCGATCCTCGTCGCCGCCTTCCAACCGGCTCCCGCCCCCGCCGACGACGCGCTGCGCGCCGACGCGGCGCGCTACGCCATCGAGCCCCTGTTCGTGCGCGGCGTCAGCGACGCCATCTGACCCGGGCCCCGCGCGGCGTTGGCGCCCTGGCGGGCCGCGCTCCCGCGCGACCGCCCGCCGCCGCCGCGTGGCAAGCCCGGCGCCGAGAACGAACGCGCAGCGCCGACGCTGCGGCGCGCCACCGCGTCCGTCCCACCTGGAAGGCCCGCGCACGCGCAGCACGCGGACCGCGCTTCTCCGTCTGGGCGCCGCTCGCGGCGCCCAGACGGCCGGCTTGACCTAATTGAGGCCGCGGCTGTTCAGCCGCGGAAGGGCTTCTGGTCGAGGTCTGCCTGCACCAGCGTCGAGTGGCTTCAATGAGGCCGCGGCTGTTCAGCCGCGGAAGGCCGCATTCGTCAGCGGTGGTGAGAGCGGTGGCAGCGCTTCAATGAGGCCGCGGCTGTTCAGCCGCGGAAGGCCGGCCCCTTTTTGAATGGAGGTGAGGGATGGCGGCGATGCTTCAATGAGGCCGCGGCTGTTCAGCCGCGGAAGGGTGGCTCGCGCGACGCGACGTGGGAACGCCTGAGGCTGCTTCAATGAGGCCGCGGCTGTTCAGCCGCGGAAGGTACCTCAGTTTCCACTGGCACGTAAAGTTTATCTTGTTGCTTCAATGAGGCCGCGGCTGTTCAGCCGCGGAAGGACAAGAACGCGGCGCAGCAGAAAGCCGCCGAGCTGGCTTCAATGAGGCCGCGGCTGTTCAGCCGCGGAAGGGTGCGGAGACCCGACACCACCTCACCGACAATCTGGCTTCAATGAGGCCGCGGCTGTTCAGCCGCGGAAGGCCCCGTGAACTCCAAGATGTACCGTGGGTCGAGCGCGCGCTTCAATGAGGCCGCGGCTGTTCAGCCGCGGAAGGAGCCGTGGGGCAGATCGAGGCCGCCAGGGTAGGCCGGCTTCAATGAGGCCGCGGCTGTTCAGCCGCGGAAGGCCGGGCACGGCCAAGAAGGATGGGCCGCGCGTGACCGTGCTTCAATGAGGCCGCGGCTGTTCAGCCGCGGAAGGTGGGAGTCGTGACTCAGGGAGCGGAAATGAGGGGGCTGGCTTCAATGAGGCCGCGGCTGTTCAGCCGCGGAAGGGTCGACGATCTCGTAAGTGTCCGTGTCAGCTTGCCAGGCTTCAATGAGGCCGCGGCTGTTCAGCCGCGGAAGGGTCCGCGCCAGCCTCGTCGGCGCCAGCCTCGACGGCGCGCTTCAATGAGGCCGCGGCTGTTCAGCCGCGGAAGGGTGCGATCGACGGCTATCGTCACGACACCGAGCAGGCTTCAATGAGGCCGCGGCTGTTCAGCCGCGGAAGGATAATTGAGATACGCGGCAGACGGCGCTTGCGTGCGCGGCTTCAATGAGGCCGCGGCTGTTCAGCCGCGGAAGGTCGACGCTGCCGGCCGAGACGCGGCGGATCTATGAGGAGGCTTCAATGAGGCCGCGGCTGTTCAGCCGCGGAAGGCGTTGCGCGGCTTCGCCAACGCGCAACGCTGGCTCGCTTCAATGAGGCCGCGGCTGTTCAGCCGCGGAAGGTCGATCCATCGCGCGCCCATGTCGCGGTGCAGGCGGCTTCAATGAGGCCGCGGCTGTTCAGCCGCGGAAGGCCTTTCTAGCGGATTGAACCGCCGATTGTGGTGGGTGGCTTCAATGAGGCCGCGGCTGTTCAGCCGCGGAAGGTCGGCGTCGCGTAGATGCCCTGCGCGGCGAAGGTGAGGCTTCAATGAGGCCGCGGCTGTTCAGCCGCGGAAGGCGCGATGGCGTGCTCTCCATCCGCGTCGGTTGCCGCGAGCTTCAATGAGGCCGCGGCTGTTCAGCCGCGGAAGGTGGGGAGCCTTCTGGGCGAGCTGGGCCCCGAGCAGGTGCTTCAATGAGGCCGCGGCTGTTCAGCCGCGGAAGGCAGGTGTCGTTGGTGACGCCGAAGCGATAGGTGTCGCTTCAATGAGGCCGCGGCTGTTCAGCCGCGGAAGGCGGAGGTGCAGCGATGAGCGCGGCGGACGAGGCGGCGGTGCTTCAATGAGGCCGCGGCTGTTCAGCCGCGGAAGGCGGCTTCGGCGTGGCCGTGCCGCCCGCGCCGGGCGTGCTTCAATGAGGCCGCGGCTGTTCAGCCGCGGAAGGGCGGCGTGTCGCGATACCGCCCGAAGCGCACGAGATCGGGCTTCAATGAGGCCGCGGCTGTTCAGCCGCGGAAGGAGTTCTTGTGGAGTGAGGCGCCGGGGCGGCTCTTCGCGCTTCAATGAGGCCGCGGCTGTTCAGCCGCGGAAGGGTGCCGCAGCGGACCATGGATTGCGAGCAAGCCCGCGCTTCAATGAGGCCGCGGCTGTTCAGCCGCGGAAGGCGACGCGAAGGCCCTCGACTACGGACGGCTGCAGGCTTCAATGAGGCCGCGGCTGTTCAGCCGCGGAAGGGGCGTTGGCGCGGATCCTCGGGGTCGATGGCGCGATCACGCTTCAATGAGGCCGCGGCTGTTCAGCCGCGGAAGGGAGAATCAGGCGGACCGACATCTCGCGGCCGCGCAGGCTTCAATGAGGCCGCGGCTGTTCAGCCGCGGAAGGGCGGACCTTGTCCTCCACCAGGCGCAGACCGGCGTCGCTTCAATGAGGCCGCGGCTGTTCAGCCGCGGAAGGAGTTCCACTGCAAGTTGTCGAAAGTCAAAGACCACGGGTGCGGATTGCGAGCGGCTCGGGGCGACGCGCGGGGACGTGCAGTAGTCCGTGGCGCGCGGTGCTGCAAGGGTTGGTGGGGGCAACGGATTCTCGGCGCGAGCGGGGGCCGGGGAATCGCCGTCACCGAGGCGCTCGCGCGGTCGGGCGGGTTGGCGAGAGCGGGCTCGCGGGAGTCGGTCATCGGGTTTCGAATCCGGGATAGCGGAGGATCTCGCCGCTGATGAAGCGGGCCAGGAGACGGGCCTGGATCTCGAACACGCGGCGGTAGGTGACGCGATAGCCGAACAGCGGATGGGTGACCAGGGTGTCGATGCGTTGCTCGTAGGCGCGAATGAAGCCCTTGCGGCCGGCGGGGGTGAGCGCGACGGCGTCGCCGGCGCGGATGAAGTCGGTGTCGCCGACCATGCGGCTGTTGATCGCCGTCAGCACGGCGGAGTCGGCGACCAGCGGGCGGAAGCCCTCCATCAGGTCGAGGGCGAGGGCGGGGCGGCCGTATCGCGGCTGGTGATAGAAGCCGACGAACGGGTCGAAGCCGATGCCGTGGCAGGTGATCATCAGATCCTTGCTGAGCAGCGCGTAGGCGAACGACAGCAGCGCGTTGACCGGATCGCGCGGCGGGCGGCGGTTGCGGGTGCGGAAGTCGAAGGCGGGCGCGCCGCCGTCGCCGTCCTCGACCTTGAGCATGCCGGCGAAGTGCTCGAAGTAGAGGCGCGCCGCCGTGCCCTCGATGCCGAGCAGCTCGTCGAGCGCGGTGGCCGCCTGCGCCTGCTGCGCCAGGCGCTTCAGGCGCAGCAGCGCGACCGGCGGCGGCTCGACGTGGTTGCGCTGCAGCAGCGTGCGCTGGTTGCGGATCTTGCTCGCGACGAGGTCGCGCGCCACCCGCAGGGCGAAGCGCGGATCGTCGGCGCGGCGAAACTGCTCGCGGCGCAGGAACACGTTGCGCAGGCCGAGCCCCTGCGTCAGGCCGTAGAACCAGCCGCCGAACGAGAAGTACGCGACCGGCTTCTCGGCGGCGCACAGACCTTGAACGGCGGCGGGCGTCAGTTGCACGTTGCCGAACAGGTTGATCTGCGAGATCTCGTTGAGGCGCACCTCCTGGATCAGCTTCGACGGCGCGCCCTTGGCGCGGCCGTACTCGCGTACCTGCAGCACCTCGCCGCTCTTGCCGACGGTGAGGCCGTGGCCGGTGAGGTAGAGCGGGCGCAGGTCGTCGCGGGCCGGCATCAGGCGGCGCACCTCGCCGAGCCCGTCGCCGTCGGCCTCCGCGGCGGCGCGCGGCGGCTCGTCGGTGGCGAAGAGCGCGAGCTGCGCGGCGTCGTCCGGCTCGGCGGGCAGCGTCGCCGCGGCGCGGGTCTCGTCCGGCAGGCAGATGGTGACCAGCGAACAGCGCGGGCATTTGGGGCTGTCGACCAGCGGTGGCGGGATGCGGCCGCCGGCCGCCAGGGCGCGGGCGGTGGCGATGGCGGCGGTGATCTCGTCGACCAGGGCGGCGTCGAGCGCGACGCGGACCCGCTGCCGGGTGGCGCTGTAGTAGAGGACCGCCTCGTCGCAGGCGTAGCCGTTGTCGCGCAGGATGAGCGCCTGGGCGCCGACCTGGACGCGATCGGCGGGCCACGCTTCTGGGCTGCCGTCGTCGCCCTGGCGCGGCGCGCCCTTCTTGTAGTCGACGGGGGAGAGCGTGCCGCCCTCGCCCTCGACCAGGTCGATGCGGGCGATGATGCCGAGCCGATCGCTGGCCAGCTCCACCGAGCGGGCGCGGATCGACTCGCCGGTCTCCGCCTCGGCCGCTGTGGGCAGCGGGTCCTCCTTGCGCTCGAGCTTCTCGTGGCGGAGGGCGCCCTCGACGGTGTCGGCGTTGTGGACGAACACGCCCTCGACCCACTCGTAGAAGAAGAGGCGCGGGCAGTAGACGACCTCGTTGAGCATGCGCGCCGGCACGTAGGCGGGCGATGCCGGCGTGGCGTGGTCCGGCGCATCGGCAGCGGCCGCCGCGGGTTGATCCGGGGCCATGGGCGTCACTCCCGTCCGTCGATCACCAGGCAGGGGCTGTCGATCGGCGAGTAGGCCCGGCCGACGGCGGTGATGACCCGCTCGCCGCGCCCCGCCGACGGGCCGAGGTCGACGAACAGCACCTGGTCGTCGCGGTGGTCGATGATCTCGCTCAGCGCGTGCCGGCAGCGCAGCAGATCGCTCTCGGTGAACTGGCACTCGAAGATCGAGTACTGCAGGTGATCGCCGAAATCGCGCATGGTCCTGTGGACCGCGCGCAGGCGTTTGTCGTCGCAGATGTCGTAGCAGACGAGAAACGTGTTGCGCATGGCGGGACCGGCGGGGAGCAAGAACCCGTCCAGCGCCATCCCCGCCGGTCGCGCCGGGCGCCCAGCCAGGAGGGGCGCGCGCCGGGCGTCACCGGGCGTGGCGGTGGTGGCGCCTGGCGTCCGGCGCGCCTGGGCGTTCGGGCAGGGCCGCTGGGAGACCTGCCGGCGCGCGTGGGCCTGGTTGCCGCTCAGGAGGCGCGGCGCTCGCGCGCGTGGGTGATCTCGCCGGGGGAGATCGGACGGAACTCTGAGTGGTCCACCGTCACCACCGCCGCGGTCTCACCGCCCAGCGTCACGAACTCGACCTCGCAGGCCGCGCCGTCCCCGTAGACATGGACCACCGTGCCGACGTCGCCGGGCTCCAGGCCCTCAGCGGGAATAGGGGCGGTCAGGACGACGCGTTGGTGTTCCTTCGGCATCATCGTGGATGACTCTCAAATATTCGCCCCACGCCGCTGACGCCACCACCGCGAGCGAATACTGCGCGGCATCGAGCGCGAGATGCGCTCAGTGGAATCCGCTCGGGGCTGTGTGGGGCAGCTCTCGCCGGCGTCGAGGCTCAATGGTTCGCGGCGCGCAGACAGCCGCTGTCGGGCCCGGACCATGACTGGCGCGAAGAAGCTTGCAGAAGCGGGATGAGGTCGATAACCAGCCGAGGTCTGTGAATGCGAAGGATCGGCGCGGTTGGGTCTCCAGCCCACCGTTCGGCGATCCTGGCGTGGGTGGACCTCGAAAGGTCTGGGATACTGTCCGGTGAGTGACTTTCGGCGCTATTTCGCACGCGTAACCGGGATCGAGGCGGGCTCCTACCCGTGGCAGGAGGAGTTGGCCGGTGAGCCGCTGTCATCGGAGCGTCTGATCCGCATCCCGACTGGCTTCGGCAAGACTGCTGGGGTGTTGTCGGCCTGGCTGTGGCACCGCGTAGAACGCGACGATGACGGGTGGCCGCGCCGACTCGTGTGGTGCCTGCCGATGCGGGTGTTGGTCGAGCAGACCGCCGACGAAGTGCGCGCGAGTCTCCGCCGGCTCGCCCTTCTCCGGGAGGGCGCTGCGCCGCACCACGGCGTTGGCGTGTACGTTCTCATGGGCGGTGCCGATGCGGGCGAGTGGCATCTCCACCCGGAAGACTGCGCGGTACTGATCGGCACGCAGGACATGTTGCTCTCGCGCGCCCTCAATCGCGGTTACGGGAGTCCGCGGGCGCGCTGGCCGATGGAGTTCGGGCTCCTCAACCACGACGCGCTGTGGGTGATGGACGAGGTGCAGCTCATGGACGTCGGCCTCGCCACCTCGGGACAGCTCCACGCCTTCCGCCGCGAGGAGGGCCGCAAGGCGTTTCGCCCGTGCGCCACATGGTGGATGAGCGCCACGCTTCAGCGCGAATGGCTTGCAGCGAGTCCCGAGACGCGAGGCTTCAGCGAAACCATCTCCCTGACGAACATCGCCGCACCTGCTCGCCACGGCCACCTGTGGGAGGACGTCGAAAAGCCGGTGCGCGTCGTCGAGGCCGATGGCGCGAAGTCGGTCGCCGACACGGTGATCGCGGCGCATCTCGAGCGCGGCAAGGGCAAGGACGGGCCGACACTCGTGGTGCTGAACCGGGTCGACGACGCGTGCGAGACCTTCGAGGCGATCCAACGCGACCGCCGGCTGCAGGGCACGGACATCCGGCTGATCCACAGCCGCTTCCGCCCGCACGAGCGCGAGGCCTGGCGGCGTGAGTTCCTCGACCGGGCCTTCTGCGGGCGCGGAACGGACCGCATCATCGTCGCCACTCAGGTCATCGAGGCCGGCGTCGACATCTCCGCCACGGTCCTGGTGACGGCACTCGCTCCATGGACGAGCCTGGTGCAGCGATTCGGCCGGGCGGCTCGATGGGGGGGGGCTGCCGACGTCGTGATCATCGACCCGCAACCCGCTGACGAAAGGACGGCCGCGCCCTACGCAAAGAGCGAGATCGACTCCGCCCGCGAGGCCTTGCGTCATCTGGCCGACGTGTCACCCGCTGCACTCGAGCGTTTCGAGGATGCGCATCGAGATCTGCTGCCCCGGCTGTATCCTTACGCGCCGAAGCACCTGCTGTTGCGGCATGAGGTGGACGACCTCTTCGATACCACCCCAGATCTCTCTGGCGCCGATGTCGACATCAGCCGCTTCATTCGCAGCGGGGAGGAGCGCGACCTCCAGGTGTTCTGGGAGCGGGTCCCCGCTGGCGCGACGCCCGAACCGACGCTGCGCCCCGCGCGCGCCGCGCTCTGTGCCGTGCCGTTTCTGCGGGCGCGGGACTGGTTGTGTGGCAAAGAGGCTGGCAAGCAGCGCGCGCCGCGTCTCCTTCCCGGTGTGCGCGCGTGGGTCTGGAGCTGGCTGGATGGCATCTGGCGCCCGGCGGTGCGGCGTGACCTGTACCCAGGGCAGACCGTTCTCGTGGCAGCCGACGTCGGCGGGTATTCCGCGACCATGGGATGGTCACCGCGCAGCCGCGCAACAGTCGAGCCGGTGGCGCCGCCGGCTCTCTCGCCCGAAGAGCTGGCGGATTCCAGCGAGGACGACGAGGCGCTGAGCGCCTATCCGTGGCAGACCATCGCCGTGCACGGGCAGCAGGTTGGGCGCCTGGCGGCGGAGTTCGGCCGAACGCTGCTGCCCGGCCGGGAGCACCTCCTGGACCTCGCTGGTCGATGGCACGATCTCGGCAAGCGACACGAAGCCTTCCAGGGCTCCATTGTCGGCGCAGGACGTCCCGCGCGACGCGATCTGGCGAAGGCCCCCAATGGTGCCTGGCTGCCGCGCCACCAGCTCTACCCCAGCGGGGGGGGGCAGCGGCGGGCGGGCTTTCGCCACGAGTTGGCGAGCACGCTGGGCATGTTCGCCGTGCTCGGGCGCCACCGTCAGGATCATCCGGCCTTACTCGGCCGATGGCGTGAGCTGCTCGAGGCGATCGGCCAGGCGCCAGCCCCGGCAGCGACTGGCGAAGCGTCGCCCTCGAAGCTCGAATTGGAGATCCTCGACCTGAGCGAAGACGAATTCGACCTCGTCGCGTATCTCGTCTGCGCGCATCATGGGAAGGTGCGAGTGACGTGGCACGCATCGGCTGCCGATCAACGCGCCGAGGACGATCGCCTCCGCATCCGCGGCATCCGCGATGGTGATGTTCTTCCGCCGGCGTTGCTCGCCGCGACGGACGGTGACTTCTGCGAGCTTCCGGCGTCGCTTCTGGATTTGGCGCCAGCGTCGGTCGGTCTCAATCCGTACACCGGGTGCGGCTGGACGGAACGGGTCCTCTCGCTGCTGGAACGACATGGTCCCTTCGCGCTGGCCTGGATGGAAGCGGTGCTGCGCGCGGCGGACCAGCGCGCATCGCGTCGGCCCCTTGCCGATCCGCTGCTGGAGAGCGATCATGAAGTCCGTGGACTGGGAACAGGCGATTCAGGCGTGGCGCATGCTTCCGGAGGACGAGAAGCACCGCCGGCGCTGGCAGCGAATTCCCGCCAACGTGGCGGCGAGCATGGCGTTCGAAGGGGAGCCGGTGAGTCTCGAGATGCTGGAAGCGGAGCACGCGCGCCGGCCGATTCCACCCGTCACGTCGAGACACGACTCGGAATCCTGAGCTACGCCGAGCTGGCACCGCATCTCGCGCGCCAGGTCCAGGTGATCGAGGAGGCGATCGAAGCGGGAGAGCTCGACGCACGTCCGCTCGACGCCGGCCTCGTCGAGGAGGTCCAGCGGCGGATGTGCGCCGACTTGACGCCGCAGCTCGCGGGATGGCGACGCCACGACGTTACCGTGGGTACCCACACGCCGCCGAGCTTCGTCGAGGTTCCAGCGTTGATGGACGGCTACGGGCTCGATCTGTCGGCGCGCTTGAGCTCGCTCGGCACGCGCCCCGATCTCCTGCTCGAGACGCTCGCCTTTGCCGAGGGGAGGTTGCTGTCGATCCACCCGTTTGCCGATTTCAACGGCCGGACCACCCGCGTCCTGCTACGGCTCCTGCTGCGACGCCTGGACCTGCCTGCGGTGGATCTGTTGCCGGCGTCGCACGAGGTCGGCACCTATCTCGATGCACTCCGCGCGGCGGACCGACTCGACTGGCAGTCGCTCATGGCGGTCTGGCGACGCCGCTTCGAGCGCGAGCTGCAGCCGTGAACGTGCATCGCCTGGAAGGCTGCGCGCCGACGCCGCTGGCCCACTACCTGAAGGCGTTGGGGATCCTACGGGTAGTGGCGGAGCAGGCCGATGCGGAGGCACGAGGTTGCTGGCATCAGGAGCGGTTCAGTCTCGCGACGCGGCTCGATCGCAAGGCGCTCCTGGCGTTCTTCCTCTTCCGTTACTCGCCGACACCGCTCGTTTCCCCATGGAACAAAGGATCGGGCTTCTACTACGAGAACGATCCTCCCCTGATGGCGATCGAAGGGACGACCGCTGCCAGATTTGACGCCCTCCGGACCGGGGTTGCGGCCGCGCGCGCGCCCTTGGCGACGATCGAGGCCGCCGACGGATTGATCCGTGCAATCAAGAACGAGACGAAGCGCAAGGAACTTTCAAGAGTCGAGCGGGAGTCGATTCGGAAGAAACCAGAGTACAAAAAGCGCCTCGCGGAGGCCGAAAGGCGCTTCAAGGAGCTGAAGGCCGACCTCATTCCGAATCTGCGTGAGGCGTGGCGCGGTCCGCACCGCGAATGGCTCGACGCCGCGCTGGTGCTCGACGACGACGGTACGGCGAGGTTCCCAGCGCTTCTGGGCACAGGTGGGAACGACGGTCGCTTGGACTTCACGAACAACTACTTCCAGCGGATCGGTGAGGTCTTCGATCTGTCAGACCCTGATGGACGGCCCAGACCGGATGCCGGCGAGTGGTTTCAGCAGGCGCTCTTCGGCGACACCCTCCGCGCCCTCTGCACCGGGCTTCCGGTGGGACAGTTCGCACCCGGAGGCGCCGGTGGGGCCAACATGAGCACCGGCCCCGTGGGCGGGAGCCTCCTCAACCCCGTCGACGTGCTGCTGACGTTCGAAGGAGCGGTACTGTTCACCGCCTCGCTCACTCGCAGGATCGACGCGCACCAATCCGGCCGGGCCGCGGCGCCGTTTGCTCTCGCGGCGCAGGGGGCAGGTTACGCAAGCGCCGCAGACGGCGACGAGAGCGCGAGAGGCGAGCAGTGGATGCCTCTTTGGCGACGGATGATCCGTCTCGCCGATCTTCGGCATCTGCTTACCGAGGGTCGCGCCCAGATCGGGGCGCGAGCTGTGTCGGAACCACTGGATCTTGCCCGCGCGGCGGCCCGGCTCGGCATTGCACGAGGTGTCGTCGCGTTTCAGCGCTTCGGCTACATCGAGCGCAATGGCCAATCGAACTTGGCTGTTCCTCTCGGCCGGATTTCCGTCTCCGACCGCATCGCGCCGCGGCTCGCGTGTCTCGACGATCTCGACGCATGGCTGCCGCGGATCCGCCGCGCCGCCCGCGCCAAGGGGGCGCCGTCGCGACTGATGTTGGCCGAACGGCGGCTGGCGGATGCGCTGTTCGCCCTGACCCAGCACGCGGACGAGCCGCTCCGCTGGCAGATGGTGTTGCTTTGCCTGGCGGACATCGAAGCGGTGCAGGTGAGCGGAAGCGGATTTGTCGCCGGGCCCATCCCTCGGCTGCGCCCCGAATGGATAGCGGCCGCGGACGACACATCCCCCGAGCTGCGACTCGGCGTGGCGTGCGCCCTGCAGGCCGGGGGGTTCACTCGGGACGGGCGGGCGATCGACCCGGTTCGCCGTCACTGGCTGCCGCTGGAGCGCGGCCGCTTTCGGGTTGCGGGTAGCGGTGTGCAGGCACGGCTTCGGATCGACAGCGATGTCGTGCTGCGCGGGCGCAGCGGACTCGACGATGCGATCGCGCTGGTCGAGCGACGGCTCATCGAGGCGGCACAGCGGGGCCAGCGCCGCGTGCCGCTCGTCGCCGCGCGCTGCGCGGCTGCCTCCGCTGGCGACCTGACCGAACTCTTGGCGGGTCGTGTCGATGTCAATCGAGCGCTGGCTCTTGCCCGCGCGCTCATGGCGATCGATGCGAGACGATGGGCGGTGGCGCCAGTGCCGCCACGGCGCCCTCCTGACCCTCGCAACATGCCAGATGATGCATGGCTGGCGATCCGTCTCGCGCTGCTGCCCTGGTCCCTGGCTGGCAGTCCAGAGATCGGCGCCGATCCGGCTATCGTGCGCCGCCTCAGCAGCGGGGATGCTGCCGCGGCGCTCGATGTCGCCCTGCGGCGCCTGCACGCGGCCGGCGTCGGCGCCACCGTGCGTACCGGCGCTGTCTCCGCGGACATCGCCCGCCGCTGGTGTGCGGCGCTTGCCTTTCCCATCACCGTTGCGACCGCCACTGCGTTCGTGCGGCGGCTGGCGCCCCCGAACCCGAAGGAGGCTTCTGCATGAGCATCGATCTGAGTCCGCTGAGCTCGGTCCCGCGACTGCTGTTCGAGGTCCCGCTGGTGCCATTGCAGGGCCAGCGCTTCCAGCCGACGGGGTTTCCGGGCCTCGGGGCGGCAACCTTCCAAACGGCTGTGGGCGCGTCGCTGCTCGTCGAGAGCACCCAGAGCATGGCGAACCGGCTCGAGCTCGTTTGCTGGGATCCAGGGTCGAACGATCTCCTTCACGACCTTCACGGGCTCTCGCATGTCCGAGTAACGCGGAAGGGTGCGTTTCTGACGGATACCGTGCTCGAGGCCCATCGCCTCAACAGTCCCTACTTGCTCGAGGGGAAGGACACCCGCTTCGCCAAGTTGCTCCAAGAGGAGCTGGGTGCGCTCGATGTTGGTCCCATCGATCGCCGGAAGCTCGGCGACGCGCTGCTGAAGTACGACGTCGGTTCTCTCCTCCACGGCGTATTCCTCGCCAAGAAGGATCTCGCTGGTGGCCGTCTCCGCGTCTCTCGAGCCCTGAGCGCGTTCATCGAGGCAGATGGCGTGCGCGTCGCCGCTTCCGGAGGCGTCAAGAACGATCACGTCAATCCATCGGGCGACACCAAGAGCGGCTTCGGGAACGTGCCGTTCGCTCGCGACGAGTTCACCGCCGAACGGATCACCCTCTACGCGAACCTCGACCTGGCGCAGATCCGCGGTTACGGGCTGGGCGCGGACGTCGAGGAGCTGCTCATACTGCTCGCCCTCTACAAGTTGCGCTCACTCCTCGACGGCAGCCTCCGGCTGCGCACCGCCTGCGACCTGCGTGCAGCGGGCGATTCGATCGCGGCGACCCGACCAGCGAGCTTTGTCCTGCCGGGTCGGAGCGCGATCATCGCCGATCTGCAGCGCGGCATTGGCGCGTGCAGGGATCGTATGACGGTTACTGAGGTCACGTTCGAAGGCGATCTCAAGAAGGGAAAGGGCGAGCCCGAGGAGACGAGGGACGACGAGGGCGAAGGGGACTGAGACGTGCCGACGCTGCTGCTCCGCTTCCCCGGCGGCCGCTATCACGCCACGCCGTGGGGCAGCCATGTGAACGAGGGCTTGATCGAATGGCCCCCATCGCCGTGGCGCGTCGTGCGCGCGCTGCTCGCGACCGGCTATACCAAGCTCGGGTGGACATCCGACCGCCCACCGCCGGACGCGCAGGCATTGATGGAGAAGCTAGCCGCGACCCTTCCGCGTTACCGCCTGCCGCCAGCCGTCGGGACGCACTCCCGTCACTACATGCCAGTGGGGACGCTCGATAAGGGCCGCGAGCGTACCACGTTGGTGTTCGACACGTGGGCGCAGATCGCGTCTGGGGGCATAGCGATCACGTGGGACATCGCGCTTGCCGACGGCGAGAGGCAACTGCTGTCTGGGCTCGCCGAGAACCTCGGTTACCTCGGGCGATCCGAAAGCTGGGTGGATGGGACGATCATCGACGCGGAGACGGCTCTGCCCGACGGGACGGATGCTCGGCCCTGCGACGGCGCCATCGATCATCGGCCCGGCTGGGAACAGGTATCGCTCCTCGCCCCGATGGCTGCACCTGCCTACAGCTCCTGGCGCGAGACGGTCGTTGCCGACGAGCTGCGCAAGCTCGGAATCGAGACCGGGAAGGCCCGACGTTCGAAGGAGGAGCAGCGGAAGCTCGAGGCCATTCGCGACGCGTATCCAGCGGATCTGATCGCCTGCCTCCAGGTCGAGACGGAATGGCTGCGCGCACTGGGGTGGAGCCAGCCGCCGGGAAGCCAACGGGTGCTCTATTGGCGACGCGTCGATGTGCTCGAAGCCGGCGCGCCGGTGCCGCGCCGAACCCGCCGCGCATCGGAGCCGGTCGAGAGCATCCTGCTGTCGATCGCGACCGCCAGTGGGAATTCGCATGCGCTTCCTGCCGTCACCCGTACGCTTCCGCAGGCCGAGCTCTTGCATCGCGCGGTCGTGGCGCACGCGTCGCAATCGCCGCGTCATTCGAGAGTCATCACTGGACGTGCGGCGGACGGAGCACCGCTCAAGGAGCGCCATCAACACGCACACGTGTTGCCGCTCGATCTCGATCTCGATGGCCATCTCGACCACGTGCTCATCTGGGCGCCTGCCGGGTTGGACGGCGACGCGCAGGACGCTGTGCGCGCCGTGCGGCGCACGTTCACCAAGGGGGGGACCGGCCCGCTGCGCGTGGCGATGGCGGCGCTCGGTGCGTTGTCGAATCTCACGAGCCTGAGGCACCCGTTCGGTAACTCGATGGCGGGGCTGCTGGGCGGAGCGGAGGGTTCCCCTGTCTGGCGATCTGCGACACCTTTCGTTGCACCGCGATTCCTCAAGAAGCGCGGCGGCAACTCGCTGCCGGGACAGATCAGGGCCGAGTTGGAAGCCCGCGGATTGCCACCCGTGACCCACATCGAGGTTCTGGATCAACGCGATCCATCCATGGCGCGGTTCCGCCACTTCGTCCGCGTTCGCCGTCACGGTCCGGCACCCTGCGTCGACCAGGGGTGGGCGCTGGAGCTCCGCTTCGCGGAGCCCATTCGCGGGCCACTCGTGCTGGGCTACGGGAGCCATTATGGGCTGGGGATGTTCCGTGCCGGATGATGCCACCGCAGTAGCGTAGTGACGCTCCGCACGTCGTGGCTCGGTCTTGCCCGGAGTCGGATGCCTGCGCGCCGCCGCACGTGCGGGGCGCAGCGACTGCTACAGCGCGGTCCAGGGGATGGCGCGGACGCGGTCGCTGAGCTGCTCCGGGGTCGGGCAGCGGCAGACGACGTAGCCGCGGCGCGCGCGCTCGGGGTGGGCGGCCAGAAAGGCCTCGACGTGGCGGGCGTCGGTCGGGCGCGGGCGGGCCGTCCATTTGACCTCGATGGGCACGTCCTCGCGCGGCGCCTCCCAGACGAAGTCGACCTCGGCGCCGGAGCGGGTGCGCCAGAAGCTGACGCGATGCCCACGACCGAGGTAGCTGGCGCGCGCGATGAGCTCCAGTGCCACCCAGTGCTCCAGCAGCGGGCCACCGGCCGCGTCACCGATGCGGCCATCGAGCGGGACTTCGGCGGCCGCGTTCCGCACGCCGAGGTCGAAGAGGTAGAAGCGCGGCGTGGTCAACAGCCGCCGGCGCGCTCGCCGCGCATACGCGCCCATCCAGTGGCCGACGAAGGTGTCGGCGAGCACCTGGTAGTAGCCCTTCAGGGTGGTGGCGGCGATGCCGCTCTCGCTGGCCAGGCGGGCGAGATTGATCTGCCGACCCGATTCGAGCGCGGCGAGCCGGAGAAATACCGCGAAGGGGCCCATCTCGCGCACCAGCGCTTCACGGCGCACCTCCTCCTCGAGGTAGTGGTCCACATAGGCGGAGAGGGTCAGGCGCGCCGCCGGCGCGCTCTCCATGCGCACGCCGGGCAGGCAGCCGAGGGCCAACACGCGCCCCAGATTCTGACGGGGGAACGGCGGCGCGGCGAGGTCGACCGGCGGTGGCGCGATGGTCGGCGATGCACCGTCGAGCTCCCAGGCGCAGACGGGATGGAGGCGAAAGGCGTGGCTGCGCCCGGGCAGCAGGTTCGCCGCGCCGCGGCGCAGGCGCCGCGCCGAGCTGCCGGTGAGGAACCACTGCCAGCGGCGCGGCGCCGCGTCGTAGAGCGCTTGCACCTCGTCGAGCAGGGCCGGCACCTTCTGAATCTCGTCGACGACGATCACGCGCAGGCGCGCGGGGAGGGCGCGCACCATGCGGCTGAATGCCGCCGGATCGGCCTCGTAGCGCCGCCGGTCGGCGGATTCCTGCAGGTTGACGGCTAGCGTGCGGTCGTCCGCCAGCAGGTGCCGCAGCAGCGCCGTCTTGCCGGTCTGACGGGCGCCGAAGAGGAGCCGGACCTTGTGACGCGAGGCGGGCGCGACGAGTTGCGGTCCGACGACGCGGCGGTAGAACATGCCGCCGTCAATAATCCAGGAAAATCCACAAGTCGACGTGGATATGTCAGACGCGGCCGCGGGCGGTCTCGCGGGCGGCCTGCTCGCCGCCGGCGCGGTGGCGAGGGCGGCGGTGGGTTGGCTATGAGGTGCGGATGAGCGCCGGCCCGTCCACGCGCCCGCCGCAGGGCGAGACGCTGGTCGTCCACGATCGCGCCAGCGGGGCGGTGATGGCCGAGCTGCCGGTCGACGATGACGACACCGTCGCCGCCGCGG